>SHYE01000084.1 GCA_009692935.1 Dehalococcoidia bacterium | reverse complement strand
ATTACCACCGGGAAGGTGTAAGCTGCGTTGACGCCCTTCGCTGGGTGTAGCTATGCTGGTGGCACAGCACCCAAGACTGTGAGTTATTCAATGAGCCCAGCTCGAAGCACGAAAAAGACCACGGCGACAGCAAAACCGGCAGCGCGTAAAGCGGCCGCCAAGAAGCCAGTCGCCCGCAAAGCGTCAACCACGAAGACCGTCGCCTCGAGCGCACCGGTGTCGGAGGCCGCCGCCAAAGCGGCGGTACGGAAGACCAGGGCCGCCGAACTTTCAGCCGCCGCTGCCTCGGCCACCGGCAAGAGCTTGGTGATTGTGGAGTCGCCGGCCAAAGCCCGCACCATCCAGCCGGTGTTAGGCAGCCGCTACATCGTGCGCGCCTCGCTGGGCCACGTGCGAGACCTGCCGAAAAGCCGCCTGGGCGTTGACCCGGATGCCGGCTTCGCCGCTACCTACACCGTCCCTAAGGAAAAGAAGGATGTGGTGTCGGAGCTGAAGAAGATGGCGGCTGTCGCCAAAGACATCTTCCTGGCCACCGACCCTGACCGGGAGGGTGAGGCCATCTCCTGGCACCTGGTGGAGGCAGCGGCTATCAAAGACCGGCCCATCTCCCGGGTCGTATTTCACGAGATCACGCCTGAGGCCATCACAGAGGCCTTCCTGCACCCCCGCCAGATCGACATGGATTTGGTGAACGCGCAGCAGGCGCGCCGGGTAATGGACCGCTTGGTAGGCTACAAGATCAGTCCCATTCTGTGGCGCAAAGTGCGGAGCGGGCTCTCGGCCGGACGCGTGCAGAGTGCTGCGCTGCGCATGATCGTGGACCGTGAGCGAGAGATATCCAACTTCACAGCCCAGGAATACTGGAGCATTGACGTCGAGCTGGCGAAACTGACCGCCGCCGCGGTGACCGTGGCCGCAACCCGCAGCCGTAACCGCTCAGTCGATAGCTTCGTCGCCACGCTGGTCAACCTGGCGGGCAAGCGGAGCAAGATCACTATTGGCAACAAAGTGGAGGCGGACAAGCTGAGCGCCGACCTCAAGACGGCTGCCTACACCGTGGCCGAGCTGGCGGTCAAGAACAGCCAGCGCCACCCGGCGCCACCCTTCACCACATCGACGCTGCAGCAGGAAGCCTCGCGCAAGTTGGGTTTCACCGCACAGCGCACCATGGCCGTCGCTCAGCAACTTTACGAGGGCCTGAACATTGGGCGTGGCGGCCCGGTCGGTCTGATTACCTACATGCGTACCGACTCGGTGCGGGTTGCCGACACCGCGCTCGACCAGTCGCGCGCCTACGTCGTGCATCGCTTTGGCGGCGACTTCATTCCGGGGCGGCCGCGCCAATACGTCACCCGTACCCGCGGGGCGCAGGAAGCCCACGAAGCCATCCGGCCGACCGTCATTGCGCGCGACCCGGAAGCAATGAAGCAGTTCCTGACCGCTGAGCAGTTGCGCCTGTACGATCTGATTTGGAAGCGTATGGTCGCCAGCCAAATGTCTTCGGCCACCATGGAAACCACCACGGTCGACGTGGATGGCAAGAGCGCCCAGGCCAACACCGGCTACTTGCTGCGCGTATCCAGTACCCGCGTCGTGTTTCCGGGGTATCAGGCGCTGTACGAGGAAGGCCGGGACGACGAGGACGACGAGAACACGAGTCCGTTGCCGCCGCTGGAGAAGAGCGAGGCGCTGAACGCCCGCGAGATCCTGCCACTACAGCACTTCACCCAGCCGCCGCCCCGCTATACCGACGCTACGCTGATCAAGGCGCTGGAGGCCAACGGCATCGGCCGTCCCAGCACCTACGCCAGCATTTTGAGCACCATCCAGGCGCGCGACTACGTGAAGAAAGAGAAACGCGCCTTCGTTGCCCAAGACCTGGGGATGGTGGTGAATGACCTGCTGGCAGAACACTTCCCGGAGATTGTGGACCTGCAGTTCACCGCGCAGCTTGAAGACGAGCTGGACGACATCGCCGACGGCAAGCGTGAGTGGGTGCCCGTGCTCACCGAGTTCTACGGTCCCTTCAACACCGCCGTTGAACGTGCCGACAAGCTGATCGAAAAGGTGGTGTTCGAGCCGGAGCCCGCTGGTGAGGACTGCCCGGAGTGCGGCAAGCCCTTGATCTTCAAGCTGAGCCGGTTCGGCAAGTTCATCGGCTGCTCCGGCTTCCCCGAGTGCCGGGTCATCAAGCGCATCGTGAAGACCGTTGCTGGCGTGAAGTGCCCCAAGGACGGCGGCGACATCGTGGAGAAGCGCGGGCGCGGTCCGCGCGGCCGGGTGTTCTTCGGCTGTAACAACTATCCGAACTGCGACTTCACGGCCTGGGATCGCCCCATCGTCGAGCCTTGTCCACAGTGCGGCGGCCTGATGGTGCAGCCGCTGCGCGGCAACGCCAAGTGCCTCGCCTGTGGGGCCACGGTGAAGCTGGCCGACCAGGATCAGGCAGCGGCAGAGGCGCCCGTGCCGGCACTGGTCTAGTCTTCGATGAAGATTCTGTTGCTCAACGGCGTGAACTTGAACACGCTGGGCTCCCGCGAGCCCGTGCTGTACGGCACAACGACCCTCGGTGACATCGAGCAGCGCTTCGCCGAGAAAGCCGCGGCGTTGGGGGTGGAGACGCTGGCGTATCAGACCAATCTGGAGGGCGAGTTGGTGAACTTCATCCACCAGCAAGCCCCCGCAGCAGATGGCATCATCATCAACGCCGCCGCCTGGACGCACTACAGCATCGCGGTACGCGACGCTCTCGGCGCCGTTGCCAAGCCCTTCGTTGAGGTGCACATCTCGAACGTCTACGCCCGCGAGGCGTTCCGGCATCACTCGGTGCTCTCGGACAAAGCTGTCGGGATGATCACCGGCCTCGGCTGGCGCGGCTATCTGGCCGCGCTGGAGGCGCTGGTCGGCATGCTGCGCGAGCAACCCGCCCAGGGAGCGTAGCCGGGTGACACCCAGTCTGCTGTTCGGCGGCACGTCGCCGGAAATGGCGCGGCGTGTTACCGCTTCCGGTTCAACCCTCACCCTGACGGACCTCGTCGCCCAGCACCGTTTGGGCGCCGTACGGTGTCAGCGCTGTGTACAGGGTGTTGAGCCCTGCCCGTTGTTCGTGCACGACGAAGCCGCCTTCGACCCCTACGGCTTTCTGCAAGCAACGCTGTCCGGCGATGACGACGCCATCCAGCCCTATACCGGCGTCATGCCGTTGCAGGCCGAGTCGCCGGGGCTACGGAAAGGGCTGGCCGAAAGCGCCATGCGGCTGCTATACCCGTACCCTTGCTGGCCGCTGTGCGATACCCTCCAAATCCTCAAGCAGTCGCTGCCCGATCAGCAGGTGACCTTCCTCCGCAGCTTTATGAATCGGCTGCGGAAGGCCTACCTCGCCACGGACCCCGTGAGCGAGGCAGCCGTGGCCGAGGACGAAAAATTGGTGGATACGGCTCGCTCGCAGGGTCTGGATGGACGCCAGTCAGTGGCGCGAGTTTCCGGCAACTGGCTTTTGGGGCTACCATTAGCAGTAGTATTGCCGCAGGTGTGGGCGCCGGGTACCAGCCTCAGTGTCGATTTCGCGCTGGTGTACCAAGGGCGGTGCCACGCGATCCATCTGCAAGCGCCCGGCGCCGAGCTGGCAGCGGCCGCGGCGGCCGCTGGATGGCGTCTGCATTGGTGGCAACACGCGGGGGCGGCGCCCGAGCAGATGGAGACCCTGCTGCAGGCGTGCGGCCTGCTTGATTCAGCGTAGGTTATTCGTTCCGAGAGAAAGGCACAGTATGGAGACTCGACTCAATCGGCTGCGGGCGACCATGGCGGAGAAAAACTACGACGTCATGCTGGTGTCACAGGGCGAGAATCGGCGCTATATGAGCGGCTTCACCGGCTCGACCGGCTACCTGTTCATCGCCAGGGAACAGGCGCTGCTGCTCACCGACTTCCGCTACACCGAACAGGCAACGCTTCAGGCGCCCGAGTTCGAGGTGCGGCAGGTCGCCGGCGGGCTCGGCTCCTGGCTCCCCGATGCGGTAAAGCAGTTAGGTGGCAAGCGGGTGGCCTTCGACGAGAATCACGTGACCTACGCCATGTTCCAGGCGTTGACCAAGGCGGTGGCCGACACCGGCGCCGAGCTGACACCCGACAGCGAGACCGTCGAGATGCTGCGCGCGGTGAAAGAGCCGTCGGAAATCGGCGCCATCCACCGGGCGCAGGACCTGACCGGCGACGCCTACGAGCATGTGTACGCCGGTATGCATCCCGGCATGACCGAGCAGCAGGTGGCCTGGGAGCTGGAGAAGTACATTCATGAGCACGGTGGCGAGGGCCTGGCCTTCGAGACCATCGTGGCGGCCGGCCCCAACGCCGCCAAGCCCCACCACCACCCCACCGGCACCGTGATCCGCGAGGGCGAGCCCATTGTGCTGGACTTCGGCGCCAAGGTGGACGGCTACTGCGCCGACATGACCCGCACTGTGTGCCTTGGCAAGCAAGACGACCAGTTCAAGAAGATCTACGACCTGGTGCTAGGCGCGCAGCTCACCGCCGAGGCGCTGATCAAGACCGGCATCACGGGTGAGGAGGCCGACGGCTACGCCCGCAAGGTGATCACCGACGCCGGCTACGGCGACAACTTCGGGCACTCGCTGGGCCACGGCATCGGCCTGTACGTGCACGAGTACCCACGGGTGGCGCAGCGGGCCACCAACGTGCTGCAAGACGGCATGGTGTTCAGCAACGAGCCCGGCGTCTACATCACCGGCTGGGGCGGCGTCCGCATCGAGGACCTGCTGACGCTGGAGGCGGGCAAAGTCCGCAACATCACCAAGGCCAGCAAGCTGCAGACGGCATAGAAAAGCCCCGAGGTCATCACTGGCTTTCACCAGGAGAGGAGTGCTCGGGGACTGTACTGCTATGCTAACGCGAACCCGTCTCTCATGCAAGCGCCGAACGTCCCAGAAATCATCACCGCCATTTCACTTGAGCGATTGCAACCATACCGCCACGGCACGAACGGGAGCGACGTAGAGACGTAGAGACGATTGGGTACTACCTCTGGAACTCCGCCCTCAGCGAGGCGTTCTACCCACTTCTCCAAGCGCTAGAGGTGACGCTCCGCAACTCCTTGCACAGCGGCCTTGCCGGGCACACGGGGCTCCAAGGGCGAGACTGGTTTGACTCAAACGCCGGTCTCCTCCACCAGCGAGAACTTGATCAAGTCAGTGAGGCAAAGGCGCGGCTGCTGAAGGCGAAGAAAGCGGTTTCAGCAGCCGCGCCTTTGCCTCACTGAGCTTTGGGTTCTGGACCACGTTGCTCAGCCGCCCGTAGGAGCGGAGGTTCTGGCCGCAACTACGGGCTCCCGTGTTTCCTCACCTGCCTCGGAGCCTACGCACAAGGAGCACGATCAGCGGCCGCCTCAATTACCTACGCAACTTCCGCAACCGAGTGTTTCACCATGAACCCATTTGGAACCGCCCGACACTGGGTGCAGATCACGACGAAATTCTGAAAACCATCGGCTGGATTAGCCCAGCCTTCGCAGCCGTGGTGGCGAGTCATGATAGGTTTTCAGAAGTGCATGCGGCTGGTGCGAGTGCATTCATCCCTTAGGGCCCCATCTCAACCAAGGAAAGTGGTCACCCCATGAACTACAAACCCCTCGGCCGAACCGGCGTCAAAGTCTCCGAGCTGTGCCTGGGCGCCATGATGTTCGGCGGCCGCACCACGCCCGACGACTCGTATGCCATCATCCACAAGGCCATTGCTGAAGGCGTCAACTTCATCGATACCGCGAACGTCTACAGCCGCGGCAAGAGTGAGGAGGTGGTGGGTGAGGCCATCGCGCGCTACGGCATGCGCGACTCGCTGGTGCTGGCCACTAAGGTGCACGGCGTGATGGGCGAGGGCCCGAACCTGCAGGGCAACAGCCGCCGTCACATCATCCAGCAGTGCGAGGCCTCACTGAAGCGGCTGCAGACCGACTACATCGACCTGTACCAGATCCACCGGCCGCAGTCCGACATCCCCATCGACGAGACGCTGCGGGCGATGGACGACCTGATTCGCGTCGGCAAGGTGCGCTACGTCGGTACCAGCACCTACGCGTCGTGGCAGTTGCTGGAGAGCCTGTGGGCGGCTGAGCGCTACGGCCTGAACCGCTTCATGTGCGAGCAGCCGCCCTACAACCTGCTGGACCGCCGCATCGAGCGGGAGCTGCTGCCCATGGCCCGCACCTACGGCTTCGCCATCATTCCGTGGAGCCCGCTGGGCGGCGGCCTGCTGACCGGCAAGTACCACCGCGGCGAGCCGCTGCCCGAAGACGCCCGCTACGCCAACGCCAACCCGCTGCAGGCCAAACGCCTACGCGAGTCCATGTGGAGCGTGATTGAAGGGGTGGAGGCGATGGCTCGCGATAAGGGTTGCAGCATGAGTCAGCTCGCGCTGGCGTGGGTGGCGCAGCAGCCCGGCGTCACCAGCCCGATCATCGGCCCCCGCACCATGGAGCAGTTCGACGACAACATGCAGGCGCTGGAGATCACGCTGACGCCCGAAGACCTCAAGCGGATCGACGCCGTCTCACTGCCCGGCGAGCACGTTGCACCCTTCTACGAAGCCGACTTCGGCCCCCACGAATACCGGGTGTAGGCAGCGCCGACGACCCACGCGCAACCACAGATGGGTCGAGCCTGGGAGCCGGACCATCGCCGTCGGTCACGCCGGACAGCCGATCGGCACCCAGGGTTGGGTCGATGGGGGTAGCGGGGATGAGGTAAGGCGTGCCGTCGAGCGGCGTGAGCACCACCACTGGCCGCATTCAACCCGGTGGTGAGGCGGGTCCCGCGAGGCCGATGCGGCGTGGGACGACGGCGGCCACGTGACCGCGGCCTACCCAGTACCTTCATATCGTTCTTCGGATACACCCTTGGCAGTGGAGAGACGCGGGTGTAGATCATTTGGAGATGGTAAAGTAGTCCCATATGCGTGGCCCCGTTTGGCCCCGCACCATACGCAACTCCACTCCTTAGGGACCTCCATGATCAGCACCTCAGAACTGCGCAAAGGCGTAACCATTGAGCTGGACAACAAGCTTTACACCATCCTTGAGTACGAGCACATCAAAGTAGGCCGCGGGTCGGCGCAGGTCCGCATCAAGTTGCGCGACGTTCGTGCCGGCCACACCATCGAGAAGACGTTCCAGGCCGGTGAGCGCTTCTCGCGCGCTCGCATGGAGAAGTTCGCCGTTACCTATCTGTACGAAGACAACGGCATGTACGTGTTCATGAACAAGGACACCTACGACCAGTACAATCTGTCGAAGGACCAGCTGGGCGACCAGCTGAACTACCTGAAGGACGAGATGCCCTGCGAGCTCCTCACCTACGAGGGCGAGTCCATTGGCCTTGAGCTGCCGCTGTCGGTCGACCTAGCCATCACCGAGACCGGCCCATCGTTCAAGGGTGACACGGCGTCGGGCGGTACCAAACCGGCCACCACCGAGACTGGCCTGGTGGTACAGGTACCGCTGTTCCTGAACAACGGCGACCGCATCAAGGTCGACACCCGCACCGGGCACTACGTGGAACGGGCGTAGCTCCCTCCCGCTGACCCGCTTCAGAAAAAGGGGTGCGCCTAGCGCACCCCTTTGCGTGGACTGCGTCGCGGTGTCGGGTAAGGCTTTGGTGTCATGCATACCCAGAACATCGAGGGCACTGGAGCGCCATGAAGCGGGGCATCTATGGGGTGTTCCAGCATGCGAACGCTGGCTACCTGGGCAACTAACTCAACGAGTTCGGCTACCGATTCAAGTCTCGCCAGCTTCGGGACTCGGAGCGGTTCGACCTCCTGACGGGACAGACTCAGAGGCGTCTGAACTACTGCTGCCGAACAGCGTCACCGCCTCTAAAAGATCAGCGGCGCGAGGGATATGATGGTATCTTCGTGGTGGACTGCTTCGGCCAACGCTAGAGCACTCCGAGATCGTGTGAATAAGCGCCACGAGTAGGAAACGCCCCCCAGCGTCCGCCTGCTATCCCGAAATGGTGGCCTCCAATGTGCGGCATCGGACCCGCGTTTCTGTCTGATGGTAGCATTCCGGGACGTACGGTGTTATGCCTAGCTTTCTGAAGAAACATAGGGAACCTTGGGCGCGCAGACTGATGTTGCCCGCCTACTCCCTAACTGAGGCTGCACGCTATGCCAACGCTCGGCCAGCGACTGTGCGCTATTGGTTCTATGACGGTGGTGTGCTCGGGCCAGCGCTCCCAGGCAAGGTGAAGGGGAAACCTCTGTCCTACCTGCAACTAATTGAAGTAGCGATGGTTGCAGAGTTCCGAGAATTTCGCTCCCTTCAGGCCATCCGGCAAGCGAGAGAGTATGCACAGAGAGTGTTCGAGGAGGAGTATCCCTTCGCAACCTTACGCTGGAAGACGGATGGAGTACAGCTCTTGCTCGACCTGAGGAAGAGCGATCCGGAGCTAGACCTGGACCGGCAGTCTGGTCACCGCGCTGCGCTCGCCCACCGTGCGCGGCCGCTGGGGCGAGGTGGCGCTGCGACGCGTTGCCGAACTCGCCGGTATGATCGAGCACTGCGATTTCTTCGAGCAGCAAACGCTCGATACCGACGCCGGGCGGCTGCGCCCCGACATGACGGTGCATCTGCCAGGCGGCCGCACCCTGGTGGTCGATTCCAAGGTATCGGCCGACGCCTACCTGAACGCGGTGGCTGCATCCACCGAGACCGAGCGCGAGGCGTACCTGCTGGTGCACGCACGCCAGCTCCGCACCCATGTACAGCAGCTCGCCGGCAAGGAGTACTGGAACCAGATCGAGTCCTCGCCCGACTTCGTGGTCATGTTCGTGGCGATCGAACCCTCCATCGGTCCAGCGATGACGCTTGACCCCGCGCTGTTTCAGGATGCGCTGGAGAAGCGCGTGATCATCGCCACGCCGTCGTTCCTCATAGCCCTGCTGCTGACGGTTGCGCATAGCTGGCGACAAGAGCGCCTCACCCAGAACGCGCTGGAGGTGAGCCAGCTTGGGAAAGACCTCTACGACCGCATCGCGATACTGATGAACCACTTCAACAACATCGGCAGGCACCTTGGCCGTACGGTTACCAGCTACAACGACGCCGTGGGCTCAGCGCAAAGCAGGGTGCTGCCCTCGGCCCAGCGTCTGAAGCACCTGGGGGTGACCGGCGGCAACGACCTACCGGCGGTCACCCCTGTGTCGGTGGTGCCCAGGGGCCTCGCTGAAGCCGAGATGCCGCCGCCGCACCAGGCTGCTACCAACACTGACGGCAGGCAACCCCGCCTGAACATGAACCCA
>SHYE01000083.1 GCA_009692935.1 Dehalococcoidia bacterium | reverse complement strand
CAGCTGACGGTCTGGCTCGAGGGCGAATGTCTCGCCACCCAGCCCGCTCCTGCCACTGCCACCACCCTGCGGGCGCGCAGCCTTGCGCGCCCGCAGCCGTTCCCCTGCTCGCTCCGCCACCTCCTCCCACGGCCTTGCCGGCCGCCCCTTGCAAGCACCCATGGCGCACCTACCCGAGGACAGAGTCACTGCACAGTTAGGAGGACATTTTCACTGCACTACTACACCCCAGCGACATCTATGGTTCCCGCGCAATCTGAAGCGCGTACACCCCGCTGAATTGGCGCTCGCCGACGATACGAAAGCCACCGGAAGCTAGACGGCTACGAGCCTCGGTGAGCTGGGCTTCGGCGTCACCCGTCTTGTTGTGGTTGTAGAGCACCAACACCCAGCCTCGCCGGATGGCGCGCGCGCCTTCAGCAAGCGTAGTGAGCGCGGGGTTGACGTAGGCTTCGCGATACGGTGAACCTTGGCACCACGCGGGCGGCAGCGATGCCCAGACGCAGGGCGCTGGGTACGGGCCGTCGCCCTGCGAGCCGTCAGTATGGTCATACCATAGAGCGGGTAGATAGCTTTGGTAATTCGTGTGGAGAATTGTATCGCCTGGCTGATAGCTGCGGTGTATATGTGCCATGGCCCCGCGTAGATCGGCAGCCCGATACGCAGCATCGCCATAAAGCGACGTCAGCGGCGGGATCGCCATGATCGCCAACAGCCCCACGGCCGCCAGAGGAGCGCGGTGCACCACGCGGGACGGCAGCGGCAGCCGTGCGATGAGCTGTGGCAACGAGGTCGCGGCCCCGCCCAGCCAGAGAGCGAAGAACGGCGACACCGAAACCAGGTAGCGGGCGTCCCATAGGCTGACCACGGCCACCGAAAACGCAAAGGCTAACACCACCGGCCCGGCCACCAGTGCGAGCGTGAACCACAGACCGAACTGGAACCGTAGTGGCCAGAGAGCGGAGACCATGACCGCAGTGAGCAGGTAGCGCCCCGCTCGGAGGGCGACATCCACCAGCGGGTGGTACTCGGCGCGTGTTTTGAACCACAGCCAATCCCACAGCGTCTTCAGCGAATCGCGGGACACCGGCTCGATCCAGGCGTCAGCGCCGGCCTTCACGCCGGTCATCTGGCTCCACGTGCTTCCCAACCACGGCAGGTATGCGAGGCCCGATGCGACGCCAACGCCGACGAGTGCGGGCAGCGTGCGCGGGGTGTGCATCAGCGCATACAGCCCCGCAGAGCCCCACATCGCGGCCATGATGAAAAAGGCGTAGGGCTGGGTGTAAATGGCGGCAATCGCCGCGGCGAGGTGTGCCAGCCACGGCGTCCAGCGTGAAGTGGTGGATGATTGGACGGGGATGAGCGCTCGGTGGAGCCAATAGGCCGCCAGCAGTGCCAGGAAGGCCAGCAGGATATAGCCGCGCGGGTAGCGGGAATAATAGACCTGGTAGGTGGTGACGGCGCAGAAGCCCGCGGCAATAAGCCCGGCGTTGGCATTGAATAGCCGCTGCCCGGTGACGAACGCCAGAGGAACAATCAGCGCGCCTGCCGCCGCGGACGGGAACGCCAGCCAGAAGTCGCCCTGGGCCACGGCCAGCCACAGGTGCAGCAGTACGAAGTACAGCGGCGATTGGAAGTCGGCGGCCGCGCCCCGCACCACCGCATCCAGCGATGGGTTGAGGGCCAGCACGCCGCTGTGTGCCGTGTCGAACCACAGGCTTTCGAGGTCGAGCGCGACCACCCGCAGAGTGAAGGCCAACAGGGTGAGTGCGGCGGCGATGTGGCGGGTGGTCAATGCACGACCCGCGGCTTAGTTGGCGTCATCTGGCGTGATTTCAGCCCCGTTGGGCGGCGGCAGGCCGCCCTCACCAACGGAACATCCTGTGGGGTCGATACGATGATCCCGTGCACGTGGTTCGGCATGACGACGAACGCGTCCAGTTCTACGGCAGCGCAATGTGGAACGATCGCTTGCCAGACGCTCAGCACCGCTTGCCGAGCCGGAGTCGACGCGAACAGCAGTTCACGGTCGCGAGTTACTGTCGTGAAGAAGTACGCCCCGGCTTGGCTGTAGTCGTAGTGCGGCAGCCGTAGGGGTTTGCGCCGGAGCGGTGGGCCGGGGCGCTCTGGGCGGTTCATTCGCTGTCGCAACTAACGCAGACTACCCAACCAGTGTATCCAGAATGTCTTTCAGTTCGGTGTTGACGCAGGTGAAGATTGGCGTGTCTCGCAGGGTGTATGGCCGCGCCTGCGAGCTGCGAAGCGCCTGGATCAAGTCGACGAATTCTTCTGGCTTCTCGGTCTCGAACCCCAGCATGAACTCCTGGTCGTCGAGGCCGAAAGAGTAGCTGGTGGTGATCTTCACGCCGGGGTACTTGTGGCCGATCTCGAAGTGTTCGTTCATCATGCGCTGGCGGTCGGCCATGGGGAGCTGATACCACTCGTTGGTCTTCACAAAGGGGTACACGAAGAAGTAGGTGGCATCCTTCGGCCGCACCGTCAGGCCCGTGCCCTCCTGCCCGGCGTGGGTGTGCCCCGACACGTACGGCGAGTGTTTGGTCATCGCGAGGTAGCTGTACGCCACGTTGAGGTACTGGCCGAGGCCAGTGTTCGCCAGGTCAGAAAACGACTGCTGAATGGACGAGAGTTCGGGGGCCACCTGCCACAACAGGAAGTCGGCGTCGCCACGGGTGCCTTGCAGGTTGTAGGTTCGCACCAGCATGCTGTCTCGCCAGGCATCCACGCTGGAGAGGAACTCGCCTGCCCCCGCCGCCTTCTGATCCTTCGGCAGGCGGCGCCAAAGGGGATCGGCCTTATAGAAGGTGTACTTCACGAAATGCGGCTGTTCAGCCATGCTGTCCTCCTGCGAGTTCCGCCCTGCCCGCGGCAATCCCCACGATTGTAGCGCAGTGCCATCCCCGAGAGACATGCCGGAGGTGAGTTCAGTCCTAAGGCGTCTGCCTCTTTCGGGTCCTGACAAGCACGCCGTTCGGTGTCAAGAGCACCTTGGGCCTCGCCTACAGGGGAGTCCAGAGGGGACGCTTCCTCTTTGGCAGGGGTTGCGGGAGTGTCCCCCGCTTCCTCAAAGTTCCCGAGGGTGGGCGGGCGGGAGAAGCGAGACCACATCGAAGCCGCGGTCCGACACAGGTGCCGCGGACCCCGCCTCCAGAAGGTTGAAGCCTGTCGCCCCGGCAACCCAGTGCCGGCGACGAAGAGCGATAGGCGCCTCGCTTACCCCTGCACGCAGCGCCGCAGGGCTGGTATCATAGCAGTACGCTCACCGCATCGGCGGCAGCCCCACCCCGTGCCGGAGTGGCGGAATGGCAGACGCGGAGGTCTCAAAAACCTTTGGGGGGAAACCCTCGTGCCGGTTCGACCCCGGCCTTCGGCACCACACCTAACTCGTGCTGACGCCCGCGGTTTCGGCAGTGAGCCGCACCTTGTCCTCGGTCAGCTTCCACTCCAGCGCCCGCGCGTTGGCCTCCACCTGCCCGACGCGGCTGGCGCCCACAATCACCACGCTGACCGCCGGCCGGTGCAGCAGCCACGTGATGGCCAACTCTGGTAGCGTCTGCGCCCGCTCCTCAGCGAACTGCTGCAGCCGTTCCACGCGGTCGTAGTTGTCACCGGTCACCCTGCGGTCGAAGAACCAGTAGGGCCGCCGCCCACCCCGGGAGTCTGCCGGCCGCGGTGCATCGCGCTTGTACTTGCCGGTCAAGAATCCGGCGGCCAGCGGCGCCCAGGGGATGAGCCCGACCCCAAAGCGCTGGCACACCGGCGCCACTTCGGTCTCGATGCCCCGCGAGATGAGGTTGTACTCCGACTGAATCGACACGAAGCGGGACAATCCTGCGGTGCGAGCGGCCCAGAGGGCGTCGGTCAGTTGCCAGGCAGCGTAGTTCGCACACCCGATGTAGCGCACTTGCCCTGGCTGACCACGTCGTCCAGGGCGCGCAGGGTCTCGTCGATCGACGTTTCTGGGTCGTAGCGGTGCATCTGCAACAGATCGATGTGGTCCGTCTGCAGGCGGCGCAGGCTGGCATGAACACTCTCCATGATGTGCTGTCGCGAGCCGCCGCCGTCGTTGGGTGCATCGCTCATGGGCACGTCGCACTTGGTGGCGAGCAGCGCCTGGTGGCGGCGTTTCATCTGTACCAGCGCAGCGCCGAGATAGGTCTCCGATGTACCGTGACTGTAGACGTTAGCCGTGTCCACGAAGTTCATCCCCAGATCCAGAAACTTGCCGAGCACGCGCTCCGTGGCGGCCTCGTCGAGATCGGGCCCCACAGTGTTGGTGCCCAGCCCTAGGGCCGATACCATCAGCCCCGACTCGCCCAGCCTTCGATACTCCATGGTCACCTCCGGCACTGTGTCATCATTCCGTCTGGGTGCCAGCATACCGCACCGTGTCAGGCGAGAGTGACCCGTAGCTAGTGCCTATCTCAAGAGGGTCGACGGCCATCGAATCGCGGGCATCCCCCCTGATGCCTTCACGCGGCGCCTGTTGCCTGAGCGCCGTCGAAGGCATCAGGGGGCGGGCTGTTTGCTAATCGAATCGAAGCGACCAGCAGGGTGGAGGCCATCAGTTTGGGATACTTCCTAAGCACAGCATCTAGCTGCGACATAGGTTGGCGCTGTAGTCTCTACCCACGGGTCATACGCTGGCCCAACCCGCAAAGTGACGTGGCCGGCCTTATGCCCCACGCTGGCTCATCATCACGAACAGTCCGAGTGCAGGGTCTTGGTTTGCAATAAATCCACGTTGGGTCGGGTGTGCGCCCAACAGGCATTGCTTATAACGGCATAGCCCCCGGTTGCCGCTACGGACATCACTTAGATTCGAGTTTGGAGCGCCCGCTCTCCAACATGTTGCAGGTTGGTATGCCGTCCGTTGTTAGTAACAGTGCGCGTGGTCTGCGGGTGCAAAGCCCTGAAACAATCGCGCGCCATTACCCACTGAGTTAGGCCCAACAGATGCTCTTTTCCCGGCACCCTAAGGCCCCGCCCGAGCCGCAGACGGCGCCCCCAGCCTCGCCGGCCACACTCCCACCGGCACCAGCCAGCTTGGAAAGCCTAGGGCTGTGGCCGCGCGCCAAGGCGGGGTACGTATGGCTGGATCAGCGGCCCATGGGTGCAGATACGGCGGACCCTGGACCGTGGCTGGCCCCAGCACTAGGGGATGGCGCAGAGGTGGAGCGGTACGAGCCGCTGCGCAGCCGTACCTTGCTGACGGACTTCCTTCGGCTAGCTTCCCGTAGCCAGCCGGCAGATGTGCTGCAGTTCGCCCTGCGCTGGGGGACCATTATGTGCACCACAGGCGAGCGAGTGCCTACTTACGGTGGCTCGCTGCAGGAGTGGCAGTGGGAGGCGCTTCGGTTCCGCACGCTGTATGAGGAGTGGGACGCCGTGGCGAGCGTCACGCGCACGGCGAGTGCCGACGTGATGCGCCGGATGCGCCGGCTGCTCATTCTACGAGAGCGCTATACATGGGCGTCCGACGGCAGCAGCATCACCTACCGGGTGGCGCTGAATACCGACGGCACACCTCCTGGATCGGGGGCCAAGCCGGCATTTCAGGCGTCAGAGCAGCTTTCACCAGAGAGTCTCGGAAGCGACGCGTTCAAGGCTCTGCTCGCCGACGATGTGCTGGAACCAGCTCGTCTCCATGTCGTCAGCCGGGTCAACCAGCGCATCGCCGGGCACACCACGCTGCTGGTGGAGGCGCAGCGGTCGCCGCAGCCCAAGATGGTTGCCGATTCGTTGTTGACCGCGATCTATCTGATGTTTGCGCTGGAGATGGGACAACGATCGCAGGCGCAGGGGCGCTGCGGTAACCCACGCTGCCCGAACGGCGGGCAGTTCTTCAAGACTCGCCGCGACCAGCGGTTCTGCGACAAGCGCTGTCGTGAGTTGGCGGCGTACTACCGTCGCGCCGCCAACGGTGCTCCTCGCAAACGCAAGGTCTCGGAGCAACCGGCCGCGATCACGCCCGGTCCGGCGAGCTAGAGGCCCAAGCGAGCTGTCAACTGATCGACACCCAGAGCTTCAAGCTCCGACACCTTGAGGCTTGCGGCCGCCAGCGCCTTCTCGAAGGCCGCACCCATCCGCGCCGGCGCCGGGAGGTTCCGTCGCTGCGCGGGACTGAGAATGTCGTTGGGGGTGTCAGCGTCGAGGATGGCGCGAATCAGGCGCCAGCGCAGCCGATAGCCTCGCTTGCCGCCCACGTAGTCGGCTTCGAGCCGTCCCGCGCGAATCCAGCGCCGCATCGTTTCCGGGTGCACCCGCAACTGTGCCGCCGCCTGCTCTACTGAGACCCAGACTGGTCCTCGAGCCATGGTTTCTGCCTGTTCTTTGTTCGAGCCGCCGTTGTGACGAGGTTAGCGCTGGGCTGATCGCTGGCCCGCCCTGCGAGGGAAGCCAGGAGGTCTGAAGTCCCGAAGCCTTCGCTATTCACTATCGGCCCGCTTCGCCCCGCTCAGGAGGGGGCATCAGTGATCGAAAGTACAGACGCCGCCACCGGCAAGGCCTAGACTCCACGTTGTAGACAAGTGAAGCGCCAAACACCGGCGCACACAAAGGAATAGTGGAAGCGATGAAACCTCTCTTGAGTCTGGACGCCGTGAGAGGGGTGGAGCTAGAGGCGTAACCGACCACGAGCTGCAAAGCGGCACGTGGTTTTCGTCTTTTCTGGGGAGGGGCTATGAATGGTCTTGACGCATCGCTGGGCCGACACACCGAGCCACCCAAGCTGACGTTTATATCCGGACTGCCGTTCGGGCGAAATGGCGAAGAAGTGCTCGCATCGGTAGGTGGCGCCGGGTTGTACTTCCGCACGCCCGATGCACAGATACTCGGCAATAACCTACCCGGCAAAGAATGGTCGTACCGCGTCGACGTGAGCGACATTCGTGCACTGACCATGTCGCCGGTCGAACAAGCGGGCTCCGGCTGGTTCGGTCTGTTCAAACGGCAAAGCCCGGCCATCGGTGCGCAGCGCTATCGGCTTGTCATTAGCGCAGCCATCCTTCCCGGCAAGACGCAAGACATCGAAGTGCAGGGGACTCCCGAGGCCCTTGAGGGGCTGATTGCCGAACTCACTGACCGCCGCGGCTTCTATCGCGACAAAAAGAACAACGAAATGCGCTGGGCCTGGCGCGATTAAGCGCCGCTAACGTTCGCATTCCTCCCTGCAGGTACGCCGTTCCCCCCGCCGGCGTACCTGCCTCGCGTTCGACAGGCCCGCATGACCGTAGTACGCTCGGCTACGTTGTCAACGTTGCACGGACGATGGATGTGCGGTGCGCTTTCCCTGGCATCGAACGAAACTCAAAACGGCGAGCATAGCTGCCTTTCAGGCGCACCTGCCCGACCTGCTGCCCGAACCAACCCCGCTCGAGCAACAGCGGGCACTCGACGCTATGCGCTCGGCGCTGAGCCCATTGGCCGCGGCGGAACGGCTGCCGGGAACCTTTCTGCTACAGCCGGGACTGCGCCTCCGGAAGAGCTTCGGCAACTGCCGGTTCCGCCCCGGTGAGCCGCCGGTCATCACGGTCCGTTGCACCGGGGATGACGGCGTGTGGCGACCTCGCAGCGCCATCATGCTGACGCTGCTGCACGAGCTTGTACATCTCAAGTGCCGTGGGCACGATCCTCGCTTCTGGTCGCTGCTGCGCCGTTTGGTGGCGCTTGCCACCGAGCGAGGCCTTTATCACCCCGACGATGACGACGCGTCGGAACCCACGCAGGGGAACGGCAAGCTGGCAGGTTCACCGGCCGCAGCCCGAGCGTCGGCCGCCGCTGAGGTCAAGCGGCAGCGCTCGGCGCTAGCCCGGCAGGCGGCCCGAGGCTGGGTGACCGGCGACCTGGCCGTGGTCGACACGCCGCGTGGCCCCCTTGCCGGCCGCACCGTGACCGTGGTCAAGGTCGGCCGAACCCGGATCCTCGCGGCGCTCAGCGACGGGCATCGTTACTCGATCCCGGCCGGCCTGCTGCGGGCAGCTGGCCCGGCGTAAACGGCACGAGAGCCTTCCGTCACCGGCGCACCCGCCGCTCGCCGCGCCACCGCATCAGCCTGTTGCTCGAGCCCCGTCGAAAGCATCAGGCGACGGGCCGACGCCAACGCCGCGGATGACGCAAAGCGCCCCGCAGGTTCCTGGTCGCTTCGACGGAGCCCAGCAAACAGGAACCTCCCGTCAGCAGCGCACCCATCCGCTTTGCTAGCGTGCGGCTTTAATGTTCCAAATGTGGGTCCAGCTGCCGCTGATGGAGCCGGAGTATACCCAGTCCCCCACAATCTTGGGGTCTGACGCCACTTCGGTCGGCAGCCAGAACAGCGGCACGAAGTGGTGCTGGTTGTACAGCTCCTCGCCGATCCGCAGCCAAAGTTCTTCGACGCGTTTGTCGTCGAGGGTGGTCCAGAGTTGCTTGAGGAGGGCATCGGTGGCGGGAAGCTGCGGGCCGGCGCCGGTAGGCGTGCCCACGCTGCTGCCCATCTGCGTGATCCCTACCCAGGCGTTCGAGCTGGTGCCGTTGATGCGGGCATGGTTGGTGAGCTTATAGGCGCGGTTCGCCGCACTCTCCGCCACGGCGTCCAACTGTTCGAGCGTTACGTCGATGCCGACGGCGCGCCAGTAGTTGGCGACGGATTCGGCGATGTCCTCGGCGGTCGGCAGGCCGGGGGTTGGGGTCAGCAGCATGCTGATCCGAGCTGGCTTGTCGGGCCCATACCCGGCCTGCGCCAATATGCTGCGGGCCGCGGCTTGGTCGTAACCGTACTCCACGGGGAAGCGCGTCTCCCAGTCCTTTTTCCACACCTCGCGCCAAGGGGCGAGCGGATTGTTTACGTTTATTCGACCCTTGCCACCGAAGAACGACTTGTTCAGCTCGTCACGGTTGACGGCTTTACTGAGCGCGCGCCGCACCCGAGCATCGGCCAGCGGGACATTCGGTTCCATCCAGCCGGAGTTCAAATCGTTGCGGTCTTTGAGCGCGCAGCAACGGAAGGTGACGTTTACCCGGTAGGCAGGAGTCGTTCCGGTGAGGACCCTGTAACCCTGGCGCTCCACTTGCACCAACAGGTCTTGCGGCAGCGGGGTCATCTGCACTTCGCCGGTCAGCAACGCCGCCATGCGGGTGGATGCCTCTTTGATGAAACGGAACTCGAACTCGGGGAAGTCGGGGGTTGCTTTCCAGTGCGGGAACGGCACGCGTTCAAACCGCAGAAACTGACTCTGGGCCCGCTCCTTGTACATA
Organism: Dehalococcoidia bacterium; assembly: GCA_009692935.1. GTDB lineage: Bacteria > Chloroflexota > Dehalococcoidia > SHYD01 > SHYD01 > SHYE01. Next base: position 199 of record SHYE01000083.1, on the reverse strand, counting down.
TAGGGCCCAGTGCCCGGCAGGGCAGGCTTGGTGATGTCGGTGGGCGGCCCCAGTTGATCGAAGGCCTTGCTGCTCCAAATCTCGTATCCGCCTAACTGATCCGACACGTAGTCCAGGAAGTTGGCGTCGGGCCGGTTGAGCTTGATGACCGCCTCATAGTCGTTCACCACCTCAATCTCTTTGACGGCGCCCCACCACA
>SHYE01000082.1 GCA_009692935.1 Dehalococcoidia bacterium | reverse complement strand
AGCTGAACAAGCGGTTGGAGCACGACGTTCCGCTATCGACTCGCACCCTGACCCGAGACGACCTCATGGCGATTTTGAGCCATCAGATCAGTCTGAACAACGGCAAGGGCCATCCCGACGACATCGACCATTTGGGCAATCGCCGGGTACGTGCCGTGGGCGAGCTGATTCAGAATCAGTTCCGCATCGGCATTCTCCGCATGGAGCGGGTCATTCGCGAGCGCATGACCATCACCGACCCCGAGCAGGCAACCCCCAGTGCCCTGATCAACATCCGGCCGGTGGTCGCCGCCATCAAGGAGTTCTTCGGCGGTTCTCAGCTCTCGCAATTTATGGACCAGACCAACCCTCTGGCCGAACTGACGCACAAGCGCCGCCTTTCGGCTTTGGGCCCGGGCGGTCTGTCCCGCGACCGTGCCGGCTTCGAAGTGCGCGACGTCCACCACTCGCACTATGGCCGCATCTGCCCCATCGAGACGCCAGAGGGTCCGAACATTGGCCTCATCGGTTCGCTGGCCACCTTCGGCCGGGTCAACGAATACGGCTTTATCGAGACCCCCTACCGCAAGGTGGTCAAGGAACTCGCCAGCGACAGCCTCGATTTGTCCGGCCGAACGCTACGGGAAACCGTGACCGACACCGCCGGCAAGGAGCTGGCTGCAGCCGGCGATCTGGTCGACGACAAACTGCTGGCCAAACTGAAGAATCAGCCGAAGCAGCTCATCAAGATCGCGCCCTACGCCTCCGAGGAAGCCGAGTACCTCTCGGCCGACGTGGAGGACCGCTACACGGTCGCCCAGGCGAACGCGGTGCTGGACTCCAAAGCCCAGTTCGTGCAGACCCGGGTGGAGGGTCGCCACGCCCACACGTTCGTGCAGGAACCGCCCGAGCGCATGGACTACATGGACGTCTCGCCGAAGCAGATCGTGAGCGTAGCCACCTCGCTCATTCCGTTCTTGGAGCACGACGACGCCAACCGCGCGCTCATGGGTTCGAACATGCAGCGCCAAGCAGTGCCGTTGCTGCGGCCCGAGGTTCCCTTGGTAGGCACCGGCATGGAACGCCGCACGGCGTGGGACTCCGGCCACATCATTCTGGCGCGCGCTGATGGCGTGGTGACCAGCGTGACTGCCAATGAGGTCGTGGTGACCGACGCCGAGGGCACAGCCCTTCACCACTCACTGGTGAAGTTCCGCCGCACCAACCAGGGCACTTGCTTCTCGCAGCGCCCCATCGTTATGAAGGGTCAGCTGGTTAAGGTAAACACGCCCCTGGCCGACAGCTCCTCCACCGATCAGGGCGAGCTGGCCCTGGGCCAAAGCCTGCTCTGCGCCTTCATGAGCTTTGAGGGCTACAACTTTGAGGACGCCATCATCCTCAGCGAGCACGTGAGCCAGGAAGACAAGTTCACGTCGATTCACATTGAGAAGCACGAGACCGAGGCTCGAGACACCAAGCTCGGATCCGAGGAGATCACCCGGGACATCCCCAACGTGGGCGAGGAAAGCCTGCGCGACCTCGACGAAGAGGGCATCATCCGCGTCGGCGCCGAGGTGGGACCAGGCGACATTCTAGTCGGCAAGATCACGCCGAAGGGCGAGACCGAGCTGACCCCGGAAGAGAAGTTACTGCGAGCCATCTTCGGCGAGAAGGCCCGCGAGGTGAAGGACACGTCGCTCCGTGTACCGCACGGCGAGCACGGCAAGGTTATCGCGGTGCGGGTGTTCACCCGTGACGAGCATCCCGAGCTGCCGGCCGGCGTGAATAAGCTGGTGCAGGTAAGCATGGCCCAGCGCCGCAAAGTGTCCGAGGGCGATAAGATGGCGGGCCGGCACGGCAACAAGGGTGTCATCTCTCGCATTATGCAGGTGGAAGACATGCCACGCCTGGCCGACGGCACCCCCGTCGAGATCATCCTGAACCCACTGGGCGTCCCCTCTCGTATGAACGTGGGTCAGGTGCTGGAGACTCACCTGGGCTGGGCGGCCAAAAAGCTCGGCTTCCGGGTGCAAACACCGGTGTTTGATGGCGCCACCGGCGAGGCCATCGAAGATGCCTTGGGTCGCGCCTGGCTGCTCGATGAAGGACAGGCGCATCTCAATGGGCCCCGCAGGCTGGAAGAAGCGGTGGAGAACCAGATTCTTGCTGCTCGCCTGTTCATTACCGCTCAGGGTTATGACGCCGAGAAGGTCTTCGACGAATCGTTTACCGGCTACGCCAAGGAAGTCTGTGAACGGGTCTGGCTCGCTCAACAAGGCGTGGAGGCCAGCAAGCTCTCCTTTGAGGAGATTCATCCGACCATCGACAAGCTGTGGCACGAGCGACGGATTGCCTCGCCGATTACCGGCAAGGTGACCCTGTACGACGGCCGGACCGGCGAACCCTTCGACCAGCCCGTCACCGTGGGCTACATCTACATGCTCAAGCTTGTCCACTTGGTGGAGGACAAGATTCACGCACGGTCTACCGGCCCGTACTCGCTCATCACCCAACAGCCGTTGGGCGGCAAGGCCCAGTTCGGCGGCCAGCGCTTCGGCGAGATGGAGGTGTGGGCGCTTGAAGCCTATGGCGCTGCCCACATCCTGCAAGAGTTGCTGACGGTCAAGTCTGACGATGTGGTCGGGCGCGTCAAAACCTATGAAGCCATCGTCAAGGGTGAAGCCATCATGGAAGCCGGCGTACCCGAAAGCTTTAAGGTGCTGGTGAAGGAACTGCAGAGCCTGGGGCTCTCGGTTGAAGTGTTGAACGACGAAGAGGAGACCATCGCCTTTGGCGAAGAGGCCGTCCTGGATGTTCCTGACCTCGGCATCAACCTTACCGGGCTCGAGAAGGGAGAGTTCTAATGCTAGATGTGAACGATTTCACGGCAATACGGATCGCCCTGGCATCGCCGGACCAGGTGCGCAGCTGGTCGTACGGCGAGGTGACCAAGCCGGAGACGATTAACTATCGTACCCTCAAGCCCGAGAAAGACGGCCTGTTCTGCGAGAAGATCTTTGGCCCCACCAAAGACTTCGAGTGCTACTGCGGTAAGTACAAGCGCGTGCGCTATAAGGGCATCATCTGCGACAAGTGCGGCGTAGAAGTGACGCGCTCCAAGGTGCGCCGCGAGCGGATGGGGCACATCGAGCTTGCATCGCCGGTGGCCCACATCTGGTTCGTAAAGGGCACGCCTAGCCGCCTGTCGCTGCTGCTCAACATCTCGCCCCGCAGCCTCGAGCGCGTCATCTACTTCGCCCAGTACGTGGTGATGTCGGTGGACGAGGATGCGCGCGCCCGCATTCAGGACCAGTCACAGGAAGAACTGAACGCCGCCATCGCCGAGTTGCTGGTCGGCAAGGAGGCGAAGATTGAGGCGGCACGCGCGCAGTATGCCGACCAGTTCGCCGCATTCGACGCCCGCAAGGCCGACACCACCGCTCAGTCCGAAACCAAGAAGGCGTCATTGCTCGCCGAGCTGAACAGCAAGGCCGACGCCGCTCGCGAGCTTATTGTGGCTGGTGTAGGCCAGCCCGCCGGCGCTACCCTCACTTTCGAGGGCCAAGACTTGGTGGCCGCCGGAGCGAACTTCGAGGACGGGCATATGACGCAGGTGCAAGCCCTGGTCGATGCGCAGATGGCGGTGATCGAAAGCCGCACCGCTCAGGAGTTGCGCGAAGACCTGATGAAGGCCGAAGCCGACCGCGACAAGGTGCAATTGACGCTGGCCAAGGAAATCGAAGTTCTGGACAAGCAGTTCAACCAGGAGCAAAAGAAGGCCACCGAGGCCAGCGAAACCAAGCTGGATGACCTGCACGAGCTACGGCCCTTGGCGCTGCTGACTGAGGCGAAGTACCGCGAACTGCGCGAGAAGTATGGCCCCATCTTCCAGGCCGGCATGGGCGCCGAAGCCGTGCTGGAGACACTGGCCGCCACCGACCTTGAAGACCTGCGCGACAAGCTGCAGCGCGAGGTGCAGTCCACCGCCGGCCAGCGCCGCAAGAAGGCAACCAAGCGCCTGCGCGTCGTCGAGGCGTTCCGCAAGAGCGGCAACCGCCCCGACTGGATGGTGCTCGGCGTGCTGCCGGTGCTGCCGCCAGACCTGCGCCCCATGGTGCAGCTCGACGGCGGACGGTTCGCTACCTCAGACTTGAACGACCTGTATCGCCGGGTGATCAACCGCAACAACCGCCTCCGGCGGCTGCTGGAGTTGGGCGCCCCGGAGATCATCATCCGCAACGAAAAGCGCATGCTGCAGGAGGCCGTGGACTCGCTCATCGACAACGGCCGCCGGGGCCGGGCTGTGGCGGGCAGCGGCAACCATAAGCTAAAGTCGCTGTCCGACATGCTCAAGGGCAAGCAGGGCCGCTTTCGCCAGAACCTGCTGGGCAAGCGCGTCGACTACTCGGGCCGCTCGGTCATTGTGGTTGGCCCGGAACTCCAGTTGCATCAGTGCGGCTTGCCAAAGCGCATGGCCTTGGAGATCTTCAAGCCCTTCGTGATGCGCCGATTGGTGGAACTGGGCTTGGCCCACAACATCAAGTCGGCCAAGCGCGTTGTCGAACGGGCCAAGCCCGAGGTGTGGGACGTGCTCGAGGACGTCATCAAGGGCCGCCCAGTGCTCCTCAATCGAGCCCCCACGCTGCACCGTTTAGGTATCCAAGCGTTCATGCCGGTACTCATCGAGGGCAGCGCTATCCAGATTCACCCGTTGGTTTGCTCGGCCTTCAACGCCGACTTCGACGGCGACCAGATGGCCGTCCACGTGCCGCTTTCCCGCTTCGCGGTGGAGGAGGCCAAGGAGCTGATGATCAGCACCCACAACCTGCTGTCACCCTCCTCGGGCGAGCCGACCGTGGCCCCCACCCTCGACATGGTGCTCGGCTGCTACTACATGACCCTGATGCGCCCCGGCGCCAAGGGTGAAGGCCGCGCCTTCTCCTCCATCAACGAGGCGAAGATGGCGTACGATCTGGGCCAGATTGACCTGCAGGCCGATATCCTGGTCCGCGGCGCTCACCACCCGCGGGAAGTGCTGAAGACCAGCATCGGCCGGGTGCTCTTCAACGAGGCGTTACCCGAGGCGCTTCGCTACCGCAACCAGCTGATGGACAGGAAGGCGCTGCGGGGGCTGGTGGCCGACTGCTACAGCATCATGCCGAACGAGGAAACCGCAGCGTTCGTCGACAAGATCAAGAGTATCGGGTTCCACTACGCCACCCGTTCAGGCATGACCATTGCCGTCAACGACCTCAACGTACCGGTGCCGAAAGCTGAACTGCTGGAGGAGACCGAGGTGAAGCTGGCTCACGTACAGCGCCAGTTCCAGCGCGGCTTCATCACCGAGGAAGAGCGCTACAACAGCGTGGTGCAGATTTGGCAGAGCGCCTCGGACACCCTGGCGGCGATGCTGCCGAAGTACCTCGACCCGTTCGGGTCGCTGTTCATGATGGCGAACTCGGGCGCAAAGGGTAACATTCAGCAGATTCGCCAGATGGCCGGTATGCGCGGCCTCATGAGCGACCCCTCGGGCCGCATCATCGAGTTGCCGATTAAGTCGAACTTCCGTGAAGGGCTCTCGGTGTTGGAGTACTTCATCTCCACCCACGGCGCCCGCAAGGGTCTGGCCGACACGGCGCTTCGAACCGCCGACTCGGGCTACCTCACCCGGCGCCTCATCGACGTCTCACAAGACGTCATCGTGTTCAAGGACGACTGCGGCACCACCGGCGGGGTGTGGGTGTCTGACGGCAGCGACCGCGAGATCATGGAGACCCTGTCCGAGCGCATCATGGGGCGCGTAGCCTTGGACGCCGTAGCTCACCCGGAAACCGGTGAGGTCATCATCGAGGCCGACACCTACATCACCGCGGAGATGGCGATGGCGGCTCAAGAGGCGGGCATCAAGCGAACGTACCTGCGCTCGGCGCTCACCTGCCAGGCTACCCGCGGCATTTGCCAGAAGTGCTACGGCTACAGCATGGCCGACCTTGACGTCGTACCGTTCAACGAGGCTGTGGGCATCATCGCCGCCCAGAGCATCGGCGAGCCTGGAACGCAGCTCACCATGCGTACGTTCCACACCGGTGGTATCGCCGGTCTGAAAGACATCACCAGCGGTCTCCCCCGTGTTGAAGAGTTGTTCGAGGCCCGGGTGCCAAAGGGCCAGGCGTTGATCTCGGAGATCGACGGCCTGGTGCAGATCCTGCGGTCCGACGACGGCACCCGCCGGGTCCGGGTCACCAATCTCGAGGTCTATCGAGACGAGTACCCCATCGCTATCGGCGCCAAGATGCTGGTGGAAACGGGCCAGCACATCGACATGGGCAAGCCGCTCATGGAGGAGGCTCCGGCAGCCGAGGGCGCCGAGACCAGCGTGTCGGCAGGGCAGAGCCAGTTGTCAGCCCGCGTCTCAGGCCAGATTGAGTTGGAAGACGACCGGGTCGTCATCAACTATGAAGAGAAGGAAGAGCGGGAGTATGTGGTTCCCGCCAACGCTCAGATCCGGGTGGAGGACAACCAACGGATCGAGGCCGGTGAGCAACTCACCGAGGGCTCGAAGAATCCACAGGACATTCTCAGCATCCTGGGCAAAGAAGCGGTGCAGACGTACCTGGTCGAGGAAGTCCAGAAGGTCTATCGGTCTCAGGGTGTGAACATCAACGACAAGCACATCGAAGTCATCGTGCGGCAGATGCTGCGCAAGGTGCGCGTCGACCAGCCGGGCGACACTGCGCTGCTACCGGGCGAGCTGGTGGACCGCTTCGCTTACGAGGAGATCAACGCCAAGGTGCTGGCCGAAGGCGGCGAACCGGCAACGGCAGAAACGGTGCTGTTGGGCGTGACCAAAGCATCACTGAATGCGGAGAGCTTCCTGGCGGCCGCCTCCTTCCAAGAGACGACCAGGGTGTTGACCGAGGCGGCTATCAACGGCGCCGTCGACCGCTTGGTGGGCCTCAAGGAGAACGTCATCATCGGCAAGCTGATTCCGGCACAAGGCCTTATGTTCGAGAAGGAGCGCCCGGCCTCAGCATTGCTCGACATCGGCGAGTTCGGCGCTTTGGGCGATGGCGCGAATCTCCTGCTCGACGACAACTTCAGCCCAATCGCGATGGCCGCTGACGACGATGATGACCTCGATATCGTGGCCGAAGCTGAGGTCGAAAAGGTCTAGGCTCGCCACCGCGAAACGCACAAGCCGAAGGGCCGCACCCAGGGGGGCGGCCCTTTCGCGTGCCACGGTCACCTGGGCCACCGCCTCAAGCTGCGCTTCCTGAGTGCACGTAGGAGCTCAGAGTTGATGAGGCAGGTGATGTCTCACCTACCGAAGCCACCCGGCCGCAGTACCAGTCCCGGTCTATCCGGCGGGTGTTTGAGGGCGGCAGCCCTCATAAAACAGACATGGGCGGGTGGGTGGGAACCCTCAAGGCTCATCCGAAGGCCGCGGGCGGGGGAGGGCGTTGGCACGCCGTCCCCTTAAGACTGAACTCTGACGAGTGCATCCGTGACCCGTCACCCGTCACCGGTTTTACCAGCGCTGGTATCATGGGGGGAGTCACCACTACATCTTGCGCCCTGGAGTCCTCTTGCCCCTGCGCCGAAACCGTCGCCGCCTCCCGCTGCCGCGCTGGCTCAGGCTGCTCACCGCTATCGCCGCCTGCTTGGCTCAAGTGGCGGCTTCCTGCGCACCCGCCGGCCCGCCGCCTCCCGCGGCAGACAGCCTGAGGGTGTACTTCCTGAACGTGGGGCAAGGCGACGCCGCACTGATCATCACGCCTGACGGCGTCACGGCGCTGGTGGACGGCGGCGACCGCTTCCGTGGTGCGGAATTGGTGAAGTGGCTGCGCTCGATAGGTCTGCAGAAGCTCGATTGGGTGATGCCGAGCCACCCTCACGCCGACCACATCGCGGGCCTCAACCTGGTGCTGGAGGAGCTGCCGGTCAGTAACGCCCTGCTCTCTGCTCAGGCCAACGACACCCAGACCTATCGGCGCCAACTCGACCTGCTGCGCGAAAAGGGCGTGCCGGTGACCGATGCCGTGGAGGGTCTGACGATTCCGCTGGGCGGCCACGTCACAGCAACCGTGCTCAATCCGCCCGCGGGCTTACTCCGCACCTCCGAGCCCGAGGAGGACAACAGCGTCGTACTGCGCGTGTGCATCGCGGTCAACTGCATGCTGTTTACCGGCGACATCGGCGACGGCGGTGAGCGTTCGATGATTGCCCGCTACGGCACGGCGCCCGAGCGAATACGCAGCCAGGTGCTCAAGGTAAGCCATCACGGCAGCGCCGAACCCAACCACCCCGATTTCTTGACCATGGTGCAGCCGGACGTCGCCCTGATAGGTGCCGGCCTCACCAACCCGTTCCGCCATCCCAGCCAAAAGGCGCTGAACCGGCTTGGGGCAAGCGGCGCAGCCATCTACTGCACCTTTGTGCACGGCACCCTGCTGGTCGAACTCACCGAATCGACCTATCGTGTGCAGCAAATGCGGGACCTCGCTATCCGGCCCACGTCCCGGGGACGCGTGGTACCCGCGCCACCGTTGAGCCCCGAGCCCTGCCGCGCTCAGTGACCTCCGTTATGGGCGCCGGTGTAAGGATTTTGTCATAGCGCCGTAGTACAGTCACACAACGAACCCGTATCCGAAGCGCAGGAGGCAAGCTATGGCGCGGAACGCCATTGTGTTCGTGCACGGTCGGGGCGAGAAACCCGGCAGAGACGCTTACACCAAAATGTGGCTCGACGCCTTGCGGACGAGGGTTGCACTCGAGTTTAGCCCCAGCCTGCTTGCCATGTGCAGCATGGGCTACTACGCTAGGCGTGAAACGGGCCGCCCGGCGCCGAGGCCTGAGAGTCGACATAAGGCCAGCCGTACTCCTGACAGGCGTAGAAGCTGGCTCCTGGCACCAGAAAGCCGTCGTTTCCGGTGGGCACGTTGGCCACAAAGCACTCTTTGCCGTCGGCCTTGAGCTGAGACACGCAGGCGCTCATGAACTCGATGGACCACTGAAGCACGTCGGGCGGTGAGTTACCGCTGGCCATTGCCGGGGGCGTCATCACCGCCTAGGCGTGTTGGTACCACCCCTGCGAGCGTGCACTGCCGACGAACTCGGCCGCGGCATCGGCGGGCGACTTGCCCATGTCAGCGCGCACCCGGTCTTGGTTGAAGTCGTACGGCCAGAAGCGGCGCACAATGAGCTTGGCTCCTACGGCAGCCACCGCAGCAGCGGCGTCCGGCGGCGGGTCTAACGCCACCCAGTAAGCGGGCTTGAGCGCTTGAATGAAGGGCGACGCCCGCTGCAGGTTCGACTTCTGACTGTGTCCGGTCAACAGCATTGGGAACTCCTTATTGCCTTAGGCCAATCCTGCCTTTTGCACCGCCGCTACCAGTTCCGCCTGAGTGACGGTGGCATTGCCCAGCTTCTGCACCACCAACCCAGCGGCAACGTTGGCCAGCTTCGCCGCCTCCGCCAACGGAGCG
>SHYE01000081.1 GCA_009692935.1 Dehalococcoidia bacterium | reverse complement strand
CCATTGTTAAGCTGGCGTTACCGGCCGGACCGTTACACTCAGCGAAGTCGCGCGTTATGCCTAGTGAACACTAGTGAATGGAGGGCGCCATGGGAGCCGTCAGTGCCATCGAATGGACAGATGCCACGTGGAATCCTGTGACAGGGTGCACCAAGATCAGTCCCGGATGTGCCCATTGCTATGCAGAAGCGATCACTCTGCGCTTTCGGAGGGGCGGTTCATACCTACCAGGGTTAACCACAGTCCGACTTCACTCGGACCGGCTTTTCCTCCCAGCCTCCTGGAAGCAACCGCGCCGTATCTTCGTCAACAGCATGAGCGATCTCTTCCACGAGGAGGTACCGACTCCGTTCATTGAAGACGTCTTTGATGCAATGCAATCAACGCCACGACACGTCTTTCAACTGCTGACGAAGCGGCCCGAACGAGCCGTTACGCTTGCGCAAAGCCTACGATGGCCCAAGAACCTGTGGTTCGGGGTCTCAGTTGAGAATCAACTCTGGGCCGATCGCCGGATACCCTTACTCGAAGCCCTCCCGGCAAGAACACGATTCCTATCCTGCGAACCCTTGCGCGGCCCCTTGGACCTTTCGGGGCGCTTGGCTCAACTGCAGTGGGTCATCGTAGGTGGTGAAAGCGGCCACCGGCATAGACCTCCGAAAGTGGATTAGTCCGGGGCATCCGCGACCAGTGTAGAGACGCAGGAGTCCCCTTCTTCTTCAAACAGTGGGGTGGCCGGACGCCGAAGGTCGGCGGACGGGTCTTGGACGGCACGACACATGAGGCGTTCCCTGAGGCGCCGACGGCAGGAGTAGCCTGATGGCTGGACCAACGTTATGGAAGATCGAGCCGCATACGTTGGCCAAGCTTGAAATCCTAACCTATCACCTCAAGGCTTGGTTTCCGATCCTCGCCCAGGGTCGGCTCAGACTACTCTACATTGACGGCTTTGCAGGACCTGGTGAGTACATCGACGGTGAGGAGGGATCTCCAATCCTGGCCATGCGGGCCGCCGCCGAACATATTCTGAAGTCCCAGCTTACTCGACCTGGCATGGAACTGGTGTTTCGTTTTATTGAAGAGGATATGGAACGGTACCAGAATCTGGTCAAGAAGCTCGACGCCGTTGCAGAGCAGCTGCATCTAGCCCTAGATTTCCTGGGCTTCCGGATTCAGCCAATCCGAGGGACATTCGAATCTACTATAGAGGAAGTGCTCTCTCGGCTCGATGAACAAGGGAAGAGGCTGGCACCCTCCTTCGTACTCATTGACCCGTTTGGCCCAGCCGGCTTCCCAATGTCTTGGGTAGAGCGCGTGGCAAAGTATCCAAAGACTGAGGTTCTAATCAACTTCAGCTATCAACCACTGAATCGATGGTTCTTGAACGGTCCCTCAAAACACCGCCGAGTAGACGAGCTCTTCGGGGATGACCGCTGGCGTTCTGTACTCTCTATTACTGTCCCGGCTGAAAAGGAACGCTTCCTGCTAGAGCGATACAGGGAGGCTCTGGTAGCACGCGGTTGGCAGGGCATTCCATTCCGCATGGTCAACAAGCACAACCAGACCCAATACCACCTCCTCTTCGGGACCAAGCACCCTTTGGGGATGCGTTGCATGAAGCGGGCTATGTGGAGCGCAGCTCCCCTCGGGAACTTCCAATATTCGGACTTCGCCACCACTCCCGAGAACCAGCTTCAGCTGTTCTCGGCTAGCAAGGACGAGGATTACGCCAAGGACCTGGCCGAACTCGTCTGGCAGAACAGAGCAGGTGCAAGGGTCTTGAAAGCAGCCATCGAGAATGATGAGTTTGCTTGGCACCCCACGGCCATAGAAAAGCACCTGACTCGAGCGCTTCAGTACCTTGAATACGAGATCCAGCCGGCTGCGATTACATCTGTCGATAAGCCTTCCGGAAAACGGCGAGCCAAGACCTACCCCCCAGAGCGTGAAATATCCTTCGCACCTAGACCACACAACGACGGGTAGCCTCTCCCCCACCCGCGCGTTGCCCCACCCCGCACCCCCCGCTACAATTGGAGACACGCCACCATGGCTGGACACCTCCGGGCCGGCCGGACGATGACGAGGGCACGCATGCCGCTGACACAGACACTGGTCAAAGACGCACTGAAGGAATGGGCCGTCACCATCGACGCGCTCGACCGCGGGACGCAGGTGCTGCTGCTCCGCAAGGGCGGCATCCACGAGAAGGAGTTCAAGCTGGAGCACGACGAGTTCCTGCTCTACCCCAGCTTCGAGCACCAGAAGGCCAACCTGCTGAAGCCCGAGTACCTGCCCGACCTGGCGCGGGTGCTGGCCCCCTGGGGCGGTGAGCTGCCAAAGGGCCCGCTGCCCGCGGTGACCTTCACGCTGTTCTGTCACGCCACCGATGTCATCGAGGTGACCGAGGCCGAGGCGGTGGACGCGCTCTCGCCGCTGTACATCTGGACCCCGGAGTACGCGCAAAGCCGGCACTACTGGCGGCCGAAGAAGCCGCTGGAGATCATCCTGGTGCGGGCCTACCGGCTGGCGCAGCCCATCACGGTGCCGGTGTCCGAGTACTTCGCCGGCTGCAAGAGCTGGGTCGACCTGCCCGACGCCGTGGACCTGGGCGAGCTGACGCCGTGCCTGGACGACGCGACATATGCAGTCGAGACCGCCAAGGTGAAGGCGGCGCTGGGTGTCTAGTGGAACCCTCGCCTCGACCTTCTCCCAGAGGGAGTGGGAGTTGGTTGCGCGGCCTTCGGGGAGGCGCGGTGTTCCCACCCGCTCACCCGCCATAACTCTTAGGAATCGGGAGGGCACCCCCCGTACCCCCCGCCAAAGGGCCTGCGGCCCTCTGGACTCCCGCTCCAGTTCCCTCTCCCGCTGGGAGAGGGTTAGGGTGAGGGCTCCCCTCACCCCCTCCATCAACCCCGAAGGCCGCGAGTCAGGAGTCATGCATGTCTACCGGTAAACCCAGCCCCTTCATCTTCGAAGCGGGCGTCCCCACCCTGCGGTCGCCGCACGTGCTGGCATGTCTCACGCCGTGGGTCGATGTCGGCAGCGTCGGATCGGCCACGCTAACCGAGCTGGAGACGCATCTGAACGCCAAGCCGCTGGCCAAGCTAGCCAAGCCCGGCATGTTCTTCGACTTCACCCGCTACCGGCCCAACAGCTTCTTCCGCAACGGCGAGCGCGAGATCGAGCTGCCGAACACCGTGCTGCGCTACGCGATTGCCGACGGCGACAACGACCACGACTTCATCTTCATGCACCTGCTGGAGCCACACGCCCACGGCGAAGACTACGTCGACGCCATTCTGCAGCTGCTGCTGAGCCTCGGCGTCAAGCGCTACATGCAAGTGGGGGCCATGTACGACGTGGTGCCCCACACCCGGCCGCTGCTGGTGTCGGGCCAGTCGTCCGACCCGGCCACCCACAAGCGGCTGGAGGAGCGCTACGGTGTGCGACGCAGCCGCTACGAAGGGCCGACGTCGATTATGTCGTCGCTGACCCGCGACACCTCGGCCCGGGGCATCGAGTACGTGAGCCTGCTGGCCCGCCTGCCGCAGTATGCCCCGGTGGAGGAGGACCAAGCCGGCAAGCTGAAGATGCTGGAGGCAGTGAGCGACCTATACAGCCTGCCGCTGGACCTGGGTGACCTGCGCGAGCGCGCCGAGCAGCAGTTGGTGCAGATGAACTCCGCCGTCGATCAGAACCCACAGCTCCGCCGCGCGCTGGAGCAGCTCGAGCAGCGTTACGACGCCCGCCAGGCCCGCCGCATGCACCCGCAAGAGCCCTCGGCCGCCACGCAGACGGAGCAGACCCAGCTTCCGCCCGCGATCGAGCAGTTCCTGCGCGAGCTCGACGACAAGCCGAAGGGATAGCTGAGGGGGCGGACTGTCATTGCGAGCCCTGCGTCAGCAGGGCGTGGCAATCGTGGACGGGCGCGATGCAGTGCACGCGGGGGAGGGGCTGCGCGCGCCACTAGCGACGAGATTGCTTCGGCGGCTACGCCTTCTCGCGTTCGGCGTACTCCAGCGTGTACGATTCCACTGCGGCACGGTAGGCGTCGAAGTCACTGGTCGCGCGCTCGATGAAGCTGCGGTTGGTGAGGCCGGCGGCGATGATCTCCCGCCCGATGGCGTTGGTGAGCGCGATATCGGAGCCGACGTGCAGCCCAAGCCAGGTGTCGGCAAACTGAGCCGACGGCGTGCGCCGGGGATCGACCACGTAGAGCTTGGCCCCGTTGCGGATGCCGCGTAGCACGTGGTGGAAGTAGATGGGGTGGGCCTCGCGGGCATTGGAGCCCCAGAGGATGACGAGATCGCTCTCCTCAACCTCCTGGTACGAGCTGGTTCCCCCGCCCGCCCCGAATACTGCCGTCAGACCGACGACACTGGGAGCATGTCAGGTTCGGTTGCAGGAATCGACGTTGTTGCTACCGATGACTTGGCGAGCGAACTTCTGCGCCAGATAGTTCACCTCGTTGGTGGCCTTGGAACAGGAAAACAGGCCGAACGTCGTGGGGCCGTGGCCGGCTACCGCCGAGCGGAAACCTTCGGCGGCACGGTTCAGAGCCTCGTCCCAACTGGCGGGGCGCAGAACGCCCTGTTCACGCACCAGCGGTTGGGAGAGCCTGGTGTATTTGCCTGCCATGATGCACCTCGCTTGGAACGCCGTAGCCAGGCCTCGCGGGCGGCCTCACTTTATGGTAGCTATCGGCTGCGGCGCAGTCTACGGCGGGAGTTTGTGCGGGGACACCAGAATGCGCCCACTGCTGTTGTGGCTAGTCTGGCACCAGGCGCTGGGCGGAGGTGCGGAGTTGACCGCAGGCCGCTTGGATGTCGCCGCCCTGGGTATCACGCAGCGTTACGGGAATGCCGGCAAGGTCCAACACCTCGGCGAAGGTGCGCATGCGCTCGCCAGACGGCCGGACGAACAAGCTGCTAGCCGTAGGGTTCATGGGGATAAGGTTCACGTGACAAAGCAGGCCCCGGAGCAGGCGGGCAAGCTCGAGCGCCTGCTCGTCGGCATCGTTTACCCCGGCCAGCAGCACATATTCAAAGGTGATGCGCCTGCCGGTCGCCGCCACGTACTCGCGGCAGGCCGGCATCAGCTCGGCCAGCGAGTACTTGCGATTGACCGGCATGATCGAGTCTCGCAGTTCGTCATTGGGCGCGTGCAGGCTGATGGCGAGGCCAATCTGCAGCGGTTCCGCGGTGAACTGGTGAATCTGCGGCACGAGCCCAACCGTCGAGACCGTAATGTGGCGTGCGCCGAGACCGAGTCCCCAAGGAGCATTCAGGGCACGTATACTCTGCATCACGTTATCGTAGTTGGCGAAAGGCTCGCCCATGCCCATGAACACAATATTAGTGACCGGACGGCTGTTGGCAGGCAGCGGCAGGGCATCGGTCTGGCCCTCTTCTTCTCTCAGAAAGAAGAGTATCTGCTCCAGAATCTCGCCGGATGTGAGGTTGCGGCCGTAACCGCCCTGGCCGGTGGCACAGAACGCGCAGCCATAAGCGCAGCCAGCCTGGCTGGAGACACAGATAGTGGTACGCACCTTGTTCCTGGCTCCGGCGTGACGCATATGCACCGACTCCACCAGCGCCCCGTCGCCCAGGTGGAACAGCACCTTGGTGGTGACACCGTCGGACGAGCGGCTGCTACGGGAGGGCTTGAGCGAGGACGCCGCAATGCGCTCGGCAAGGGCCGTGCGGAGCGGCTTCGGGAGGTCGGTCATCTCGTCGAACGAGCGTACGCCGCGGTAGAGCCAGCGCATCACCTGCTGGGCGCGGTAACGGGGCTGGCCGATGGTGGTCACCAGTTCGGTCAGGCCATCGGGATCGAGGTCGAGGGCGGAGGGTTTGGGGGTGAGGGCGGTGGTCATTGCATTCATTGTAGCGGGCGCAAGGAAGACTGTGCGGGTTGGCCAAGGCGAGCTGCCCGGCTCCCGTCGGCTGGCGCCGGTCTCGCAATGACGGTGTCCACCGGTAGGCGTGTAATTGCGAGGAGGCTTTGCGACGAAGCAATCTCGTCGTTATCACCGCGCACCCTCCCCAGCCGCTCGCGCGATTCGCGCCCACGCACGATTGCCACGGCCGGCTGGCACCAGTCTCGCAATGACGGTGCCTACCCGTAGGCTTGTCATTGCGCGGTGTTAGCGACGAAGCAATCTCGTCGCTAACACCGCGCACCCTCCCCAGCCGCTCGCGCGATTCGCGCCCACGCACGATTGCCACGGCCGGCTCCCGCCGGTCTCGCAATGACGGTGTCCACCTGGCGGCTGCTTTCGGCTAGGTGTCCCCCAACCGGGCGTCGATGAAGTCTCGCGCCCCGCGCAGGAACTCGGCGACGGGGGCGGGTTTCCGGCCCTCCACCTGCACCTCGCGAAGCACCAGCAGGCCATCGCTGGTGGCAACGGCTGCGCCCCCCTCGTAAGCGACGACTGAGCCCGGGGCGGCGCTCCCGCCACCCGGGAGTGCATCGGCCGCCAGCACCTTGAAGACGCGCCCCTTCCAATGCGTTGCGGTTCCCGGCCAAGGCTGATAGGCACGGACTTCCCGCGCCAAGGTGATCGCAGGCTTTCGCCAATCAAGCAGGCCGTCATCCTTGGTCAGTATCCGGGTGTAGGTTGCCTGCGCATCATCTTGAGGTTGCGCCGTGATGTCGTTGGTGGCCCAGCGTGGGAGGGTTCGAGACATGAGGTTGGCCCCCACGTGGGCAAGGCGATCGGCCAGAGTTGCGGCATTGTCGGCAGGCTCGATGGGCGCGTGCTGCTGCGCCAGTACCGGGCCGGTATCCATGCCGGCGTCCATCAGCATGATGCTGACGCCGGTTTCGGTGTCGCCCGCCAGCAGTGCGCCCACCACCGGGGCGGGGCCACGATGCCTGGGCAGCAGCGACGGATGGAGGTTCAGACCGCCATGCGGCGCACAATCGAGCACGGCCTGCGGCAACAGCAGCCCGTAGGCCACCAGCACGAGCGCATCGGGTCTGAGCGCGATGAGATCGCCTTGGGCGGGTTCTCGGCGCAGGCTCCGTGGCTGACGTACCGGAATGCCGTGGGCGACCGCCCAACGCTTCACCGCTGGTGGCGAGGGGTGTCCGCTGCGGCCGGCTGGCCGGTCGGGTTGGGTGTAGACGGCGACGATCTGATGACCGTCAGCATGGAGCCGAGCCAGCGTGGGCAGGGCGAATTCGGGGGTGCCTAGGAAGATAATCCGCATGGGTTCAGCATACCGTGCCGCGATGGGTTGGAGGCGTTCGGCGGGTCGCTGGCTGCTGGGGGCCTCTGTACCGGCCTTGGCCTGAGCTGGGGCGGTGTGGCTCGGCGGGCTCACCACGAACGGACTTCCCGGGGTCGGCTAGACCACACCCGAGTCCCGTAGCGCCGCAATCTCGTCCCAGGAGTAGCCGAGTTCGAGCAGCACTTCTTCGGTGTGCTGACCGGTTTCGGGCGCCGGGCCTTTGGGGCCCACGTCGCTGCGGCTGAATTGCACCGGGGTGTTGATGGTCGGGAAGTCGCCGTAGGTGGGGTGGCCCTTGATCTCGGTGAAGTAGCCGTTCGCCGCCACTTGGGGGTCGTCCACCACTTCCATCATGTTCTGCACCGGGGCCCAGATAAGGCTGTGCTCGTCGAAGCGGCGCCCCCATTCCTCACGGGAGGCCGTCTGGAAGGCTTGCTCGAACACGGCCACCAGGGCCCCCGAGTTGGCGCTGCGGGCGCGGAGGGTGGCGAAACGGGGGTCGGCCTGGAGATCAGGCCGGGCCAGCGCGGCGCACAGCTTCGGCCAATACGGTTCGGGAGCCGGCATAACCAGCATGAACCAACGGGCATCGCCCGCCTGGTAGGTGTTGAGCATGGGGTTGCCGGCCTCGCTGCGGGGCGAGCGACGCGGCTCTTGCCGGGTTATGGCAGTGGCCTGCAGGTCGGCCCCCAGCACCCAGATACCGCTGTTGAGCAGCGAGGTGCTGACCTGCTGTCCCCGCCCCGAAGTGACGCGCTCGTACAGGGCTGCCAGCACCCCGGCCAGTAGCAGTGGCGCAGTCACATGATCGCCCATGCCAGTGCGTGGCATGGGCGGCGGAAGCTGCGGGTCGCCAATGGAGCCGAGGATGCCCGAGCGGGACCAGAATCCGGCGTAGTCGAACCCCAGGCGGTCGCGGTCGGGCCCGCGGTCGCCATAGCCGCTGAAGCTGAGGTAAATCAGACGCTGATTTTCGGCCTCCAGCGCCTCGTAAGTCAGGCCGTACCGCTCGCGGCGACCCACCACCAGGTTGGTCAGAAAGATGTCGGCGTCGCGGGCGAGGCGGCGTACCAAATACTGGCCTTCAGGTTTGTCCAAGTTAACGGTAATGCTGCGCTTGCCGCGGTTGTCGACCTCGAACATGGGGTTGCCGGGCGGCGGATTGTCCCAGCCGCGGGTCTCCAGCCGGAAGCCACGCCAGGCGTCGCCCTGGGGAGGCTCCACCTTGATGGTTTGGGCGCCGAGGTCGGTGAGCAATGCGCCACAGCCGGGAACGGCCAGCCAGTTGGCGACCTCCAGCACGCGAATGCCCTCGAGCGGACCGAACATAGACTCCTCCTGCGGCACCATGGTGCGGCTGCGGACGCCGCTCGGGACAGTATACCAGTGGGCCACGCGCGAGAAGGCGTGCGCTGCCGTTCAGTAAGAGCTCAGAGTCGGTGAGTTGGCCTTGAGACCGGGGGTTAACGCCCCGCTGCACCGCAACATCGCACTGATGGGCATCGTCTCCGCAGGGGAGTCCTGAGGGGACGGCGAGTCCCCCTCAGGTAGGGGTGTGAGGGGTCCCCCACTTGGAGACCCCCCAGGGTGGGCGGGTGGGAAGGGCCAACGCTCCTCCGAATGCAGCGAACTCTCTCAGGGCTCTAGCGATGACCTCATCAATACTGAAGTCTTACAGCCGGAGGGGATCGTCAGAACCCCAGGAACAGGCGCTCGCATCTGGGGCCATGCCGACACAACACCTCCCCCTATTCCCGTAAAGTGGCACTGCCCCGGCGCAAAGGGATTCCTCCCACCGGTAGCAATGGCACTTTCCCCGCCACACAGAACTCCTGGAAGCCGGCGATGGTCAGATGAAGGTGCTTGTACTGCTTGACAGGCCGTGCTACGATGCCCTCGATTAGAACGTTCGTTTTAGTATCTGCCTGAGGAGCGCGCTATGAGCGAGAAACCGATCGATAAGGTCCGAGCCCTCCAGGATGCGGTGAACAAGATTGAAAAGGACTTCGGCAAGGGCTCCATCATGCGGCTCGGCGAGTCCGGGCTCGACATCGAGGTGGAAGCGATCTCCACCGGCTCGCTGGCCTTAGACATGGCTCTGGGTATCGGCGGCGTGCCGCGCGGCCGCATCACTGAAATCTACGGGCCGGAGTCCTCCGGCAAGTCCACGCTCGCGCAGCACATTCTAGCGAGCGCTCAAGCCAACGGCGGCACGGTGGCCTACATCGACGTTGAGCATG
>SHYE01000080.1 GCA_009692935.1 Dehalococcoidia bacterium | reverse complement strand
TACTGGAGATAACGCGCACCACCCCAGCGCGTATCACCCATATACCTGTGGCCGACCACTAGCCCCACCAGAATCGGCAGCGTGCGCCGCCATACGCGGGAAAAGCGCTCGCGGTTGACCAGCAGCACGTAGGCGTTGAGCGCGACCTCTACCAGCACCAGCGCTGGGCTCAGTACCCGGCCGGAGTAGAAGAGCAGCGCCACCGGCACGGTCAGCGATGAGAACCCATACCCAAGTGCACCGTTCACGGCGGCCGCGAACAGGGTGATGCTTATGAGCGTGATGGCGGCGGCTTCGAGTTCCATGACCAGCCCTAAAGTCGAGTGAGTAAATAGACAAAGTCCATTAACCGCGCGAACCGGTCAGGTGTCAAGGATGTGGATGGGCCGGGCAGCCAGCCGCGGTGCGCCGGCAGGCGTGCGGGCGCACCGCGCAGCTACCCCCAAACGCGGTGCGCGACCTCCGTCACCAACTCCAGCTTCCGGCGCTCATCATCCAGCGTCAGCAGGTTGCCGCTGGCCACCGAACCGAAGCCACACTGCGGACTGATCGCGAGGTTCTCCAACGGCAGGTACTCAGCCGCCAGGTCAATCGATCGCCGAAGGTCGTCCACCGACTCTAGGTCCGGCCGTTTGGTGGTGATCAGGCCCAGCACCACCATCTTGCCGCGCGGCACATGCCGCAGCGGCTCGAACCCGCCGGAACGCTCGTCGTCGTATTCCAGCAGAAATCGGTCGACATGCAGTTGGGGGAACAGCTGCTCGGCAATGGCGTCGTAGCCGCCGGCGGTGAACCAGCGGCTCTTCGAGTTGCCGCGGCAGATGTGCAGGCCAACGGTCGTGTCCGGCCGTTCGATCCCGTCCAAGCAGGCGTTCACAGCATCGATGCCGTTCTGCAGCTCGGTCGCAGCGTCGAATCCGGCGGCCGCCCAGCGCGCCACCACATCTTGGTCTAGGTACAGGCTCAAGAACGCGTCGTCAAGCTGAATGTAGGGGCAACCGCCGGCCACCAGCGCCTGCACTTCGGCCCGCACAATAGGCGCCAGGTCGGCCAGCATCGCCTTGCGGTCGCGGTACACCCTGTCGCTAACCCCCGGCGCGAAGGAAGCGATCTGGAACACCGCTGGGCTTGGCATGGTCACTTTCCACGATCCGCCAGCGTGCAGCTGCAAAAAGCCTGCCTCGTGCGCGGTCAGCCGCTGCTTCTGCCGCAGCTTGGCGCCCACGATGTGGCTGGTACTCGGCTCCTCGCCGCCGCCGGGGCCCTTCCAGTTGATGCTGGTGCTGGAGGGCACGAACCCCTCCACGCTCTCCGCCATCGCACCCAGCCACGTGAAGCGCCTGAACTCGCCGTCGCTCACCACCGAGATACCGGCGGCCTGCTGCAGGGCGATGGCCTCCAGAATGGCGGTGTCCTCCTGGGACCGCAACTCCTCGGCGCTAAGACGGTCTGCCGCGCGGGCGGCGCGCGCCTCAAGCAGCGCAGCAGGCCGGAGCAGGCTGCCAACATGGTCGGCGCGATAGAGGTTCATGGCAGCTCCTTGTAGTGGCGACTGATCCGGGGACGATGCCGCCGATTGTACGACCCTTGCAGCGTCGCAAGCTCGCGTCAAGGTGATTCCCCGCGTCCAACCGATAGTAAGCCAACGCACCGCCTACATCGCCATCGCCGACGGGCTTGGCGTGGTGCTGCGAGCGCTGTTCTAGGCCCCGCTCATAGCAATCGCGGCTGCTCCAGCGCTGCATCCAGGTAGCCGAGGTGAGTCGCAGCGGCCTTAGTGGCGCGGCGGCCGGCTGGTGTGCGGTTCACAAAACCGATCTTCAACAAGAAGGGCTCGACCACATCGGCCAGCAGGCTCGACTCCTCGTTCAGCGTCGCGGCCAGCGCTTCCAGGCCCACTGGCCCGCCGGCGTACTGCTCGATAATCGTGGTCAGGTACTGCCGGTCGGTCTTGTCCAGGCCGCGGTCGTCCACGCCTTCGCGCTTCAAGGCAATCTGCGCCAAGTCGAGCGTCACCCGCCCATCGCCCTGCACCTGGGCGTAGTCCCGCACCCGGCGCAACAGGCGATTCGCGACACGGGGCGTGCCACGGCTGCGGCGGGCCACCTCCAGTGCGGCTTCGTGCGCCAGCGGGGTTTCCAGCAGTTGAGCCGAGCGCGTGACCACCGCCGCCAGTTCATCGTCGGTATAGAAGTCCAGATGGGCCACAATGCCGAACCGGTCGCGCAGCGGGGCCGACAGGTTGCCCGCCCGAGTCGTGGCCCCGATAAGCGTGAAGCGCTCCAGCCGGTACCGCAACGAGCGAGCTTTGGGCCCCTGCCCGGCAATGATATCGACGCTGAAGTCCTCCATCGCCGAGTACAGGTACTCTTCCACGGTGCGGGACAGCCGGTGGATCTCGTCGATGAACACCACCTCACCGGCCTCCACGTTCGAGAGCAGGCCGACGATGTCCCCCGGCTTCTCCAGCGCGGGTCCAGAGGTGTGGGTGATGTGGGCCCCCATCTCATTGGCGATGATGTGTGCCAGCGTGGTCTTGCCCAGACCCGGCGGGCCGTGAAACAGCACGTGGTCCAGGGGTTCGCCGCGCTGCTGGGCGGCGGTAATAGCCACCTTCAGGTTGTCCACAATCTCCTGCTGGCCGATGTACTCGACCAAGCTGGCGGGACGCAGACTCCACAGCAGCTCACGCTCGGAGGCAAGCGGAACAGCCCCCTCGTCATCGTCGAGGGGGCTGCCGGTGATCAGCGGTTCGCGGGGCATAGCAACGCGCCCTGGCGCTGAAAAGGACGCGAGGAGGGCGAGTTAGCGGCTGCCGACAGCGATCCGCTCGAGGGACCGAATGTCAGGCATGGGTTCATCAAAGCGCTCCAGGGCAGTGGCAAGCAACTGCTCAATAGTCTTCGCCCTGTCTTTGTCCAAGTCTACCGCGACATGGTCGACCCGCTTGATCAGGGCCTTGGGCAGTCGGATGTGGATCATCGGTCGGGACTCTTCCACGGGTGGCCTCCTTACAAAAAGTGGTCTCGCCGCCACGGCGGATGAGCCGCCGATAGCATGCTGCTTGAATACAAGGACGGTATACCAGATATAGTATTAAGCAGTCAAGCAATTACTAGTACTTGATATAACGCACCAGTCAATACCACGGACTATAGGCAGCCGGCTGAAGGCCCCTAGGGTGTCTCTATCGGTCAGAACAGCCAGCCTCCCGAATGTCATGCCAAGCCCGCGAGGCATCCAGGGCGCGAACTGGGTGGCTGCGACGAGAAGGCCCCCTACGCGAAGAACAACGTGCCGGTCTCCTACGTGGTACCGGGCTAACCCCGGCCACCACCACAAGCAGAAGCCCCCGGCCGAAATCGGCCGGGGGCTTCCTCATGGTTGCAGCATGGCTGGCGAGCGTGGATTCGAACCACGGTTCGCGGATTCAAAGTCCGCTGTCCTACCACTGGACGACTCGCCAATATCAGTTTGGCGGCGTTATGCCACACCAAGCTTGCGGGCCAAGGCCCCAAAGTTGGGCGACCACCCCACGCCGAACGGCGTGCCCGTTATCAGATGCGGGCCGTCCGGCGCCCACAGCGCTGCCTTCAACCGGGCGAAGGTGGGCACGCCCAAATCGTAGAGTACCACCCCCAGCAACCGGCCGTAACTGCGGTGGCCTCGCCGCTCGAGGAGCTTCCCAAGCAGCACCAGCGGTCCCGCCATCGCAACGTAGTGCACCAAGAGTTTCATCTCGCCCTCCTCCGCAGCTTCACCACTATGGTAGCACCGGGGTTCTGTAGCTCACTCCCCGGTGAGGAGGATATCGCTCTGCCAGAGCTAACCCATTTCGGCATGACATCAACCCTTGGCCTGTCATGCCGAGCCCACGAGGCATCCGGTGGGGCGGGGCCAGCCCACGGAAAGCGACACCCTCCGTGCACACCCCCGCCGAAGTCGCGGGCCGGCAGCGCACCACACCCACCCCAGATGGCTCCTCACGTCGGCATCACATCAACCCTTGGCCTGTCATGCCGAGCCCGCGAGGCATCCGGCGGGGCGGGGCCAAAGCCCACGGAACGCGACACCCTTCGGACACAACACCACCGAAGTCGCGAATCGCCGGCCTGGGCAACTGCTGAAGGGCGAAGGGCCTGTTGGTTGCCAAACTGAGTGAGCGCGCCTAAGCTAACCTCACGTTAGCGATTCTGCTCAGCAGATGGCACTAATGCATTCGGACACGCCGCCATGCTACGGTGCCACCGGTCTGGCGGTGGAGCTCCACAAACTGAAGGAGATAGCGAATGCATAGGATTACGCCGTTTCGAATGACTACCCTTGGTTTACTGGGGCTGCTGGCACTTGCTCCCCTGTTGACACTCTGGGGCACAGCGACGGCCCGGCCGGCGCAGGCGGCGCCGATCGAGTACGCGGCAGCGCTCTCCGGGGCTGCCGAATCGCCACCCGTAGCGTCGACCGGCACCGGAAACGCCCTCGTGGAACTTGATACCGCAGCCCACACGTTGCGGGTACGGGTTACGTTCAGCGGTCTGGTCGGTACCACCACCAACGCACACATCCACGCTCCAACCGCCGTGGCGGATACCGGTATTGCTGGCGTAGCTACGCAGACGCCGACCTTCCTGGGCTTCCCCTCCGGAGTCACCAGCGGAACCTACGACGCCATGTTCGATACGACGCTCGCTGGCTCATGGAACGCCGCCTAAATCACCGCGAACGGCGGCACGCCGGCGGGAGCCGAAGCGGCGCTTGCCGCGGCGCTGGCAGCCGGTAAGGCCTAGCTCAACGTGCACAGCACCTTCTCCCCCTCCGGCGAGATTCGCGGCTTCCTCACCCCGCCGGCCGTCGGCGGGCGGGGCCTTGCCATCTCCACACCAAACGATGGGGACTTCTGGGACGTCAGACTAACGTGGCAAGCCGGCAACATGCAGGCAGGCTACGTGCTGCTCAAGCACAACACCGCGAGCGGCGTCACGAGCCTCTTCAATCTGGCCGCTGCCGCCAGCAGCTACCTCGACCTCCCGGTGGTAAACGAGACGTACTGCTACATCCTGGCGCCGGTCGACATCGCCGGAGCGCCGCTCGGCCTCTCGGATCTCGAGTGCGCCCGGCCCGGTTTCGAGGTCGGGACGGTGGCCGCCCGCAACTTCACCCTCAACCAGAGCAGCAACGCCACCCTCACCTGGCTTTTCCCGCCCGATGGTGTCGACACCTACACCCTTTGGCGCATTCCGCTCGACGGCGCCCCGCCGACCAGCGTGACGCTGCCGGGTAGCGCGCTGGACTCCGTGCAGCCGGTAGCAGCAGCCGGAACCTGCTTCCAGTTGCTGGGCGAGGGCAGCCCCGGCACCGGTAGCACCAACATCCTGTGTGGCGTGCCCGGAGTCAGTTCGCTCAACAGCAGCAAGCTGTCGGTAGCCGCGCTGCAGACATTGATGGCAGACGCCCTCCGCACCGGTGGCTCGATAGGTCAGTAGGCCGCTTCCAGAACCAGAGGTGGGGCAGGTGCCCCACCTCTGGTTCACCCTCGGGCGGCTAAACCTCTTTCCGCCGGCGTCTGTCCCCCGGCGTCTCCCGCCGCTCTCCACCCATTGCCCGCCAAAGCGCCAGCAGGTATCATCGGCGAGACTTCACGCAGACTCTCAGGGGGTAACGGCGATGGCGCTCGATTATGTGACGAACGAAGAGGTGATCCAGGCAGCTCGCAAAAAGCTGTTCCAGGGCGCTTACGACTACCTGGTGGGCGGCGCTGAAACCGAGACCACCTTCCGTCGCAACCGCCTGGCTTTCGACACCATCGCCTTCCGCCCCCGCGTGCTGGTCGACGTCTCAGACGTCGACACCTCCACTACGCTGTTAGGCCACAAGCTCCGCATTCCGGTGCTGCTGGCGCCCATCGGCTCGCTGCAGTCGTTCGACCCGGAGGGCGGCATCGGGTCCACCAAAGCGGCGCACGAGTTCGGCGTAGTGCACGTGGTGAGTTCGGCCACTGAGCCCACCCTCGAGGAGATTGCTGCCGCCAGCCCCAGCCCCAAAATCTTCCAGCTCTACATTCGTGGCGACGATGCCTGGGTGGAGGACCGGCTGAAACGTATGCTGAACGCCGGCTATAAAGCGCTGTGTATCACGGTCGACTCCGCCGTCGACAGCATTCGCGAACGCCCGCTGCTCACCCGCTGGGCCCAGCCCACCCGCCGCCGCGATCCCATGGAACGCGTGTACTCCAAGAAAATCACCTGGGATACCGTGCAGAAGTACAAGGAGCGCACCGGACTGCCGCTGCTGCTCAAGGGCATCGCCACCGCAGAAGACGCCGCCATCGCCGTGCAGCTCGGTGTCGACGTGGTCTGGGCGTCGAACCACGGCGGGCGTCAGCTCGATCATGGCCTCGGCAGCATGGACACCCTCCCCGAGATCGTCCAAGCCGTTGATGGCAAGGCCCAGATTGTGGTTGACGGCGGCGTGAACCGAGGGTCCGACGTGTTGAAGGCCATCGCCTTGGGGGCCACGGCGGTGGCCATCGGCCGGCTGCAGGGCTACGGGCTGGCCGCGGCAGGGAGCGCCGGCGTGGTGCACGTGCTGCAGATCCTGGAGGCCGAGATCCGGTCGGCAATGGGCCTGATGGGCGTTACCCGCATCAGCCAGCTTGGCCCCAAGTACGTCACCACAGCCAAGCCGGTCACCCTGCCGCACGAGCACAGCGCCTGGGTGAACATGCCCGGAGGCCGCATTCGGTAGAGCCTCGCAGAACTTATTGCAGGGGCTGGCCCGCCTCCAACCGCTGCCGAATGGCTGCCAGCCCCCGGTGTACCGACGGTATGCCTGAACCTAAGCTGGCGGTCAACTCATCGATAGCGGGTCGAGCGGCGCCACCAGACAGCTGGGCGCGCCCCACGGTCGCGATGCCGGGCACGCCGCACAGCAGGTCCGACATGCCAAAGCCGGCTTCACCAAAGGCTATCAGCGTGTAGCAGGTAGCCCTGCCCTCGGTATTGTGAGCCGCGTTGCTCACCAGTCCGGCGGCCATGCTGTTGAAGGTCATGCCACCGCCGCTCACCGGTATGCTTACCAAGACATAATGCTGTGCCCCCGCCACCGGTGGCCACGTGACGCCCGCAATGGGTGATTGCTTCAACTGAAGAGTAACCTGCGGCGCCGCGAACGAGCCGCTGCCAGTGCCGGGCGCGCCGCACAACACGTCCGAGAGCCCCAGAGCCTGACCACCCGCGGTGGGCTCGGCTGCGAAGCAGACCATCGCGCCGTTTTGGTCAGGTGGCTCTAAGGTAACGCTCGCGGTACTCGAAATGGCGCCGGCCGAACGGTCGCCACGCTCCACGTTCCATCGACGCAGGGTGTAGACAAACTCACGCGGCAGGCGGCACCACCCTAGATGAATAGCTATGGCGATGACATCGCGGGGAGTGCTGAGGGGCAGCAGGCCCCTCGGCCGCGGCGTGGGGGTGTCCTCCAGGTTTAAACTCTAGGCGGGCGGGCGGGTGGGAACATCAACGTCTGGGGCACCACGACACCTACCTATCAGACGGCCCGCCACGGCTGCCCGACACGCGCAAAACGCTGGCGGCCACCCGTCCTCACTCGGCCCATTCCCCACGCCCGCCGCGCCTGCTACCCTTAAGGCCCACCACCCGTTCCTGGAGCAGCGCATGTACAAAGCCCCCCGCGGCACCACCGATATCCTCCCCGCCGACCAGCCGTACTGGCGGTACGTGCTCGACGCCGCCGAACGCCTCTGCCGCCGCTATGGCTACCAGCGCATCGACACCCCGCTGTTCGAGGACGCCGGCCTGTTCAACCGCAGCATCGGCGCCGGCACCGACATTGTGGAGAAGGAGACCTACAGCTTCGACGACCGCTCCGGCGACCGCATCACGCTGAAGCCCGAGAGCACCGCAGCCGTCTGCCGCGCCTACCTGGAGCACGGCATGCACGCGCTGGCCCAGCCGGTCAAGCTATACTACATTTCGCCCAGCTTCCGCTACGAGCGCCCCCAGGCCGGCCGCTACCGCCAGTTCCACCAATGGGGCTTCGAGGCCATCGGCGAGAGCGACCCCACGGTCGACGCAGAGGCAGTGAGCCTGGCCTGGGATCTCTATAAGGAGGTGGGCATTACCGGCCTGACCGTGCTGCTGAACAGCATCGGCGATGCGGCCTGCCGCCCCGGCTACATCCAAGCGCTGGTGGCTTACTATCGCGACCACGTCAACGAAGTGTGTGGCGACTGCAAGGTACGGCTCGAGAAGAACCCGCTGCGCCTGCTCGATTGCAAGGTACCGCAAGATCAGCCGATCATCGCCGCCGCCCCCAAAACCAGCGAGTACCTGTGTGACCCCTGCAAAGCGCACTTCGCCGCCACCCGCAGCTACCTCGACGCCCTCGGCGTGCCCTACACCATCGAGCACAAGCTGGTGCGCGGGCTCGACTACTACACCCGCACGGTGTTCGAGGTGGTGCCGCTGGAGAAGACCGGCCAGCAGACCGCAGTCGGCGCCGGCGGCCGCTACGACGGCCTCATCGAGGCGCTGGACGGCAAGCCCACCCCCGGCATTGGGTTCGCGGCAGGCATCGAGCGCATTGTGCTGAACCTGAAAGCCCAGGGCGTGGCGGTGCCGAACCCCAACCAACCCCAGGTCTACATCGCCCACCAGGGCGGCGACCCGGCGCGGCAGCAGGCGGTCCGGCTCTCCCAGCGCTTGCGCGACGCCGATGTGAACACCTGGCTCGGCTTCGGCGATCGGTCGCTCAAAGCGCAACTCCGCCACGCCAACAACATGGGTGTGACCTACACCGTCATGATCGGCGAGAACGAGGTGCAGACCCGCGAGGTGCTGCTGAAGACCATGGCCACCGGGGCCGACGAACACATCATGCTAGAGCAGGCGGCCTTCCGCATCGCCCACAAGCTCACCGGCGGGGTGTAGCCCTCCGCTCACGGCTGCTCTCAAGGAAGACGACCCATGAAGCGTCTTACGAGCGTGATGACCTCACCGTCACCTATAACGCAGCACGCTGCATCCATGCCGCGGCCTGTGTCCGGGGCCTCCCGGCTGTGTTCGACACCCGGATGCGCCCCTGGATCAACCTTGACCTCGGGACCGCCGACGAGATCGTGGCGATCGTTCGCCGGTGCCGCAGCGGCGCGCTGCAGTAGGCCCGCAAAGACGGCTTGCCCCAGGAGGCGGGCGACGACCCTGCCACGATGGTCCCCACCTCCGATGACCCTTACCTGGTGCGTGGTAATGTCACCCTCAGCGATGGCGACGGCAACCTGATTGAGCGAGGCACGCGGTACACGTTGTGCCGCTGTGGTCACTCCGGGAACAAGCCGTTCTGCGACAACAGTCATGTGCTGGCTGGATTCACCGCGCCGTAGGCGCGCCCGAGCGTTCTCACGCTGTAAGGTGTCTGTAAGGCACCCCATCCTATCCCATTCGTGAGATCACTCGGCTAGGGAGACCGCCAATGGAGCTGACCAATGTCCGTTTGCTGC
>SHYE01000079.1 GCA_009692935.1 Dehalococcoidia bacterium | reverse complement strand
GGCGTGAACCACCTTCCGTAGCGCCTGACCGAACTGATAGCAGCGCTTCGGGGTAGCCTGATTCGGCAAGTAGCGGCTGACGAGCACCGGCACGTAGGGAACCTGCTCCTTCACGTCGAAGCGCTGGTAGAGCAGATTGTAGGCCCCGTCGAGACCGGCGCCCGGGTTGGACTGGAAGTTGGCCGCAAGGTCGAAGCCTTCGTCAACCAGCCCCTCCATCAGGTGACGGGCCAGATCACTGTCGGTCGGGTAGGCGTGCTTCGGTGGCGTGGTGGTGGCCGCTGGGGCGCCCAGGCGGCCGGCCTGTTCGCCGCCGAGACCGCTGGGGAGGCGTGGGCCCTCCGTCATCGGTGGGGCATCGTTCAGGTGAATCCCGAAGGTAGGCTGCATCAGGTCAGTGGTCACGCCACCGTGGGGGTTACTGATGACGATTACCACATCCGGCTGGGCCGCTACCATGACATCATTGAGCGCAATGACATCCCGCTGCAGGGCCTCGTAGCGCTCGGTGAACTTCGCTAGGTTCACCTGCGCGACCACCTTGGGGTCTGGATTGGCCCGCAAGCTGGCGAAGTCGAACCGGGTGTCCGCCTGATCGCGTTCGCCCAATTCGGGCCAGCGCTCCGGTGGCGTGTTCATGGTGGGGCCGTGCGAGCTGCCGAAACCGAGCACGATGTTTGCCATATCGGGGCCCTCCGGGGGCGGAGAAGAAATGATGCGCTCAGGGTACTGTGTCTTGGTAGCGCACTCAACTCTCTTCAGCGGAATGGGATCGCCTGACGTGGCGATGCGCCCTCTGCTAAGCGAATGGCCTGTGCGAAACGTTCTTATGCTGAGCGCGCTCCGGCGCGCTCCCGGAGGCGACGATGATGAAACGGCGAGCACCGCACCGTCGACCTTGACTCAGGGACTGCTCTGGAAGGTCGATCCGGCGACCATGAAGACGACCCCGTTCGCCGGGAATTCAGGCCGGCGGATGGTGACCGGGCACCACGGTGATGATTGTGACTGGAGGGTTCCGCCGCGATCCGGCAGCACGGCAGTGTACCCAGCTCGATCCTGGCTTGGGCCCGACCTGTTGGGACTGGCACCTGCAAGGGTGGAAGGGGACCAGTTCGGGGGGATTTGCCCAGGCCTGGCAGCGCGAGGCCTTTGACAAGACAACCGATGCTACTGGGATGGTGCACGGCCTGGCGGTCGATCCGAACAAACGCGACTTCTACGCGGTTGGTTGCGCCAACACCCTTGGTCCCCACGGCTCCCGCGGCTGCTTCATCGCCGGCTCCAGATCCGAAGCCGACTGGCATGGCCAATGGCAACGGTGGGACATCAACACAGGGCGATAACCGCTAAGAGCTTCAAGCCCGGGAGTGAGGCGACCCAGACGGCCGCCCACTCCTGCGCCTGTGCCTAAACCTTCGCTGCTGCGTCCTCGAACCACGCCTGCCACACGCCGCCGTACTGCGGCATGCCAGCCTTGGCGATGGCCTGCTTGAAGTGCGGCAGGTCGTACTGGCTGCCACTACTGTTGCTGAACTCCAGCACCTGCTCGCGCGACACGTAGTCGTGGTCCATGCCGGCCATCACGCACGCGTAGTAGTTCATCTCCGCGTGGTGTTCCAGGTGAATCATGTCGGTGACGGCTTCTTCCATGTTCTTCCCGGCCGTCACAGCGCCGTGCCCGCGCAGCAACTCCACTTTGCCCTGCCCTAGCAGGCGGGCCACTTCGGTGCCCTCTTCGTCGGTGGTGATAATCTTCTGCTTGGGATACACCGGAATCGGGTCCATCACCAGCCGGTTGCCCTCGTTCACCATGGAGCGGATCGGCTTGCCGATGACCGACATCACCGTGGCGAACTTGGGGTGCACGTGCACCACCGCCATCACGTCGGGCCGAGCCTTGAAGATGCACGAGTGAATCTTCACCTCGAAGCACGGCACGATGTTGGGCGGGCTGTCCACTACCTCGCCCTCCAAGTTGCATACCACCGTGTCCTCTGCCCGCATCCGGGCCAGCGTATCGAGCCGGTAGCCGCGCCCCTTCACCACAAACTTGTCCGGCTCGCCCGGCACCCGCACACTCACGTGGCCTAGCGAGGCCCGGACACCGATGGCCAGGCCGAAATCGACCAGCATGTGGCTACCAACCGCCACCTCGTACCGCGTATCTGCATAGGGTGAAGCCATGACGCTTGCCTCCGTACTAAAGCTGCGGGATTCTACCACACCGGCCGCACTGCCGTCTGCCTCCGTGTGGCAAGGTAAGAGCTCAGTCTTGAGGGGACGACGTGCCCCCCCCGCGGTCTTCGGCTGAGCCTTGAGGGTTCCCTCCCACCCGCCCACGTCTGTTTTATGAGGGCTGCCGCCCTCAAACACCCACCGGACAGACCGGGACTGGTACTGCGGCCGGGTGGTATCGGTAGGTGCGACATCAACTGCCTCATCAACTCTGAGCTCTTACACGACAAGGCGACAATGGCCCGACCAGGCGGCTCAACAGAGACGGCGCGACCGATCCACTCTGCTCCCTGGCAGGGAGGAGTTGGAGGAGGGTCGAAGTTCGCCGCTATATGACGCCAGCACCGGGGTACGTACGGTGAGAGTGGTTGGATTACCGCGCCCTGTCGAGCTCCTCCACCGCCTCGGGGTTCGCCAGTGTGCTGATGTCGCCGACCGGCTCGCCGACCGCCTTCGACCGCACGATGCGCCGCATGATCTTGCCGCTGCGAGTCTTGGGAACGTCGTTCACAAACCACACTTCGTCGGGCCGGGCGATACCGCCGATCTCGTGAGCCACGTGGTCGCGCAGCGCCGACCGCAGCTCGTCCGATGGCTCGATGCCGTTGTTCAGCACCACGTACGCCACGATGCTCTCGCCCTTGATCTCGTGGGGTTTGCCGATGACGGCCGCCTCGGCCACCTGCGCATGGCTCACCAGGGCGCTCTCCACCTCAGAGTTGCCGAGGCGGTGGCCGGCCACCTTCAGCACGTCGTCGGCGCGGCCCTGCACCCAGAAATACCCGTCGTTATCGATGCGGGTCACGTCGCCCGCCAGGTACTCCACGGCGTACTTGCTCCAGTACTGTTCCTGAAACCGCCCGGGGTCGCCGTAGATGCCTCGCAGCATCGATGGCCACGGTGTTTGAATCACTAAGTTGCCGCCGGTGTTGGTCGGCGAGAGATTGCCGTCGTCGTCGAGCACCGTGGCCTGGATGCCGGGGAAGGGCCGGGTGCCCGAGCCGGGCTTGAGCGGCGTGACCGGCAACGGCGTGATGCAGTGGGCGCCGGTCTCGGTTTGCCACCAGGTGTCCATGATCGGGCAGCGGTCGCCGCCGATGTACTTGTGGTACCAGATCCAGGCCTCGGGGTTGATGGGCTCGCCCACGCTGCCCAGCAGCCGGAGCGAAGAGAGGTCGTGATTCTGCGGCCATTTCTCGCCTTGGCGCATGAACATGCGGATGCTGGTGGGTGACGTGTACAACGTGGTCACCCGGTACTTCTCGATCATCGACCACCAGCGGTCGGGGGCCGGCCAGTCGGGCGCGCCCTCGTATAGCACCGACGTCGCGCCTAATATCAACGGCGCATACACAATGTAGCTGTGGCCGGTGACCCACCCGATGTCGGCGGCGCACCACCAGATGTCCTCGTCCTTGATATCGAACACCCACTTCAGCGTGAGCGCCGTTTGCACCGCATAGCCGCCGTGAGCGTGGATGATCCCCTTGGGCTTGCCGGTGGTGCCCGAGGTGTACAGCAGATACAGCATGTCATTGGCGTCGAGATGCTCAGGCTCGCACTCGATGGATTCGCCGGCCACCAGATCATGCCACCAATGGTCGCGGGCGGGGTGCCACGGCACGTTCTCGGCGGCGGCGCCCAGGCGCTGATACATCACCACGCTCTGCACAGTTG
Organism: Dehalococcoidia bacterium; assembly: GCA_009692935.1. Classification (GTDB taxonomy): domain Bacteria; phylum Chloroflexota; class Dehalococcoidia; order SHYD01; family SHYD01; genus SHYE01. Next base: position 5,656 of record SHYE01000079.1, on the reverse strand, counting down.
GGGCCTGCTCCACCGCCTCGTCGGTTAACGTCTTGAGGTTCACGACCCGGCCGCGGCGGTAGAAGCCATCGGCGGTGATGACCACCTTTGCGCCCGAGTCGTTGATCCGATCACGCAGCGCGGCCGCACTGAAGCCGCTAAACACCACCGCGTGAGGAGCACCCAGCTTGGCGCAGGCCAGCATGGCGATGGGCAGCTCGGGCGTCATCGGCATGTAGATGGCTACGCGGTCGCCCTTGCCCACACCAAGCCGGCGCAGGCCATTCGCCAAGCGATTCACCTCGATAGCCAGTTCACCGTAGGTGATCTTGCGGGTATCGCCCGGCTCGCCCTCGTAGATGAACGCTACTTTGTTCTTGCGCCAGGACTTCGCATGGCGGTCCACTGCGTCGTAGGCGATGTTGTACTCGGCTCCCACGAACCATTTGGCGAAGGGGCGGTCCCATTCCAGCAGCTTGTCGTGAGGGCGGTACCAGGTCACCAGGTCACGCGCCACCTCGGGCCAGAACCAGTTCGGATTCTTGGCTCGCTCATACAGCTCTTCAACTGTCTGGATGTCGTGGTCACGCATCCAAGCCATAACGTTGCTGTTTTCCACCAAGCCGGGGGGCGGGTTAAAAATGCGATCTTCGGCCAGCAGCGCATCGATGTGTTGGGCAGAATCGGCCATCGGCGGACTCCTTAGCGAGAGATGAGGATGAATGGTGCCCATTCTACCAGGAAGCCCCAGGAGGTTGGTCGGCCAGCGGGGCCGCCTTGAGGCGTTAAACCCCAGAGTCGGGAGCCGACAGAGACCGCCGTCGGCCATGCAACCGGTGGTGGCTGCCGATGCTGTTAAGGGTGCCTACCGGCCCAGGCCGCTTCGTGATGTCCTACACTGAAATGGCGGCCGCTTGGCCTCAGTCCCATTAACAGGTGGTCAATGGCAAAGTACGTAACAGAATCCGGCAAGAAGGTGGTCACGCTCATCCCGGGCGATGGTATCGGCACCGAAGTGACCGCCGCTGCTCAGCGATTGGTGCAGGCAGCCGGCGTGGCCATTCAGTGGGATCACCAGGTGGCGGGGGGCGACGCGTTCCGGACCGGCGTACACAGCGGCGTGCCGGTGGCGACGCTTGACTCCATCCGCCGGTCTAGGGTGGTGCTGAAGGGCCCGCTTGAAACGCCCGTAGGCTTCGGCGACAAGAGCGAGCGGGGAAGTCGGGCGGGTCGTGCTCGCATGATCGTGCGAGCACTCGCTGCCCATTTGCGAGGGCGTGCGGGAGGCGAGGTGCCCCGGTAAGCGATGAGTATGCTTCATGTGTGCGGCTCGGGCGGAATGGTGCGGCGAACCGGTTAGGGTACTGCGGCCGCGATGGTGTGGGGGATGAAACCCCAGGCATTCATCGGCCAGTAGGTCACCCAGGCCTTGCCCACGATTTCACGGGCAGGCACTGAGCCCCAGACGTGGGAGTCACTGCTGTTGTTGCGATTATCGCCGAGCACGAAGTACTCGCCCGGCTGTACCAGAGTAGCCTCTTTGGTGTACGTCGGGCTGTTCAGAATGTAGGGCTCTTCGAGTGCCTTGTTGTTTACATAAACAATGCCGACCTTCACCTCCACCGTCTCTCCTGGGACGGCCACAACACGCTTGATGAAGTCGCGGGTAGGGTCGCGGGGAAAACGAAAGACGATGATGTCGCCACGTTGTGGGGAGCCGAGCTGGAAGAGCGTGGAGTTCCTGAGCGGTTCCAGTGCTGGAATAGCCTCGGCGATGCCCTCCAAGCTAAAGGACGCATAGGCAAGCTTGTTGACCAGCAGATACTGCCCAGTATGCAGGCTTGGCTCCATACTATTGCCGTCGACCTTGAAGTTCTGGACCCCCGCCCGGACACCCATGTAGATGATGAGCGCGAGCAGCAACGTCTCGACCACGTCTCGCACCAGGTGACGGCTGTGCCGCCGGGGCTCTTCGGCAGGAGGTAGTGCCACCGAGGGCGCAATCGGATGCCCCGGCGGGATAAGCCCCTGCTCGATATCGCCCCATTCGACGTGAGGCGGCCGGCGCAGTACCGCCGAGGGCGTTACCTCGGGGGGCGGTTCAGCCGAGTCACCTGTTACGGGACGATTGGTCTGCGCGTTATCCAGCATGGTACTTCTACTGTACCCCGTCGCTTCCCCCTAGCCAAGGGAGCGGCGCACAGATGGGGTAACTCCACGTGGTATAGTGTTGTTCTTATCGCTATGCAGTTTGATCCCAAAGGGTCGCAACCACCAACCAGAGCCCAGCGTGGCGCCCCCCGCTTTGTCGGGTGGCTTCTTGCCATGTGCTTCATCATGGGCGGGCTTTGGGCCGGCGGTCAGGCTGTTCCCGAAGCCTTCGGCTGGGCCCGAGAGCTGCCGGGCACCCTCACGCAGTTCATCATTCCTGTGCTGGGGCCTGGCACGTCGCCCGACGCTCCTGATTGGCGCAACAAAGAGCGGGTGAATGTGCTCGTGATGGGCATCGACCGCCGTCCGGACGAGAAGTTCGAGGACCCGGTACGTACCGACGTCATGATGCTGGTCTCCGTGGATCCCCACAGCCAGACCGCCAGTATGCTCAGTGTGCCCCGCGACCTCTGGTTGCCCGTGCCCATCGGCAACGGCCAGACCATAAGCGAGCGCGTGAACGCCGCTAACGTCATCGGCGTGATGCGCAACCACCCCGGCGGTGGCCCGCAACTGGCGAAGGAGACCTTCCAGTACAACTTCGGCGTGCGGGTGCACTACTACGTGATGATCGACTTCGAGGGTTTCGAGAAGGTCATCGATACGCTCGGCGGCGTTGACGTACGCGTGGACCAGACCATTGTGGATAACCAGTACCCCACCAATAATTACGGCATCCAGCGCATCACTATTCCGGCCGGCGACCAGCATTTGAATGGCGAACGCACCCTGCAGTACGCACGGTCGAGGCACCAAGACTCCGACTTCGGGCGCATGAAACGCCAGCAGCAGGTGATGTTGGCAGCCCGCGGAAAGCTGCTGCGGCTGGATATGCTGCCCAAACTGCCGCAGCTTTGGAACGAGTTACAGGAATCGATCCGCACCGACATGAGCTTGGGCGACGTTCTGGCACTCGCTAAGATCGCCAAGGAGATTCCAGCAGAGAGCATCACCGGCCGGTCACTGGAATCTCCGTACGTCTACAGCTTCACAGGGTACGATGGCGCTTCGCTGCTCATGCCGGCACGGGAGAAGATCCGCGATGTCATCGACGAGCTGTTTTTCGACAGCCGCAAGGAGCAGGGCGCCCGCATCGAGGTGCTGAATGGCACCAAGACACCCGGGCTGGCGGCGCTGACCGCGACACAACTCAAGAACTACGGCTTCGACAACGTGACGGTTGGTGACGCTCCCGGTGGCCCGTACCGGGAGACGCAGGTGGTGAACTTCACCGGCAAAGGCTACACGGCCACACTGCTCGCGAACCTATTGCGGGTGCCCAAAGGCCAGGTGAAGACCGAGGGTGCGGTGGGCCTGCCGGGCGCCGCCGATGCGGTGGACATCCGGGTCATCCTCGGGCAAGACATCGGGAACTAGCTATTCGACGCCTCGTATTCGGCACTAAGACGTAGGCAGCTAGGTTGACCTTGCTTGAGACTCCGTATACGTGATGCGTATTACATCCGTATCCGGCAAGTCCGCCGGATGATCCTGGGCGACTACCGTAACTTCATGACCAAGGCGTCGCAAGAACGGCGCTAGTCGACGGTCCGTGCGCTCTTCCATGCCAGCCACACGAGTTGCCATGAACGGAACTCCTGCCATGCCTACGCGCCCTCGTACACCACCACCGCCTTCAAGCCCGATAGCCCCAGCCGCGCCTCGTAGGCCAGATTCGCCTCTTCGGGCTGGTAGCGGTTGGTGATTAGCCGCTGGGCACCCGGCATGTGCGGCAGCATCTGCGACACTCGCACGTAGTGGTCGGTGGTGGCATTCTGGGTGCCGGTCATGAAGATCTCGTCGTAGTGGATGCGGTTGGCCTCCATGTCGATGCGGGCCGAGGGTGGGAACCCGGCGAAGAGGTTGAAGTAGCCCTCCTTGCGTACCGCGCCCAAACCCTCCTCCACCAGCTCGGTGATGCCAATGGACAGGAAGCCGGCGTCGGCGCCCAGGCCGTTGGTGCGGGCCTTGGTCTCGGCGGCGATGGAGTGCTTGGTGGGGTCGATGACCACGGTGGCGCCTAGCTCCTCGGCCACCCGCCGCCGCTCTTCCACCGGGTCGCTCATGATGATCTTGGACGCGCCCATGGCCCGGCCCAGCACTAAGTGCATCAGGCCCATGGGCCCGCAGCCCAGAATGGCCATGGTGGAGCCCGGCAGCACCTTGCACGACTCCAGCGAGTTCAGCGCGCAGGCCATCGGCTCGGTGATCGACGCGAGGTCGTAAGGCAGCTCGGAGTCCAGCGGGATCATGTGGCCGAGGCGCACCACCGCCTCGGGCACCCGCACGTAGTCGGCGAACCCGCCGTCCACGTCGTAGCCCAGGGTCAGGCGCTTCAGACAACGGTTGCGGCGGCCAATCTGGCAGTAGTAGCAGGCCCCGCACGCGATGATGGGACACACGATGGTGCGGTCGCCCACCGCCACGTCCTGCACGCCCTCGCCGATCCTCACCACGCTGCCGGCAAACTCGTGCCCGGTGATGACGCCGGCCGCGGCCTTCTTCTCGCCGCGGTACACCCGGATGTCGGAGGCGCATACTGAAGTGGCCCCCACCTTCAGCAGCACGTCACCGGGCCCGATGTCGGGCACCGGCCGCTGCTCCACCTTGATATTGCCGGGTGCGTGGAAGATGAGTGCTCGCATGCTGTCTGCCATTGGGGCCGCCTTGAGACCTGTGTTAGTGGTCATGGTGTCATTGCTACGAAAATAGGTTCGCCGACGCCTATCGCGACCGCCTGGCCCGCTCACCCTGAGGCTCTCGAAGGGCGAGCGGAGAACCAGCTCACCGGAACGCGCTAGCCCGCCTGTGCTCCGAGGGCCTCAGCATGAGCGGAACATGGCATCGTCGATTTTCATGCTTCCCGGCCCCTTCGACGTTGCTCAGGGCGAGCGCCAAGGGCTGCCGCCCTCTCTGGACTCTCCCGCCTTCGTCGAACAGCACTGTGGATGCGTCATACCCCTAGCTGTTGCCCCTCTCCTTCGAAAGCGTGCGCACCGCGTCTACCAAGTAATCGACCTCATCCTCGGTGTTGAAGAAGTCCACCGCTGCCCGCACCCCCGGCGGGTAGTTCACCGGCCGAATGACAATCTTGTAGCGGCCCCACAGCTCGTCCACCAGCGGCTGGCTCTCCCAGCCCGCAACGGTGAACGTGACCAAGCCGCAGGCGGTGGGGCCGGCCGGCGGGCTGGTCACGCTCGCGCCGGGGGTGGCGTCCAGGCCCTGGCGTAAGCGCTCGGTCAGCTCGCTCCAGCGGGCCTGCACGTTGGCCATGCCCACGCCTTGCAGCAGGTCGATCGCGACCATCGCCCCGGCCAACAGCGGGTTACTGCTGGTGGTCAACTCGAACTTCTCGGGGGCGTCGGTTTTGGCCTCGTAGGTGCCGAAGGCGTCGAACTTGGCGGCGGCCTTGCCGGACACTTCGACCGGTACCAGGTCGCTCAGTAGCTCGCGCCGCACGTACAGC
>SHYE01000078.1 GCA_009692935.1 Dehalococcoidia bacterium | reverse complement strand
TCGCCATTCTGCGGCACCACCATCGCCGTCACCGGCATTCTGGCGGGGGTGGCCACACTGGCCATGGCGGGCGGCGCGTCCAGTGGCGGCCGCTGGGCCAAGCTGCCCACGGCGATGATCGGCGGAATGCTCGCTGTGCTCTTCGGCCAGCCTATCGGCCGGATGGCCCAGAAGCACATTACCACCTCCCCACACGTCGCCCGCGTCCGCATCGACTCCGTAAGTGAGAAGGGCTGGGGCCCGTTCAAGGGTTACTGGGTAGCCACCAGCCAAGGCTAGGTATTGAACCCTCACCCTAACCCTCTCCCAGAGGGAGAGGGGACCGGCCCGAGGAATTCCCCTCCCTAGCAGGGAGGGGTTAGGGGAGGGTTGGAGTTCTGGCCGGTAAACGCGCTTCGGGTGCCCGCACGTTCTTCGGGACTCCCGCTGTATCTCCCTAGGCTGGGGGAAATACAGCGGGAGTCCCGTCGGCGGTATCCATCACGCCACTCAGCCGCTGCAGGGCCAACACTATCGTCAACGCCATGAAGCCGATAGCCAAAGCCACGCCCGCTGTCAGCCAGTTCACCCCAAAGAAGGCCCATAGGAAGAACACAGGGTACACTGTCAGGTACGATTTCACTGACCAGGGCACCGGAACATCTCGCAGGTTGCACAGCAGCGTCACCACGTTGAAGGTGCCTTGGATGATCGGGTAGAGCACGGCGACCACCGGGTGCAGCCCGCCGTGCAGCGCGAGCGCCGCAATCACCAGTGTCTCCCGCACGTGGTCGGCTATTTGGTCTACCAGCGCGCCAAACTGGCTGTAGCGGCCGTAAGCGCGGGCCAGTGCGCCGTCCAGGCTATCGATGAACAGGCACAGCAGCATCAGGCCGAAGCCGAGGCCCGGCGCGCTGCCTAACACCAGTACAATGACGACGCCGACCGCGATCTGGGAGGCCGACACCGCATTCGGCGATACCCCTAGCGCCTTCAGCGCCCGCACCATGGGCGCGCTGACCCAGGCAAAGCCCTTGCGATAGGGCCCCACCAATGGTCGCTCGAGAGCTGAAAAGGAATCGCGCATCGTTTTCGCATGATATACCTGCTGCACGGCGAAGAGGAGTTTCTGGTCAGCGAAGCGCTGGCTCAACTCAAGGCGGGCTTCGGCTCCGGCGACATGCTGGACTTGAACACGATTCGCTTTGAGGGGGGGAGCGTCGGTTTTGCCGAGTTCGAGGCCGCGGTGTGCACCATTCCGTTCTTGGCGGATTGCCGCCTGGTGCTGGTGGATGGCCTGCTGGCGAGCCTTCAGCGCCGCGCCGCGCACCGGGGGGACGGTGATGAAGGCGAGGGCGATGGAGACGGATCTGAAACCGCGGGCGGTCGTGCCGACGGCGGTTGGGAGAAGCTGGGTGACCTGCTGACCCGCCTGCCGGACACCACGCAATTGGTATTCATTGAGGGTGCGATCAATGCCAGGGCTACCGCCGCAAAAGCTGTGATGCAGGCCGCCGATGTCCGTCGATTCGACAAGCTAAAGGGGCCGCCGCTGGCCGATTGGGTGCGGAAGCGCGCAGTCGAGCACGCCTGCAAGCTCTCCGGAGGGGCGCTGCCGCTGTTGGTGAACCTTGCGGGCAATGACCTGCGGCTGCTCGATTCGGAGCTGCAGAAGCTCACCCTGTACGCAAATGGCGCATCCGTGGACGAAGCGGCGGTACGCGCCCTGGTGCCGCTCTCAGCCGAGACCGCGATTTTCGGCCTGGTGGACGCCTTTGTGGAGCGGCAGCTCACCCCGGCGCAACGCGAACTCCACCGCTTGCTGAACAACGGCGCCGCGCCGCCTTATCTGCTGTTCATGCTGGCCCGCCAGGTGCGGCTGGTGCTGGCCGCCGCCGACCTGCTGAGCGAGCGCCTGCCGCAATCCGAAATGGGCCCGCGGCTGGGGCTGGCCGGCTTTCCCCTCACCAAGACCATTGAGCAGGCGCAGCGCACCAACGTCCCCACCCTTATCGCTATGCTCAACCGTCTGCTGGAGGCCGATGTGCAGATGAAGACCGGCAAGCTTGATGCGGTGCTGGCGGTGGAGCTTCTGGTGACGGAACTGTGCATAGCATCAAGGGCGCGCGCTGGCCGGTAAGCAACGTACAGACTTGGGCAGCGAAGGCGACGAGTCACGGTACCGCTCATCTTGGGGTTCTCGAAGGACCACGGGATAACCAACCGTCTGCTAATTCCTATGGGCCTCTTGTGCCCGCCTGAAGCCCATAGGACTGGCGCTCACGCCCCGGGGACCGTTCGTCCGGTACCTGTTCGAGGCCTTGGGCGGTAGTGGTTCGACGAGTTCACCACGAACGGTGCCCGCAGACCGAGGCGGTGGGGCGGAGCCGTCCACTCGTGCTCCCGCGACGTGGCATACTACCGTCACCAACCTCAGGAGGCGGCCAGCCATGCCCCGTATCGCACCCATCCGCACGAAGGACCAGGTGCCGCCCGAGCACCACGCAGCGTTCGACCAACTAGTGGCCATGCGCGGTGGCATCACCGGCCCCAGCACCTTCCTGATGTACACGCCGCAGCTGAACCTGCGCTACTCGCCGATTGTGAGCTACTACCGCGAGGACTCGCCCATCAGCCTGCACCACCAAGAAGTGGCGATTATGACCACAGTGCGGGAGAAGCGCAGCGCCTACCCCTGGGGAGCGCACGTGGCCCGCGGGCGCGAGGCCGGTGTGCCCGAGTCGGTGATCGACGCGATCCGCAGCCGCGGCGGCCTGGACGGGCTGGATGCCGACGACGCCGCGATCACCCGCTACGCCCGCCAGCTGACCAGCGGCACCCGCGCCGACCAAGCGACCTTCGACCACCTGCACGCCAAGTTCGGCAATCAGTGGCTGGTGGAGTTGACGCTGCTCATCGGCCACTACCAGGGCACCGCCACCCTGCTCAACGCCTTCGAGCTGGAGGCAGCGCCGGGGGCGGATCCGCTGCCGGGGGATTAGGCGGATTAGTTGAGTGGTGCGATCCGTTGTGCCCCGGGGGCACGACGCCGTTGAGTCCACACGACCAGGCAGAAGACGCCCCCTCCGGCAAGAATCGAGCCGGCCGTGAACGCCAGGGCCCAAAGAGCGGAAGGCGAAGCATCTTGGGCACCATCGGGTGGGGCTGCCCCGGCGACTTGGCCTGAAGCCTCCATGATCGGCACCGGCGTCGGCAACGCTCGAGCATACCGAATGCCGGGAAGGTGATGTGCTTTTCGCCACTGAGCGTCAAGGTCGTCAAGACCGAGGCCATAGGTCCCCTTGAGCGCAGCGTCCGCCCCCTGATCTAGCCGTCGGACAAAGGTCGAGAATTTCTCAGGGCCATAGCGTTCGATCAGGAAGGAAACCACGCTCCAGGACTGGATATAGGCGAGCGCTTCTTCTACATCATCAGCGGGGAACTGCTCCAGCCGCCAGAGCGGTTCAAAGTCATACTCTTCCCGCCGCGCCATCTCGAAGATTCGCTTGTGTTCTGAAATGGAGTCACGCTCAGTCCACACGGCGAAGCCCTCGTGTACCCACTTTGGGACGGGGCCACTCCGAGCCCATCCCAGCATCATGTGGGCAATCTCGTGGCGTACGGTGTCCTGCAAGGTATAGCCTTCACCAGCTTCTTGTACTACATGCAGTACCCCCTGTTCGGGGAAGGCCATCCCAGCCCGAGCGTCGCCGGTGATCCAGCGGTAGCCCGGTTGCGCCTGCGCTGCGTCAGCGATGGACTTGTAGAGGTAGATCGTCAGCGGTGCAGGCTCCACTTGAACACCTTTCCGAGACTGGCGTAGCTGTCTCGGGCTGCTTTCACCGCCTCATAGGCACCCGGACCGTATGCCTCTACGCGGAGGTTCCCATCCACTTGAGCGGTCCAAGGGAACCGGGTGTCTCGATAAGTAAACTCTCGTGGTTGGGTGGTGATCCGGTTCCCCAGGCTATCCGCTGCTGACACGTAGTAGCGATAGGAGAATCCGCCGGCCGCGGCGTTGGTGAGGTGCCTGTGGCTATAGAGAACGAAGCCCCTCTGTATAGGCATCCTGATGGATCGGTCCACCGTACCAGCTCTGGAGACAACGCCGAAGTGTAGCTGAGCCTCAGTAATCACTCCCTTTGCGCTCATGACGTGCACCTCGAACTCAACCGCTCTGGGGAAGTGGTTGGAGGTGATGCCCCCGACATCTATGGGATCAGCGACACCGGCTCTCACCGACTGAGGAGCGCCCAAGCCGGCGAGCGAGAGTGCTAGGGCAAGAAAGAAAGCGCCACGAGCGTAGTTAGACATATTGTCCAATATCGGCAGGAAACTCAGGGGTTACTGCTTGCCAAAATTGCATCATCGGCCTTGCCCGAGGGCAGACGCTCTGCCGGCGGATTAAGCTGCGCTAAGGGACAGGGTTAAAGGCGGGTAGTGGTGTAGGTACTGCACGGTGCCCGGAGTACGGCTGGTGCGGCTAGTTGCGAGTCGCGAACACGCGCCACTCGATGTCCAGCGCATCCAACCCGAACCTGTACGTGGCCCGAAGCGCTCTACGCCGTGCTTGTCCACGAGCGGTGTTACTGCGCCGTGTGCTTGGGTGTAAGCCAGTGCCTCCCGCCCGGGTCAGGCAGGGAAGCGATCAAGTGTACGCAGCGAAAAGAAGCGCCCCTGCCTGGCCGCCTCCTCTCGCAGACGCTCGGGTGCGCGGTCGAATCCGCCGTTGGGATGATCCAGGCAAAGTTGACCGCTATACCTGGATCATCGGGTTGTAGCAGGCCACCGCGTGCTGGTCCTCGCCATCGGCGATTGCCAGGGGCGGGCGGAACTGCAGCCGGCACTCGTTGCGGGCCTTGGGGCACCGCGGCAGGAAGGCGCACTGCTCCGGCAGGTTCACCATGTCCGGCGGCATGCCGGGAATGGCCTGGAGGTGTTGCACCGGCCGATCGAGCCGCGGCAGCGTTTGTAGCAGGGCGTAGGTGTAGGGGTGGGTCGGCCGGCGGAAGACGTCCCGCACGCTGCCATACTCCACAATCGTGCCGCCATACATCACCGCCACCTCATCGGCGGTCTGGGCAATCACCCCCATGTCGTGGGTGATCAGCACCACCGAGGTGCCCAGCGTGTCTCGCAGCCGGCGGATCTCGCCCAGGATCTGTGCCTGCACCGTCGAGTCGAGCGCGGACGTCGGCTCGTCGGCAATAAGCACGGCTGGGTTGAGGGCCATGGCCATCGCGATCAACACCCGCTGGGCCTGACCACCGCTGAGCTGGAACGCGTAGCGGGCCATGATATTCTCGGCGTCGGGCAAACCCACCCGCCGCAGGGCCGCCAGGCAGAGGTCGCGCACCTCTTTCTTGCCAAGCTTCATGTGAGCAGTGATGCCTTCGATGAGCTGCTGCCCGATAGTCACTGTCGGGTTCAGGCCGGTCACCGGGTCTTGCGGCACCAACGAGATGCGGTTGCCGCGGATGCGTCGCATCTGGTCGTCACTCTTCTGCAGCAGGTCAGTACCGTCGAAGTGGATGGCTCCCCGGCTGATCTGGCCGGGGAAGGGGACCAGTCGCATGATCGAGAGAGCGGTCACGCTCTTGCCACTACCGCTCTCGCCTACCACCCCCAGAATGTGGCCGCGCCGCAGCGTGAAGCTCACGCCGTTCACGGCCTTGGTGGTGCCCACCTTATTCACGAACTGAACGTAGACGTCGTTGAGCCGTAAGACTTCTGGCTCGTTGGTTGCTTCGGTCATGGGTCACCTGTGTCCGGTTGCTGGTTCCTAGTTTCCTGCCGCGCCTTTGTAGTTTATGTCTCCGGGGCCGGGTAGTGAGGCAAGCCTGCCGCGGTAATGCTTCGGGCCTCACATGACACGTACCTGGCTGCGGCAACCGCCCTCAGCCCTTCGTCACCCTGACGCAACGGACAATCCTCCGTTCCGCTCTCGGCAACCGTTAGCGGGTGGTACCCGCGGACCCAGTGCGCAATCTAACGCCGCCGCCGAGTCCTCTACAACTCTGCGTGACTAGCCACCGCCGCAGTCGCGCGCTCCAGGAAGGCTGCTACCGGCACGTCCTTTTCTTCCTGCCCAGTGCGCAGGCGTACCGAGAGGGTGTTGCTGCCGGCTTCCTTGTCGCCCACGATGAGCATGTACGGCACCTTCTGGTTCTGAGCGTCGCGGATCTTGGCGTTCATTCGCTCGCTCCGTTCGTCCACGTGGGCGCGGAGGCCCGCCGCTGCCATCTGCGCCGCGACGGCGCGGGCGTACTCGGCGTGGCGATCGGCGATGGGGATGACCATGGCCTGGACCGGCGCCAGCCACACTGGGAAGGCGCCAGCGCAGTGTTCCACCAGCACGCCGTAGAACCGCTCGATGCTGCCGAGGATCGCGCGGTGGATCATCAGGGGGCGCTGCTGAGTACCGTCCTCGGCAATGTACTCCAACTCGAAACGCTCCGGCAGGTTGGGGTCGAGCTGGATGGTGTTGAGCTGCCATTCGCGGCCCAGAGCGTCCTTCACAAAGGTGTCGATCTTGGGTCCGTAGAACGCGCCCTCGCCAGCCACCTCTTCGAAGGTGATGCCCTCGCTGCGCAAGGCATCCCGCAGCGCGGTCTCGGCGCGATCCCAGCTCTCCTCAGTGCCCACCCGCTTGTCGGGCCGCAGCGAAAGGGTGAAACGCGGTTCACCTAGGTGGAAGGCGGTGTAGGTTTCGTGCATCATGCGGATCAGCGCGCCGATCTCCTCCTGCACCTGGTCGGGCCGGCAGAAGATGTGGGAGTCGTCTTGTGCGAAGGAGCGCACCCTGGTGAGGCCCGACAGTACGCCTGAGCGCTCGAACCGGTGTAGCCGGCCAAAGTCGGCAATGCGCAGCGGCAGCTCGCGGTACGAATGCAGCGTAGCGCTGTACAGCACGCAGTGGCCGGGGCAGTTCATCGGCTTCACGCCGAACTCCCGCTCCTCGGACTCGATGAAGTACATGTTCTCTTTGTAGTTGTCGTAATGGCCCGACCGCTTCCAAAGGTCGGCCGAGAACACCTGGGGGGTGATGACTTCCTGGTAACCGTACTTTACATAAAGTTTACGCATGAACTCGACCATCAGGTTGTACACCAGTGCTCCCTTGGGTAGGAAGAACGGGCTGCCCGGCGCAATGGGGTCGAAGAAGAACAGACCGAGTTCCCGCCCTAGCCGCCGGTGATCCCGCCGCAGCGCCTCCTCGATGTTGTGGATGTGGGTATCCAACTCCTCCTGCGTCTCGAAGGCGGCGCCGTAGATGCGCTGCAGCATCGGCCGGTGCTCGTCGCCGCGCCAGTACGCCCCAGCCACGTTCAACAGCTTGAAAGCCTTCACCTGGCCGGTCGACTCCAAGTGCGGCCCGCGGCACAGGTCGGTGAAGTCGCCCTGCCGGTACAGGCGGACGGTTTCGTCGGGAATCGCCTCGATGATCTCCAGCTTATACGGCTGACTGGCGAACACCTGGCGCGCTTCCAGTTTCGGCACGTCGGTGCGGCTGAAGCTGCGGTTGGCCGCAATCGACTCCCGCATCTTGGCCTCGATGGCCACCAGGTCTTCCGGCGTTAACGGGCGCGAGAGGTCGAAGTCGTAATAGAATCCGTGCTCGATGGTTGGCCCGATGCCGTACTTGGCCCCGGGGAACAGCGAGACGACAGCCTCGGCCATGATGTGGGCCGTCGAGTGGCGCATCATATCCAGCGAATCGTGGGGGTTGTCTCGAACGTCGGCGAGTAACTCCTCGGCCATGGGCGGCTCCTTAGCGGGTGGAAGGTCGGTCGGGGAACGGGCGGGTCGGTGTTTCCAGCCGTTTCATGGCATCCGCCCAATCGATAGTGCGGACAGGGCTTTGCCACACTGCGTTTGAGGCATTGGGAGCGCGCCAATCATCAAAGCGCTTGATGGCCTCCAGGTGTGGCCCTTCGTACAGGAACGCGCGCATCGCGTCCTGGGACTCCCAGATGGTGTACGTGTAACAGAACCGCTTCGGGAAGTTGGCTGTCACGGCCTCCGCCACCAGCCCGGGTGTTGCTCGCACCTGCCGCTGAACACGGCTCGATAGCAACACGAAGGCCGGAACATCGCGCCACCGTTTGATCGGCAGGAACGTCACAATGTGCAGATTGCCGCTTGACGCTGTGTCGGGTTCCACGGGACGACCTCCTGAAAACCAACATGCGCCTCCTCGTCTCTGGGACGAGAGGCGCACTCCCGTGGTTCCACCCACATGCTTCACCCCACGCGGGGTGAACTTCGTTCCGGCCGATAACGGAGTGCCTCCGGGGTCGCCTACGCCTCGCTTGAGGGTTCGGGCCCAGCTCCCAGGTGGTCTTCGCTGATCCACCGCTGAGACGCCTTGCAGCCGGGGAGCGTCTCTCTCTGATGCGGTGGGCGGCAGCTACTCGCCCTGTTCAGTGCCTGATAATGATGATGGTGGGCGACAGAGGGATCGAACCTCTGACCTCAGCGATGTCAACGCTGCGCTCTAACCAACTGAGCTAGCCGCCCCTGACTAGGGTGATCGTAACAAGCGGCTCTCCCAGGCGTCAACCTGAGCGAGCAGATCCGCCCGACTACGGTGTCTTGCTCACCTGAACCAGGGCGTTGTTGCCCGGCGCAGGGACCTCGGTGACCCATTGCCCGAGGAAGCCAACGCAACCTCCAATGCCGTTAATGCTGAACCTCCCGCTTTCGCCACCTTTGGACCAGGTACCCGAGACGGAGGTGGAAGCCACTGTTCCCGTGAGCGTCCCGGTGCCGTCAAGCGTGCCCGTGACCGTTGCACTGGCTTGCGTTAGGGCGAGACGGATGGGAGCGGCCTGCGCCGGAATGATGAACGTGACCGTCCAGTTCCCACTCATGTTACACGGCGTGACGGTGGGAGCTGGGGTCACGGGCGCTGGTGTGGGGATTGGTGGCGGGGTGGCGCTCTGGCGTGTGCCGTTTACGCCTGAGGGCAGTGGGATTGGCACGAGGCCGCCGCCGGTTGGCGTGAAAATGGAGCCTGCATAACCGAGGCAGTCGGCCGTGGCAGTGAGGGTGAAGCTGGTCCAGCCGGTTGTCGCGGCCCGCGTCCCGCCGATCGTGTTCCCAGAGAGCGCCGTGATGGTCAGACTGTCGGTGCCATTGAACACACCCGTGGCCGTGCTGCCCGTTTGCAGGAACCCGAAGTTGCCGCCCGCGTTGCTGCTCCAGGTGCCGGTCCAGTTGCAGGTCGGCGGGAGGGCGGTTGGGGTTGCTGTGCCTGCTGCTGGTGTCGAGGTCGGTGTGCCCGCGGCGGGCGTTGCGGTCGGCGAGCCCACGAAGGTGGGTGCCGGCGTCGGCGTGGCAGCGGTGCCGGAGGTCTCGAAGGTGAAGTGGCTCGACCAGTCGATCGGCGTACCATCTCCCTGCACCCGGGGTCGTACCCGCCAGTAGTACTTGGTGCTGGGTTCCAATGCTGCGCCGGCAGGAACCGCCCAAGTGTTCACCGGGTTGGACAAGCCGCCGTGTATTAGGTTGTGGTACACCGCCGCTACCGCGGTGTCGGGCGAGGTCCGAAACTGGTCGTCCTTGGTGAGCTGCACCTTGAAGTAGAAGATACCGGAGGCGCTGTCAGTCCAAGTAAGGCGGGGTGTGAGGGTGGAGACGGAGGCGCCCGCCGCGGGGCTCACGACCCGGATGCCGCTGGACGATGGTGGTGGGGTGCGGAATCTCCAGGATTCGGACCATGGGCCCCAACCGGGGCTGTTCT
>SHYE01000077.1 GCA_009692935.1 Dehalococcoidia bacterium | reverse complement strand
AGGCGTGACCATGCTGTGCAACTCGAAGCTGGGTAGGTCGTCGGCTTTGGGAATGGCGTAATCCATCAGGTTGCCGGTTATCAGCTGGCCGAACTCGTCGTACACCACCTCCTCCAACAGGGCCTGCGCCACGCCCTGGGCGATCCCCCCGTGGATCTGCCCCTCCAGCAGCAGCGGGTTGATGATGCGGCCTGCGTCGTCTACTGCGAGAAATCGCTGTAGGGTCACCTTGCCGGTGTCGGGGTCGATATCAACCACGGCGCAGTGGGTACCGAAGGGGAAGGTGAAGTTCACGGGCTCGAAGTAGGCTTGGCCTTCTAGGCCGGGCTCGATGTCGGCGGGCAGGCCAACCGGGTAGTAGGCCTTCGCCGCGATGTCTTTCAGGGTGAGGCTACGGGCAGGTGCGCCCTTCACCTGATAGCGCCCGTTCTCGAAGCTGATGTCGCCGGGGTCGGCCTCCAACATGGCGGCGGCGATGGTCTGGGCCTTCTCGCGCACCTTGGCGCTGGCCCTGACCAAGGCGGACCCTCCGACGGCCATGGCGCGGCTGCCGAAGGTACCGATGCCCTGGTGCACACGGTCGGTGTCGCCGTGGACCACGGCCACGTCCTCGACCGCGACGCCCAACTCATCGGCCACGATCTGAGCGAAAGAGGTCTCGGTGCCTTGGCCGTGCGGCGAGATGCCGGTTAGCACGGTCACCCGGCCACTGATCTCCACTTGAACGGTGGCCGATTCCCAGCCGCCCCAGGGGAGGAAGGCCGAGGGCGCCGCGCCACACAACTCAACATAACTGGTGATGCCAATGCCCATCAGCTTGCCTTGTGCTCGTTTCTCAGCCTGCTCGGCTCGCAACGCGTCGTAGCCCAGAGCCTGCTTCGCCATATCCATCGCCGCTTGATAGTTGCCGGAGTCGTAGACCAGGTGGGAGGGGCTGGAATAGGGGAACTGGTCGGGGCCGATGTAGTTGCGTTTGCGGACCTCCGTGGGGTCGAGGCCGAGATCAAACGCGATGGCGTCCATCAGGCGCTCCATGTTGTAGATGCCCTCGGGGCGTCCCGCGCCGCGGTAGGCATCGGTCGGCGTCTTGTTGGTGAAGACGCTGATCACCTCCACCGAGTAGTTCTGGACCTTGTACGACCCAGGCATCATCAGACCGGTGAGGTTGTGGATACCGCCGGCGTTGATGCCGAGGTAGGCGCCGAGGTCACCGATGGCCTTCACTCGCAGGCCCAGCAGCGTACCGTCGTTCTTCACGGCGCCCTCAATGTAGTCAATCTGGTCGCGGCCATGGGTGGTTTGCAGGAAATTCGCGGTGCGGTCCTCCACGTACTTCACCGGCTTGCCGAGTTTCCGGGCGGCGTAGGCGGTCAAGACCTCGTCGGGGTAGACGTTGAGCTTGGCCCCGAACCCACCCCCAACCTCCGGCGCGATGACCCGTACCTGGGAGTCGGGAAGCCCAAAGAAGTCACACATGTAGCGACGCATGATGTGCGGTATCTGCGTGCTCACCCACATCGTCAGCTTTTGCGGGCCGGGCTCCCACATGGCGACGGTCGCGCGCGGTTCCAGCATCATGGGAAACACCCGCTGGTTCACCAGCCGGAGGGTGACCACGCGATCCGCCTGGGCAAAGGCGCCATCAACGTCACCGGTGACGATGGGGAAGCGAGAGTTCACGTTGTTCTCTCGCTCGGCGTGCACCTTTGGGGAGTTCGGCTCCAGCGCTTTCTCAACATCCACCGCCGCCGGCAGGGCCTCGTAGTCGATCTGTATGGCCATGGCAGCGTCGCGCGCGGCGCCGCGGGAGGTAGCGACGACGGCGACGACCGGGTCGCCTACGTGCTTCACCTCGCCATCAGCGAGGACATAGTGGACCGGGTCGACGGACGGCAAGGGCCCAAGGTGTTTGACGTCGGCTGCGGTATACACCGCGACGACGCCTGGCAGCGCTTTGGCTGCCGTTGCGTCGACGGAGACGATGCGGGCATGGGCGTAGGGCGACCGCACGATCTCCAAGTAGAGCATGTTGATTAAGCGGACGTCATCGGTGTAGGTGGCCCCGCCGGTGATTAGGCGTGGATCCTCGCGCCGCTTGATGGGCTGTCCGACCATGTTTGGTGTCATTGGGGTGGTCATGGCCGTCTCCTAACCCTGAATCTTCGCTGCGGCATACTGCACCGCACGTACGATGTTGTGGTAGCCGGTACAGCGGCAGAGGTTGCCTTCGAGCGACCGGCGGATCTGGTCCTCGCTGGGGTTGGGTATACGCTGTAGCAGGCCAGCCGCCGCCATGATCATGCCCGGTGTGCAGTAGCCGCACTGCAGGCCGTGGCTTTCCCAGAAGCCCTCCTGCAACGGGTGGAGCGCCTCCACGCTGCCGATACCCTCGATGGTGGTGACGTTGCAGCCGTCGGCTTGCACTGCAAGTACGGTACAGGACTTCACGGCATCGCCATCCAGATGCACGGTACAGGCGCCGCACTGGGTGGTATCGCAGCCGATGTGGGTGCCGGTCAGGCCGAGTTGGTCGCGCAGGAAGTGCACGAGGAGGGTTCGGGGCTCAACCTCGGCCGACTGCGGCGTGTTGTTTATGGTCAAGTGAATCGGTTCGCTCATCTGTGTCCTCCTGCTGGCGATGGGGCAAGGGCGGAGCCTCGGTAGCGCGACATTACTGAGTCGTAGGGGTGCTGTCAAACGCAGGCGTTGTAGGTAGTGCCGTATACTGTGCGGCGTGTCTCTCTCTCCCCGCCGTCCAAGGTTCTTCTATGGTTGGGTCTTGGTCGCTGCCGCGTTCGTGAGTGGGGCGGTCAGCAACGGCGTTGCCTTCTGGGCGTTTGGCGCGTTTGCCGTGCCGATGACGACGGAGCTGGGCTGGAGCCGATCAGCGTACCTGGCCGCCATGACCATCCGGTCGGTGTTGTCGGGCTTGATGGCGCCATTGCTGGGGCCCTGGCAGGACCGGCGTCGGGGGCCACAGCTCATCCTGCTGGGGTCGGCGGTGACACTGGGTCTCGCCATTCTGGGGCTATCCGCAGTGACCGAGTTGTGGCAGCTCTATGCGCTCTATGGGGTGCTGGGTTCTTTCTCGGTGATCGGCGCTAACGATATGCTCAGCGGCACGGTGGTCCCCAAGTGGTTTGTACGCCGCCGCGGGCTTGCGCTCAGCCTGGCGACTTCTGGGACTGCGATGGGCGCCCTGCTGGCTCCGGCGGTTGTGGCGATACTGCTCAGCTTCACGACGTGGCAGAACGGCTGGCTGATACTGAGTCTCGTCACGCTTGTGGTCTTGGCGACGCTGTCGTTCTTCATTCGCACTCGGCCTGAGGATATCGGCCTGCTGCCGGATGGAGCCGACGCTCCCCCACCGCCAATGAGTGGTCAACCGGTGGCCCCGCGTTCGCCGGAAGAGGCTGTCTTCACCCGGAGCGAGGCCATGCGGTCGCCGGCATTCTGGCTAATAGTGGTCGGCTGGAGCCTTTCCAGCATTGGGCTGGGCGGGTTCCAGATCCAGTGGCTGCCGTATTTTTCTGATCTAGGCTTCACGCGGCAGGATGCAGCGTTCGCCGCTACCGCTTATGGTCTCGGATCGGTGTCGGGGAGATTCCTGTGGGGTGTTTTCACTCCGAGGTACTCGGTGCGGCATCTGTTGGCCGCGCAATCGCTGCTGACCGCATTCAGTGTCGTGCTGTTCATCGTGGTGATTGTCGACGTGCCGACCTTGGTGCTCGCCAGCGGGTTCCACGGGCTGATGATCGGCGGCTTTTTCTTGCTGCGGCCGCTCAATCTCGCCAACTACTTTGGGCGGCAGAACCTGGGCGCGGTGAGCGGTTCGGTACGCCCGTTCGTCACGGTTGCCAACGCCTTTGGTCCGGTGTGCATTGGCGCTTTTTACGATCTGTTCGGCACCTACACCTGGGCTTTCTGGGTGGTGGTTGGCTGTTGGGTGGTTGCCGCCGGTGCGTCATACTTAGCCAAGGAGCCGGTCCGAGCCCCGCCGGGGCGGTGAGCACGACAAATGAAGGGATGACCCCATGAAAGCAGTGGTATTGCACGAGCCTGGTGGCCCTGAGCGCCTCGTGTATGAGGATGCACCGGATCCAGTAGCCGGGCCGGGTCAGGTGTTGGTGCAGGTGCAGGCGGCCGGCATCAACTTTTCGGACACGATGTCGCGCCGAGGCTCCGGCCAGGCGGCGGCCGACGCGTACCCTGCGATTCTTGGGAGCGAAGCCGTGGGTCCGGTGATTGCGGTGGGCGCCGGTGTCACCGGGTTCTCGGTGGGCGAGGTGGTGGCGAGCCAAGGACCGCGCGGCTGTTACGCCGAGTTAGTAGCGCTGCCGGTTGGCCATCTGGTAAAGGTGCCGGTCGGCATGGACCCGCAGCGGGCCATTCCCGCGTTGCTGCAGGCGCGCACGGCGTACGCCATGTCCCACGGCGCGTACCACGTGCAGCCGGGCGACCGAGTGCTGGTGCACGCTGCCGCCGGAGGTGTGGGGCAGCTGCTGGTGCAGATGGCGAAGCTGCTGAGGGGAGAAGTGATCGCGACGGTCAGCAGCGAGGCGAAGGCCGCAGTCGCCCGGGCCGCGGGCGCCGATCACGTCATCAACTATGCGGCACAGGATTTCGCCGCTGAGGTGATGAGCATTACCGGCGGCGCGGGCGTGAAGGCCATCTACGACGCGGTGGGTAAGACGACGTTTCAGCAGGACCTGGCGTGCTTGGGCGATCGCGGCGTGGTGGTCCTTTACGGAGCGGCCAGCGGGCCCATCGGTGCGGTGGACCTGACACCGCTCAATCGCGTGGGTGGCTATGTGACGCAGACGGCCGCCAGGCACTTCGCAACCACCGACGCCGAGTACCTACGGCAATCGAACCTGATGATGGAGTGGGTGCACACGGGGACGTTACGGGTGGACTTCACGACCTACCCGCTCTCGCAAACAGCGGACGCGCACCGCGACCTGGAAGGGCGGAAGACCACCGGCAAGCTGGTGCTGCTGCCGTAGCCGATTACGGCGCCGGCGCGAACTGCAACGGGAGCCGTGTCAGGTGAGCGGTGAAGTGGGCGCGCAGTTCCGGGTTGCGCGTGACGCCCCAGTCGATGACTTCGTTCTGAATCTTGGGCTCATGCTTGCTCCACTCGAACCAGTTGACCATGCGTAGCGCCGGATAGGCTTCCAAGAGGTCTACCGAGAATACCTGCTGCCACCAGGCCTGCTTGATCCGTAGTTCGTCGAGTCCGGGCCGGTCGGCGTTATACAGTGCTGCGGTCTCGGCAATCGCGATGGGTTTGCCGCGCAGCACCGCGTACTGGCGATAAAAGTCGGGCACTGCACAGTCGTTCTTGGGGCCCCGGTAGGCGCCGGTGAGCTGCTCGATGAACTTGCCCGTTTCCGGCGGCGTATTCTCGCCCCACGGGTGGCTGGCGCCCCAATGATAGAGCGACATCCCCGCCCAATCGACTGCGTCGTCTCCCGGGTAGTAGGGAGCGTACGGATCGTCGTGCATGTCGAGGCGGCCGTCACGGTTCGAGTCGAGCAAGTGGAAGTCCGGCGACCCTGGGCGAGCTTGGAACTGTCCGCCAGCGAAGGGGTAGCCGCCACCATAGTTCGGGGCCCACAGCATGACGGTTTGGGGCGCACCCTGGTGGAGAGCGTTTGCCATGGCCCGAAATACCCGGATGTAGGCGTCGGACTGCTGGCTCCAGGGGTACCACGATCCATTCATCTCATGCGCGAACCTGACCATGACACCCACCCCGAGTTGATTCATGGCATGCACGTCTTGGGTCAGTGTCTGGATGGACTGCGCATCGACGGTATCCAGTCCCTGCCAGGGTTCGAGCGTGATCAATAGCATGGCGTGTTGGTTGGCCACCAGACGCGCAGACTGCATCAAGATCTTCCGGCCCTCGGTGTCGAGTGGAAAGTGCAGAAACTGCACGTACACCGCGGGGCTGTGGCCAAGGCGCCGGCTGTACCCAGCGGGCGTGTCGTTCGCCCAGTCGAGGTTGACGCCGAAGTATGAGCCCTTCGATGGCGCCAGCCGGGCGCTTATACCACCGGCGCGCAGACTGGAGGCGCCCGACAGTACGGCCCCGTCTCGGCGCTGGCTGATGACGGGTGTGCTTGCACACCCGTCTGGTGCAGGGATCGTTATGACGGAGGCTTCCTGAGCGGCATCGGCTGTCGGCTGATTGCAGCCTGACCAGGCCAAGGTGAGGATCAGCCAGAGTGGCACGAACCATCGCTGCATGTCTTACCCCGGACGGCATGGGTAGTTACGCCAGAGGTCACGCGCCGTGGCACGTGGCCTCTCACTTGTTCGGAATAGTCGTCAGCGAACTGGCGAATGTAAGGGTTCAGGCCAGCATCAAGCGATTCCCAGGGGAGGCAGCGCTCGCGCTGGGTCGGCGGGGAGGTTCCAGCGGGGCCGGAGCAGCACGGTCTGCGGCCCCAGCGACTGCCTCCGTACCTGAATTCGCCGTTGGTGGTTCACAGCGTCGGCGAAGGTGACGTCGTCGACCGCGGGGCCGAGCGGCTTCCCGCCGACAATGAGCCTCCACGCGGGAGCGTGTGTGCTAGTGAGTTGGGCCATGAGTCTCTTCCTCCACCGAATGATAGGGCTTCTGCCCGATAATCACCGCGCACAAAGCAATGGCGCGTGGTGTCAGGAGAAGCGTATCTCGAAGGCAGGTTAGCGAGGTCGGTTGGGAGGAGGAGAGAACTCCGCCGATGGATGGAGGCCTGGCTAAACGCTGGCTTAAGGTGTCCGAGGTTATGCTTGCTGGTCGGCTATGTGAGGCTGGCGCAGCACCGCCATGAGCATGATGTTGACCGCAGTGGCCGCGGCGAAGAACAGCATCGCAATGCGATAGCTTCCGGACAGGTCGAACGCTAGGCCGGCCAAGAGCGGGCCGGTGATGGTGCCGACCGTGGTGATTGGGCCCATCGCGCCCGCAATAGTAGCGAACGCCCGCCGGCCAAAATAGTCGCCGCGGAGCGCAAGTTGCAGCGACGCGAGGCCACCGTATGCGGGACTGTACAGCACGAGGAACGCGACGATGTGCCACGCCTCTGCGGCGAAGGCCAGCAGCAGTAATGCGCCCGCCATGGCTGCCAGCGCCCCGATGTACACGCTTCGCTTGTCCCCGCGGTCTCCCAGCCAGCCAAGCCCCAGGCGTCCGGCCACGCTGAGTGCGGCCACCGCGCTGACTGCCGATGCCGCCTCGACGGCGCCGAAGCCCATGTCCTGCAACAGCGCCGGTAGGTGGATGATGACAGCACTGGTCACCATCACCCGAAATCCGAACGCAAAGGCGAGCACCCAGAAGGCTTGGGTGGCGAGTGCTTGCCGCATGGTGAAGTTGTGCTCAACCGTGCGCGTGCTCTCGAGTGAGGACGTGGCGGCGGTGGCGAGCGGCTGCGTATCGCCATCGGGCAGGTAGCCGTGGTCCTCGGGCCGGTGGCGCACCAGCAGCGCTGCCGGAATGCCGATGCCGACTGCGGTAACACCCGCGACCAGCGCTGCCACGCGCCAGCCATCCGTCTCGATGATGTGCGCCAGGAAGGGCACCAGCGACGCCGCGCCGACGCCGATGCTGGACGAGTACAGACCAAGGGCGAGGCCGCGGCGGCGCACGAACCAGTTGGCCACGGCTGTCTGGGCGGGCGTGCTGGTGCCGATGGCGGTACCGCCGGCGATGAGCAGCACCCAGATGCCGTAGAAGGCCAGCAACGTATCGATAGACAGTGCTGCAGCGATCTCTGAGAGCTGGCTCATGCAGAAGAAGCCGACCCCGATGATGGGGATGCCGATCAGCATCATGCGGCGGGGCCCAAACCTGTCGACCAGAATCCCTTCGATCGGGCCGAGGAAGCCGCCCTCCAGCCGGGCAAGCGACATCACTCCCGAGAGGGCTGCCCGGCTCCACCCAAATTCGGCGATGAGCGGTACGAAGAACAACGAGAAGCCGTAGGACTGAGTGGCACTCACGATACTGGCGACCACGCTGCATGCGCCAAGGATCCACCAGCCGTAGAAGATGCGGTTGAGCCGGGTCATGCTTTCGTTCTTCCCCTCGCGGCCACTCACTGGAGGGCCAGCGGAAGTCTACCGGATGTCGGGTGGAATGGATAGGGCTAGCACAAACCGTAAGGACCCAGAAGCGTGAAGCGCCTTGAGTCATCATTCATGGCCCGGCCCCCGCGACCCTGAGCAATCACCACAAAATACAGGACGGCCGTGGTGTGGCCCGCCCCATTGAACCCCGCGAGCGGTGCGCTACTCCGAAGGGGCCTGACCGCGCGCCTGGAAGGCATTGGTGGGAATGCCCGCCCGCAGCAGATTCTCCGAGAGATTGCCTGCGGGACGCACTCCTGCAACGGCCGGCAGTACGTGCTCGCCCATCAGGCGGATGGTGCGCATGATCTTCTCGTGCTCCATACCGCCGGCCATCATCCAGCAACTGGCGAAGGTGGCGCCGGCTTCTGCCAGCACCTTGTACTTGGCGATTACTCGTTCGGGGTCGCCATACAGCAGGCGGTCCCACAGGGCATCGTCGGAAGGTTCGCCGTCGTATGGCTTGACCTGCACGCGCCCATCCACGACGGCCCGGCTGTTGAGCGCACGGCCGGCGCGGTTTTGCCAGCGCGGGTAGTTCACCTGGGCGCGGGCCTCCTCGTTCGTGTCGCACACGCAGCAGAAGGTCTGCACACCCATGTCCCAGCTATCCACCGGCTTACCAGCCGCTTGCTTGAACTGCAGCAGTCCGGCCACCGCGTCGCGCACCGCGTCGGACCCGTTGAAGCCGGAGACGATGGGGGCGAAGTCCATCTCGGCGGAGAGCTTGAGTGTGTCGGGGCTGGTGCCCGCGACCCAGATGGGCGGGTAGGGCTTTTGCTGGGGTTTCGGCCACACCACAGTGTCGTGTGGCACCTTGATGTACTCGCCATCGTAGGTAAACGAGGTGTCTGAGGTCCAGGCTTTGATCAAGACGTCCAGGCACTCGTTGAACCGCTGGCGGGAGTCCTCGGGCGTGACGCC
This sequence comes from Dehalococcoidia bacterium, assembly GCA_009692935.1. Classification (GTDB taxonomy): domain Bacteria; phylum Chloroflexota; class Dehalococcoidia; order SHYD01; family SHYD01; genus SHYE01. Next base: position 906 of record SHYE01000077.1, on the reverse strand, counting down.
GAAGCGGGCGAACTCGTGAGGTTGGTAACCGCGGCCAATGCCCGCAATGAAGCGGCCATCGCTGAGGTTATCGAGCACTGCGATTTCTTCGGCTAGGCGGAGGGGCTGCCAGAGCGGGAGGACGATGACCGCGGTGCCAATGCGGATGCGCTTGGTCCGCTGGGCGATGGCCAGCGACTGCAAAAGCGGGGCCGGCGACATGCCATAGTTCGAGAAGTGGTGCTCGGCAACCAACACGAAGTCGAAGCCGACCTCTTCGGCGTACTGGATTTGCTCGAGACCTTCCTCGAACAACCGCTTCCAGTTGCCGGCGGAGGGATTGGGCCACTCGTAGAAAAGACCAAACTTCATGATAGCTGCTGTCGCCTCCTGGGCCGGAATCAGTGCTGTCGGGCGATGCCCCGGCTTTCAGCGAGCGTCGAAACGCGATGATAGCTTACCCCAGCAGGCCCCGCCGGTGGTGGCGGATTAATCGAACTGCGCGGCGAATTTCTGGAGCAGGGCCGCGAAAGCCAGTCGTTCGTCGGCATTGAGCGGCGACCACATGTCGGCCCACACGTCTACGACGTTCGGCAGCAACGCGATAAAGTCCCGCTCGCCACGTTCAGTCAGGGTGATGTAGGTGCTGCGGCGGTCTTTCGGGACGATGCTGCGGGCCACCCAATCCTCTTTTTCCAGGCCGTCCACCAGCTTGGTGATGTTCGGGGGAGAGACGGCTAGGAAGGCGCTGAGTTGGCGCATGGTCAAGTGGCCATCCGGGGCGTGATGGAGTAGGCGCAGCACATTGAACCTGGGGATTGAGAGCCCAACCCGCGCATACTGCCGGGTGAGGTGCGCGTGGGCCAGCGTGTGGGCGTAGGTGAAGGTACGGTGCACCGCGAGGACGGTTCGGTCGGCGGCCGGCAA
>SHYE01000076.1 GCA_009692935.1 Dehalococcoidia bacterium | reverse complement strand
TCGCCGTCCCCTCAGAACTCCCCTGCGGAGACGAAGGCATCAGTTACTGTGTGGTGGTGCTACGTGGCTTTAGCCCACAGGTCTTAAGGCCAACTCACCGAATCCCAACTCTCACTCGCATGCGCGAGAAGTTCGCCTCGCTTGGGTCTCCATATACTCGCTAAACCTCTTGACCAGTCACTGGAGGTAGTACAGAATCGATGGGTGATCCGACAAGTGAGCGTTTCTCGGAGATTTTAGTAGATTTGGCGTCAGTACCGGTCGCTGCTCAACCGCGCGAATCCCTGGTGTGGCTCACCATCGGGTCGGCCGCCGCATTCCTTGGCGTAAGCGAAGGGGCACTGCGCACCTGGGCGGATCAGGGCGAGGTGCCAAGCCACCGGACGCCGGGCGGGCATCGCCGCTTCTTGCGGACGGAGTTGCAGGCCATGCTGGCTGCAGCTGTCGCCAGCGCTCCCGATGACCTCGAGGGCAAGGCGCTGACGCTCATCCGCCGGCGCATGGCTGGCCGAACCCGGAGCCACGGCGATCTCTTCGCCCACCTTACCCACCCTGAGAAGGTGCTCCTGCGCGAGCAAGGCCGACGCCTGGTGGGATTAGCTGCGGAGTATCTCACCAATCCACGCCGGCGCACCAGGCTGGCCCAAGAGGCGTTTGAGATCGGCACCGCCTACGGGCTCTTTCTGGCAGGGCACGACCTGCCGCTGAGTCAAGCCATGGATACCTTCGTCTTCTTCCGAAATCTCGTGACCGAGACCGCAGGGACGTCGCCGCGCGCTGTCGGCAGTACTGCCGGACATGACGCTCAGCGGGTGCAGGGCCTGCTCGATCAGGTGATGCGCGGCCTGGTACACGCCTACGAGCGGCCCCGGGCGGCAGGCCCCGTCGCCCTCGTGGCGCAGGCATAGCCATGGCAGCCTTTTATCCCGTGTTTCTGGACCTGCGCGGCAAGGCCGTCCTCATTGTGGGCGGGGGCGTTGTGGCAGAGCGTAAGGTTGAGCAGTTGCTGCCTGCCGGCCCGGCTATCACCGTGATCAGCCCCGTGGTCACAACTCAGATGGCGCGCTGGGCGGCCGATCGAGCAATCGCTCACCTGCCGCGGCCCTATGAGGCCGGCGACACCACGGGCGCGTCGTTGGTTATTGCCGCCACCGACGATGTCGCCGTGAACCGCACGGTGGCCGATGCGGCACGGGCCGAGCGCATTTGGGTGAACGCGGTGGACGACGTGGCGTATTGCGACTTCATTGCCCCCGCCGTGGTGGAACAAGGTGACATAACAGTTGCTGTATCGACGGGGGGCAAAAGCCCGGCCACCGCGCGCTTCCTTCGCCGCCAACTCGAAGCCTTTCTTTCGGCCGATTTCGCCGTACTGCTCGGCGTTGCCGAAGAGGCCCGGCTGCGGTTGCGGCGCGAAGGTCTCCGGGTGCCGTCCGATGAGTGGCAAACCGCACTCGACGACGGCATTCTTGAGCTGGTCCGCGGTGGGCGGACCGACGCGGCGCGTGCGCTGCTTTACGACAACCTGGTACGTGTGAAGGTGGGTTGACCCATGCCCCTGCTCTTGGTCGGTACCAACCATCACGTGGCGCCCCTTGCCGTACGCGAGCGCCTGGCGCTCACAGCTGAGCAGGGTGAGCATTTATTGGCCAGCCTGTTGACCTATGTGCCCAACGCTGTGGTGCTGGCGACCTGCAATCGTACTGAAATCTACGTGACCGCCCATAACACGACCGTGGGCGCGCAGCACGTTTACCAGTTTCTCTCCGAATGGACCGGCATTCCGGTGACCGACCTGCGGCCACATCTGTACGCCATGCAGGACTGGGATCCGCTGCGTCACCTGCTGCGGGTTGCTTCGGGGCTCGATTCCATGATCATCGGCGAGGAGCAGATATTGGGGCAGGTTCGCTCGGCGGTCGAGCTGTCACGCTCGCGGGACGCGCTGGACGCCGTGCTGGCGGCGGCGTTCACCCAGGCGCTGCGCACCGGCCGCAAAGTGCGATCGGACACCCGTATCAGCCGAAACGCGGTCTCGGTGAGTTCGGCAGCCATCGATCTCGCGCAACAGCGGCTCGGGGGCCTGCGCGATAAGCGTGCGCTGGTAGTGGCGGCCGGAGCGGCGGGGGAACTGGCCGCAAGGGCGCTGAACGGCCGCGGCTTGGCGGGCCTGCAGGTGACATCGCGCACGCAGGCCCATGCGGAGACCTTGGCCCGGCAGCTGCAGGCCGAGCCGGTGCCTTTTGACGACCTCGTGGCCGCCCTGAGCGTCGCCGACGCGGTAGTGACCGCTACTGGAGCGCCCGGCGTCATACATACGTACGACATGGTGCGGCAGGCGATGGCCGGTCGCGCCAGCCGCCCGCTGGTGATTCTCGACATTGCCGTACCGCGGGACGTTGAGCCATCGGTGGGTACCATCCCCGGTGTCACGCTGTACAACATCGAAGACGTGCAGCAGTTTGCCGAGGCGAATCTCAACCTGCGCCGGCAGGAGGTCGAATCGGCCGAGGAGATTGTCGCGACCGACGTAAGTTCGTTCCAGCGCTGGTGGCAAACCCAGGAGGTCTTGCCCACGGTCCGTCAGATTCAGCAGAAGGCCGAAGCGATCCGTCAGCAAGAACTGGAGCGCACCCTACGCCGCCTGCACCTTACGGAGCAGGATCAAGAAGCGGTGACGGCCATGACCCGCGCCATCGTCAAGAAGCTGCTCCACGACCCACTGATGTACCTGAAGGCCCGGCGCAGCGGCGAGGATTCGCTTGAGGTAGTCCGGTCGCTCTTCGACCTCGAGGCCGAGCCGCAGGCTGTACCGCAGTCGGCTGGCCCCGTCGCCTGATGTGGACCTTCGACCGCCCGCTGGTTATCGGTACCCGCTCGAGTAGGTTGGCCTTGGCCCAGACGCACTTGGTATCGCAATTGCTGCGTCAGGCCCATGGCGAACGGCTGGCGATCCAGGTGCGGAACCGTGACACCGAGGGTGACCATAGCCAGCAGGCGAACGTACCCCTGAAGAATCTAGCCGGGCGAGGTGTCTTTGTGAAAGACCTTGAGGCCATGTTGCTGGACGAGAGCGCCGACCTGTTGGTGCACAGCCTGAAGGACGTGACCACCGACCTTGCGCCGGGCCTCTCGCTGGTGGCGCTGCCAGAGCGCGACGATCCTCGCGACGTGCTGGTGACCCGCAGCAACGTGCCGTTCGCCGCGCTGCGGGCCGGCGCCCGGGTGGGGACCAGCAGTCCGCGGCGTACGGCGCAGCTCGCCGCCTACCGGCCCGACCTGCTGTTCGTCCCGATTCGGGGCAACGTGGATACCCGTTTGCGAAAAATGGACACCGGCGAAGTGGAGGCCCTGGTGCTGGCCGCTGCCGGCCTGCTGCGCCTCGGGGCGGGTGCACGCATCACCGAGTATCTAGAGCCTGATGTCTGCATGCCCGACCCTGGCCAGGGCGCGCTGGCAATTGAGGCGCGATCGGACGACATCTCCGTGGCCGCGCTCCTGGCGCCGCTAGACCACCCGGCGAGTCGGGCTGCAGTGACCGCCGAGCGGGCGCTGTTGCAGGCGCTGGGCGGCGGGTGCAGCCTGCCGATCGGCGCCTTGGCCACGGTTGCCGGTACCGTCATCACGCTCCGGGCTGTGGTCAGCAGCCCCGATGGGGTTCGCAGCTTGCGCCGCAGCGCCTCAGGCCCTAGTGATGACCCGGTAGCGTTGGGCGAGTTGCTGGCCACGGAACTGCTGGCTCTCGGTGCCCGTGACTTGCTGGAGGTTCCCACCGGTGTCTAAGGGATTCGTCTCGCTGGTTGGCGCCGGGCCGGGTGACCCTGGGCTGTTGACGGTCAAGGGCATGCAGCGGCTGCAGTCCGCCGAGGTGGTGTTGTATGACCGGTTGCTCGACCCCGCACTGCTCGACTACGTGCCGACCTCGGCAGAACGGGTCTACGTAGGGAAGGAGGCGGCGCGGCACGCGCTATCGCAAGGGGAGATCAATCAGTTGCTGGTGGCCCGTGGTCTGGCCGGCAAGCGGGTGGTCCGTCTCAAGGGCGGCGATCCCTTTGTGTTCGGCCGCGGGGGCGAGGAGTTGGAGGCGCTGCACCAGGCCGGCGTGGCCTTCGAGGTGGTGCCCGGCGTCACATCGTCTATTGCCGCCGCCGCATACGCAGGCATCCCCATCACGCACCGAAGTCACGCGTCGTCTTTCACCGTGGTGACGGGGCACGAGGACCCCACCAAGCCTGATTCGAGCCTGCAGTGGGAGCATCTGGCCCCCGGTACCGGGACGCTGGTGTTTCTCATGGGTGTCGAAAACCTCGAAGGCATTGTGACGCGGCTGCTGCAACACGGCAGGGCGCCGGAGACCCCCGTTGCCTTGGTGCGCCGCGGCACCTGGGCCGATCAAGAAGTGCTCACCGGCACGCTCGCTGATATAGCCAGACAGGTTGCTGGGCGAGACTTTCCGTCGCCGGCCGTCATAGTGGTGGGCGAGGTCGTGCGCCTGCGAGATGCGTTCCGTTGGTGGGACGCCCGTCCGCTGTTCGGCAAGCGGGTGGTGGTTACCCGGGCACGGGAACAGGCCAGCGAGCTCGCGGCACAGCTCAGTACTCTCGGCGCAGAGATCATTGAGGCCCCGGCCATCCATATCGCCAAGCCCGCGTCATTTGAGGCGTTGGACGCCGCGATCGCCGGACTCGCGGCGTACGGTTGGGTGGTGTTCACCAGCGCCAACGGTGTGACCGGGCTGTTTGGGCGGCTCCAAGCGCTCGGAGCCGATGCCCGCAGACTCGGCGTTGCGCGCGTGGCTGCGGTGGGCCCCGGTACTACAGCTGCCCTCAACGCGCGAGGCATCAGACCCGACTATGTACCCGAACGTGCGTTAACCGCAGCGGTGGCCGAAGGCCTGATTGCCCAAGGCGTCTCGGGTCAGCGGATCTTGCTTCCCCGTACCGACATCGTGGGTGAGGACTTGGCCGGCGAGCTGACTGCCGCCGGCGCCACGGTGGATCAGGTGGTGGCCTATCGCACCCTCTCGCCCGACACGCTGGAGCCTGAAGTCGAAGCGCTGCTGAGAAGCGGTGAGGTCGATGTTATCACCTTTGCCAGCGCATCCACGGTGCGGAACCTCTGCGCTCTGCTTGGCGATGACGCTGCCGCAGTCATCGGTCGCAGCACCGTCGCGACCATTGGGCCCATCACCTCGCAGGTGGCGAGGGAACTCGGCGTGCGGGTGGACGCCGAGGCCACCGACCATACCGTGCCGGGCCTAGTAGAGGCGGTACTGCAGCATGCCGCTGGGCAGGCGCTGGCAGCGTCAAGGAGTTAGCAATGGTGCTTCAGACCCCCAGTTCTGTGCGTTTTCCCACAGCCCGCATGCGCCGGCTCCGCAGCAGCGGATTGCTGCGCGACATGGTGCGAGAGACGACGCTGGATTCCCGCGATTTCATCTACCCAATCTTTGTTACGCACGGCCGTGGGGTCGAGGACGCTATCGCGTCGATGCCTGGTGTGTCCCGGCTGTCAGTGGATAAGCTAGCGGCCCAGGGGCGCGAACTGCTGTCGCTCGGCATTCCAGCCGTACTGCTGTTTGGCCTGCCAGAGGCCAAGGACGAGGTCGGCTCTGGCGCTTACGACCCCGACGGTATTGTGCAGCGCGCCGTGCGCGAGCTGAAGAACGCCGTGCCAGAGTTGCTGGTGGTGACCGATGTCTGCCTGTGCGAGTACACCAGCCACGGCCACTGTGGCGTCATCCGCAACGGTGATGTAGACAACGATGAGAGTCTGGAGTTGTTGGCGCAGACGTCGCTCTCGCATGCGACGGCCGGGGCCGACATCGTGGCGCCGTCAGACATGATGGACGGCCGGGTGTCCGCCATCCGCGCCACGCTGGATGCGGAGGGCCGCACCAACGTGCCGATCATGGCCTACTCGGCCAAGTACGCGTCCGCCTTCTATGGGCCTTTCCGCGAGGCGGCCGACTCGACCCCGCAGTTTGGTGACCGCCGCTCGTACCAGATGGATCCGGCGAATGTCCGTGAGGCGCTACGAGAGGTGCAGTTGGATATCGAGGAGGGCGCCGACATTGTGATAGTGAAGCCGGCCATGGCCTACCTGGACGTCATCGCCCGGGTGCGGGAGCGCTTCTCGCTACCCATTGCCACGTATAACGTGAGCGGCGAGTACGCGATGGTGAAGGCAGCCGCCCAGAACGGCTGGATCGACGAGCAGCGGGTGGTGCTGGAGCTGCTGACCGGCATGCGCCGCGCCGGCGCTGACATGATCATCACCTATCACGCTAAAGACGCGAGCCGCTGGCTGCGGCAATAGCCACTCGTCGTACCCGTTGCACCGCCTGTTGACCCTGCCACGCCTTTGGGCTGGGGCTGCGCTTGGGCTCGCCACCGCTTACCTGACCGGCGCAGTGCGATCTCGCTGGCTCACACTGCTGCCATTGCTCATCGTGCTTTGGGCCAATAGCCATTGGGCCTTCCTGGTAGGGTTGGTGTTGCTGGCGCTGGCTGCTGCCGGTGCCTTGGCGCAGCGCGCCTTTGGGGTCCTCACGCCGCAAAGGCTGGGTCTGCTTCCCGCAACGCTGCGCTTGGCGTCCGACCCATCCGTTCGAGGCTATGCCCTGGAATGGGCGCCAACGTCGCTGACCACTGTGCCGGGCATGGTGCTTGGAGCCGTTAGCCTGAGTACGCTAGCGCTCCTGCGGCGGTACGGCGCGTGCCACCGTTGTGGATTGCGGCGTTGGCTATAGGGTTCGGTGTGCTCGGGTGGTTCTCGCTGCGCAGCGTGATTTGGGTGGGCTTCGGCCTGCGCCACTTGGGGCGTGGCTCGGTGGGCAGTTGGCGCGGTCAACCGAGGCGAAGAGCGTTGTCCTTATGCCCTGGTTGGCCTACCCAATGGCAGCCCTATTCGCAGTGCTGGCGCTGGCCGCCCTCCCGTTCTGGCGAGGCAGTCTGCCCCTCCCGCCGGCCCTGAGGGCGCTTACGCCGCCGGACATGCCGTGGGGCGCGGCCGACGCTCTGGCCGCGGTGGCGCCCCAGCCGGTGTTCAGCGACATGCAGTGGGCCAGTTATCTTGAATGGCGCCTGCCAGCCGATCGAAACCTGTTCATCGATACTCGCTTCGAGCTGTTCCCGCCAGAGCAATGGGAGCAGTATGGTACAATCTCCGGCGGCCTGGCTCCCAGTTTGCTCAACGAGTTGGGCGTAGACGCGGTGCTCGCGCATCATGATCGCCAAGGCCCACTCATCGCCTGGCTCCGCCAGCAGCCCGATTGGCGGCCACTCTTAGAAGACCATTATTCTTCCGCCTGGGTTAGACAACCATGAAACCACTGCCCCGTTCCGAGGACGCCTTCCAGCGCGCCCAGGCGCTCATGCCTGGCGGCGTCAGCAGCCCCGTGCGAGCATTCAAGGGTGTCGGCGGCAACCCGCTGTTTATTGCCCGCGGCCTGGGTGCCCACATTTGGGACGCTGATGGCAATAGCTACCTCGACTACGTGGCCTCTTGGGGGCCGCTGATCGCGGGCCATGCCCACCCGAAGGTTGTTGCAGCGCTGCGGGATGCCGCGACCCGCGGAACCAGCTACGGTGCGCCGACCGAACTCGAGATCACCCTCGCCGAAATGGTGCATGCTGCGTTCCCTTCGATAGAGCTGGTGCGGTTTGTGAACTCGGGCACCGAGGCGACCATGAGCGCTTTGAGGGTGGCTCGAGCGTTTACCGGCCGTGACAAGATCATCAAGTTCGACGGCTGCTATCACGGCCACGCCGATGGCCTGCTGGTCAAAGCGGGCTCGGGCGTCGCTACGCTGGGGCTGCCCGATAGTCCCGGCGTGCCTGCCTCGTACGCCCAGCACACCCTGGTGGCCCAGTACAACGATGCATCGAGTGTCGAAGCCCTGTTCCATGCCAATGCCGATCAGGTGGCGGCGGTGATCGTCGAACCCGTGGCGGCAAACATGGGCGTGGTACCGCCGGAGCCCGGTTTCCTTCAGGCTTTACGTGACATAACGAAAAGACATGGAGCGCTCCTCATCTTCGATGAAGTCATCACCGGCTTTCGTGTCGCCCTGGGGGGTGCGCAGGAGCTTTATGGCGTGACGCCTGATATGACGTGCCTGGGCAAGGTCATCGGGGGTGGGTTGCCGGTGGGTGCGTACGGCGGGCGAAGCGACATCATGAAGCAGATAGCACCGTTGGGGCCGGTGTACCAGGCGGGCACGCTATCGGGGAACCCGCTGGCGATGACTGCCGGTATCGAGACGCTGAGCCTGCTGGAGCAACCGGGGGTGTACGAGCACCTGGAGCGGTTGTCGGCCAAGCTGGCCAATGGGCTAAGCGAGGCCGCGTTGAAAGTGGGTATCCCGGCCCAGGGTACCCGGGTTGGGTCGGTGATGACGCAGTTCTTCACCAGCACGCCGGTACGCGACTACGCTACCGCTAAGACCAGCGCCACCAGCAGCTATCAGGCGTTCTTTTGGGGTATGCTTAAACGCGGCGTCTATCTGGCACCCTCGCAGTTCGAAGCAGCCTTCGTGTCACTGGCGCACACCGATGCCGACATCGACCAGACGATTGCGGCGTCGGAGGCCGTGTTAGCGGAGATGAGCCGCTAAGCGTGGGACTCCGACGCTAATAGCCTCGGTTCTGCTGATAGCAGGTATTGCAGTACACCGGCTTAACGCCCTTGGGCTCAAACGGTACTCGCGCAATGCCGCCGCAACCGGCGCACGTCACCTCGAACATCTCACGCTGTACAGAACCCACACCAGATGCGTCGCCACCCTGGGAAGCGCGCCGCTGCGCCCGGCAGTTGGCGCAGCGCTTCGGCTCGTTGGTGAAGCCACGAGAGGCGAACAACTCCTGCTCCGAAGCGGTGAACGTGAATGGCTGCCCACAGGCCACACAGGTAATCGCCCTGTCTACGAAGGCCACTTCGGTACCCCCTGGCGGTGAATGTGTTCTTGCTGCGAGCCTCGCGCGTGACCGTCAGCGTAACGGAGGGTACTATAACTTGCGCTTATGGCTTTTGCAACAAGCTGTCAATCTGGGGAGTACCGCGGTAAGAACTCAGTCTTCGGGCGGCGAGTATAGCTGGGCTCGTGACCCGCGGCCTACGGATGGCGGTGTCTCTTCCGCCCACCCACCCCTTAGACTTCGAGGAAATGGGACCCTTCGACGTTGCTCAGTACAGGCGCCCCAGACCCCGGCGAGATGGGGTGCCTCCCGAAGGAGTTGGCATGATTCGCAGCCCGGGCAAGATGTCCGTTCGTCCTGACCTCGTCGAAGGGCCGGGCGGAAGTGGTTCGACGAGCTCACTGCGAACGGAACCCCGGAGCCGTCAGCTCTTCCAGAAACCGGTGCACCTCCATAGGGTGCACTCTTCCTGCACTATCCCGTTCGGTGCGCCACCCGCCGTGCAGCCCCTCTGCAGGAGCCAACAACAAAGCGGTGTGCACTCAATCTAACCGGGTAAGTTGCCGTAGCGACCGTACCTCGGGCTCGGTGAGCGGACGGGTCTCGCCGGTACGCATTCGGCCCAGATGCACCGGCCCGAAGCGCACACGCACCAGACGGGCGACTGGCAAGCCCGCCGCCCCGCAAATCACCTTGATCTCCCGTTTGCGCCCATCGGTTAACACCAGGCGTAACCAGGTCTGCGGCTGTGGGTTGACTTTGTCGAGGCCCTCGACGGTCACAGCCTTCGGTGCGGTCCACTTGCCCTCCACCATGGCGCCCTTCCGGATCGCCTCGATGGCGGCCGTGTCTGGGGTGCCCCGCACCAGCACCCGGTACTCCTTCTCCACCCCAAAGCGCGGATGAATCAGGCGGTTGATCAGCTCGCCGTCGTTGGTCAGCAAAATCAGGCCCTCAGCGTCCAAGTCCAGCCTGCCGATGGGCATGACCCGCTGCTGCGCATGTTTTGCCAGCTCCACCACGGTAGCGCGGCCACGGGCGTCCGCTGCGGCGGAGAGCACTCCCC
>SHYE01000075.1 GCA_009692935.1 Dehalococcoidia bacterium | reverse complement strand
CACCTGCCTATTCAACAGGGAGGATGATGTTTGGGTGGCAACCTGCCCTGAGATTGGGGCCTCTAGCTTCGGCGACACCATTGAAGAGGCGCACGTCGCACGCAATGAAGCGGTGGGTATGTTGTTGGCCGAAGCCGATGATGGAGGCTACCTATCGGCATACCTGCGGGAGCGTCACTTGCAGGCCAAAGCCCTCCCGGCAATGCGCTAACCCTTCCCATCCCTACCGTTCGGTTATGTCGAGCCCGACTGTGTTATGCTATCCGTAGCGGCTCATACAGCGCGTGCTCCGCCGGTGTACCATCCCAGGATAGTTCCCCTCATAGCGCTGACATCTTCCTCATTCATAGGAGTCAGCCATTAGTAGTTCCACCCCGCAGACGCCGGTAGCGTCCGCCCCTATCGTTTCCCCCTCCTCCTCTCCGTCCTCCTCGACCTTCAGCCAGTTTTCGTTGCATCCCGCCGTTCAAGCCGCCTTGGCTGAACGCGGCATCACCGAACCGACGCCGATCCAGCAGCAGGCCATCCCGCATTTGCTGCGTGGCGCCGATGTTATCGGGCAGGCTCGTACTGGCTCCGGCAAGACTATCGCGTTCGCCGGCCCCATGGTCCAGCGTTGCGACCCTACCGTCCGCGGTATCCAGGGCCTAGTGCTGGTACCCACTCGCGAGCTGGCCATTCAGGTCGGCGAGGTCATGGCGATGCTCGCCAAGCCGCTGCGGGTCGAAGTGACCCTGCTGTATGGCGGGCGAGCGCTTGGCCCCGAACGGAATGCGTTGCATCGCAGCCACATTGTGGTCGGTACCCCGGGCCGTACCCTCGACCACTTGCAGCAGGGCACGCTCTCCCTCAAAGGGGTGCGTACCCTGGTGCTGGACGAGGCCGACGAGATGCTGGACAAGGGTTTCGGCCCTTCAGTTCAGCGAATTATCGCCGGCTGCCCCACCGATCGCTTGACGGCCCTGTTCTCGGCCACGTTGCCGGAGTGGGTTCGCAGCGCTGCCGACCGCTACCTGCGCAACCCCGTCACCGTACGCGTGGATGCAGCTGAAACCCAGATCGTTGAAATCGAGCACCTCGTGTACGACGTTCCTATGGCGTATCGGTTCGATGCGCTGAAGACACTGCTCTCGAAGCAAGGTGACGACCCCATCATCGTGTTCGGGCGTACCAAGCACGGCGTCCGGAAGCTGGCTCGCCAGCTCGAGGCTGTCGGCTTCAGCGTGGGTGCGCTCCAGGGCAACATGAGCCAGAACGCCCGGGAACGAGTCATGACCGACTTTCGGGCCGGCGCCGTGCGGGTGCTGGTCGCCACCAACGTCGCCGCCCGCGGTCTCGACATCGAGCGGGTTGAGCAGGTTATCAACTACGAGCTGCCGGAATCGGCGGATCTCTTCACCCACCGGGTGGGCCGCACCGGCCGCATGGGCCGCTCGGGCGAGGCGATCACCTTCCTGACGGAAGAGGATGCCCCGAAGTGGCGGGAGTTCGAGCGGAATCTCAAGCGGAGCTTCCCACGCCAGCGCTGGCCGCTCGATGGAGCGAAGCCGACGCCACCGCCGGTGGTTGCCGACCCACGCGAGCAGCAGCAACGGCGCTCGGCGCAGTTAGCGTCGCCTCGTCCGCCGGCCCGGCAATCACAAGCTCCCACCAGGGGCTACCAGAGCAATCACCGTTCGGATCAGCCGCAGCGGCCCTCCGCTCCTCCGCAGCCCGCTGCTCCGACACGCTCGCAGCAGCCGGCCGGAGCACCCCCACCGCCGCCAATGGAGCGCCGTCAGGCGCCCGAGTCGCCGTCGTCACAGGGCCAAGCGCGGGGGGCCAAGCGCCGCCCTGAACAGGTTGCGCCGTCGCCCTTTGCCGAGGGCCGCTGGCGGAGTTAGCCGCAAGCGTTAGCCACTAAGCCACGGCCGCCTTTAGGGGCGGCCGTGGCACGCCGGCCAGCGCGAACAGCAGCACGCCTACCACGCAGGCAGCAGCCGTGGCGGTGAAGGCGCCCTGATAGCTTCCGGTGAGATCATGTACCAGGCTTGGCATGAGTGGCCCGGCGATATCGTTCACGATCCCTACCATGCTGGCCAGCCCGGTGATGCTGCCCAACGACGCCCGCCCGTAGTAGCGCGCCCACGCGAGCGTCCCCAACGGCGCAGTGGCGCCCATAGCGATGCCGTAGCAGCCGGCGGCCACAAAGGCCAGAACTGGCCCGTTCACCAGCAGCATCGCGACGATGGCCCCGGTCATCAGGCAGCTCCAGAGCACTAACACCTGCTGCATGGGTAGGCGGTCGAACACCTGACCCCAAAACAGCAGCCGAGAGCCGACCACGTACAGCCCGAAGCTCCCTGTAGCCGCGGCGGCGGCCGTCGGGTCAAGCCCCTGATCGGTGAAGTGCGGGAACATGTGGATGTTCATCATGGTGGGTACCAGACCGATCACCGCGAACCCCGCCGAAAGCAGCCAGAACGTCGGCGTGCGAAAGGCAGCCCCGGCCTCCCAACTCACCTCGCCCCCACCGCGCGCCTGAGACGTGCCATCGGCTCCGGCTCCGCCACGCTCCACTGCTGGAGGGTCGCCATCGGGCAGCAAGCCAACGTCTTCGGGCTGGCCTCGCATGAAGATGGCGGCGGGCAGCGCAAGGAACAGCAGGATGCCGGTTCCCAACACGATCCAGGCCGTACGCCAGTCGAAGTTGGTGACCATCCAGTTTGTGACGGGAATCAGGACCACCGCAGAGAGCGGCATGCCCAGCGTGGCGTATGTCACCGCCCGTCCTCGCTTCCGCACGAACCATTTGGCGACGGTGGTCTGTGCTCCCACGGCCTGCAGGCTTGGCCGAGCCAGCCCCAGCACCCCGCCGAACAGCACCAGAAACCACCACGCATCCTGCACGAACGCCAGCGCTATCAGCGTGAAGCCGGTGACGGTCGCACTGATGGCGACCGGGAGCCGGGCGCCACGCTGGTCGACGAGGCGCCCTATGAGTGGCGAGGCGAGGCTGGCGACCACTGAGCCCACGGTAATGCCCAGCACGCCCATGGTGCGCGGCATCCCGAGGTCTTCTGTGAGTGGCTTAAGGATGACGGTGTATGAACGGGCCACCACGCCCAGGCCCCAGAAGGCACACAGGCCTGCCAGCGCGACAATCACCCACCCGTAGAAGAACGGGAACCCTGCGGGGTCGGGCCATGATCGCTCCGAGGACGCCGGCTTGAGCGTCACATCACCGCCGTCAGGTGATACTGCACCAAGCTCATCCCCTGTGGCATCCGCCAGTCGATGAACTTGAGCGCGGGCCGGTTGTCGCGATTGGGGTAGAGCTGGTCCCAGTGTTGCAGCACCACCGGCACGCTGGCCCAGTCTTGAACCAACACGGTTACCAGGGCCACGTTGTCGAGCGATCCCCCCGCCGTTTGCATGAGTGCGGCGATGTCTTGCTGGCACAGTTCTATCTGAGGCGCCAGTCCAGGCACTTCTCGCCCGCCCTGGTTGGGGCCGGTGCCCGAGATGCCCGATGACATCAGCACCCGCCCAACCTTGCTGGCCAGCGGGATGGGATCGTGGTGCCCGCCGTGCGGCAGCTCGTAGTTCGTGCGCACTCCGCCAAGCACAGCCGTGACCTGAGCCTGCAGCAGGCTGTCGCCGCCCAGCGCGTAGCGGAGCGTCTTGCGGGCGGGCCGGTCGCCGTCTCGGGGCCAGCGGCGGATCCATTCGGTCACCATCTCCGGCTGATAGGTGAAGTCACTCATGAAAACCCACAGGTGCAGCGCATCATCCAGACTGCCGCCGGCCTGCTGCATGATCTGCGCCACGTTCTCAAAGCAACGCTCGATCTGTGGAACCGGCCCGTCGGCGTTCTGGCCGGTGGCCGGGTCTTGCGGGGTCATAACCGAGGTGAAGAACAGATCGCCGACCCGGCACCCCATCGGTAGCGGGTCGCGGTGCGACAGTCCAGGTATGCCCACCAGTCGGCGGTGCGCACCGACCACCGCGGTCCCCTGCAGCTGCACATAGACACCGTCCGGCAGGTTCACGTGGTTCGTCTTGCGAGCCGGCCGGTCAGCCTCGTTGGGGAACAGGGCTAGCCAGCCCGGGTTGATGTACTGCCGGTAATCCGGCCCCGGAATAAACACGGTGAGGAGGCCCACACCAGCAGTGCCCACGCCGGCCGAATCCAGCAGCCGTTCCAGGTTCTTGTACGCCAGCGCGAACTGGGCCTCGGCACTGGCCGGCAGCACGCCGGTGGCGGGGTCGATGCCAGGGATACCGTTGGTGAACAGCAGGTCGCCCAATTGCACAGCCATCGGTTCGGGATCGAGCCCGAGGGGCAGCCAGCCCTCGGGGAATGCCAGACGGGTTATCGTACGTGCGTCTGCCACGGTGTCTCCTCTCTGTTACGGTCAGTCCTCGGTTGGTTGGAAGCCCATAGCTCGGACCAGGAAGCGGCCCATCTCCTCGTCGAGCTCCAGCGTGCCGCCGCCCGAGCCGACGCCGCCGACGACCTTGCCGCCGGACTTCACCACCAGGCCCCCCTGGAGCGTGGTGACGTTGGGGTCGCCCCAGTCACCCAGCGAACGGTCACTCTCGGCGAGTTGTTGCTTAAAGATGAGGGTGTTCCGGCCGTAGTTTGCTGCGGTGTAGGCCTTACGGATGGCGTGCTTCAGCACCCGGGCGTGCGATCCGTCCATGCGGGCGGCGGCGACCAACTCGCCGTGGCAATCCACGACTGCGAAGGACATCGGGCGTCCCCGCCGCTCCGCCTCCGTTACCGTGGCCGACAGACCCTTCTGTGCTTCAGGCAGCCCCAGGCTATCCAGGGTGATCATGGCTGCACCTCTTGCGGAAACGAGTGTGACAACGGCCCGCCCAGGTGGGCGGGCCGTTGCGCGATTCGACGGTCTGTTACGCCGGTGTTACCTTCAGCGCTGCCTCTTCGGCGTCGGTCAGTGCGCCTGCCTTCCATTCGATCAACCAGCGAATCTCGTGGCGGGCAGCGAACCACATCATGCCGTACACCGCGACGCTGACCGCCCCTCCGGCAAGGGTTACGGTGAGATCGGGGTAGGATATGGCAACGCCGGCCGCCACCAACACCACCTGGATCACCTGCGCGCGCAGGCCCCTGGCCATGGCCCCAACGAAGGGAAGGTAGGCTTGCATGGCGTAGCCGATGGCGGCGATACCTACGAGTGCGCTCGCGAAGATCGTTATGAACTCTATGGGGTCGTTCGTCTGCAAAATGCGTGCGGGTGCAATGACGAATAAGAACGGCTCGATGTACTTCACTGCCGCTACCTTCATGGCTTCCCACATGGTAGGCATGATGGGGCTGTTCGCAATCCCCGCCGCTGCCACCACCGAGATGGCGGTAGGGGGTGTAACGTCTGCAATGTTAGCCCAGTACAGCAGAAAGAGATGGACCGCTAGCGGGTTAAGCCCCTGTTTGATAAGCGTCGGCGCCATCATCACCGCCAGCAGAATATAGGCGGCGGTGCCGGGGAGGCCGGTGCCCAGCACGAAGGATGCCAACGCCCCCAGCAGCAGCAGCAGGGGGATGCTGTTGCCCGCCAGATGCACCAGGTCGCTGGTGAGCGAGCCCGCCGTGCCGGTGACGTTGAGGGCACCTACCAGCATGCCGATGCCACCCAATAGGGGCACCAATGCCGTCAAGAGCCGGGCAACGTTCAGGACGTAGTCGCCCCACTGCTTCTTGCCCCAACGCTTCTCCTTCTTCAGGTTGGCCAGCAGAATCAACACAGCGGCGGTGTACCAGGGCGCCGTCGCCTCGTGCTTCAGCACAATCATCAAGAAGATGAGCAGCGTGATCGCGAACAGGTAGATCCAGCCGTCCTTGAGCGTTTCCCAGAGCAACGGCAGCTCTTCCTTGGGCAGGCCACGCAGCCGGGCTCGGGCCGCATAGCCGTCGATCTGGCAGAACATGCCGTAGTAGAACAGGAACGCTGGTACTGCTGCCGCCAGCGCCACGTCGGAGTATGGGATTTGCAGCAGCGCCGCCATGATGAACGCGGTGGCGCCCATAACCGGCGGCGTAATGGAGCCATGGCTCGAGGCGTTCGCCTCGATTGCGGCGGCGACGGTGGCTGAGAAGCCGGTGCGCTTCATAGCTGGAATGGTGATGGTACCCGTGGAGAGCACGTTACTCACCGAGCTGCCGCTCATCATTCCGAACAAGCCGCTGGCGGCAATGGCCACCTTCGCCGTGCCGCCTCGCACGTGCCCCAACATAGACATGGTGATGTTCACGAAGAAGGTTCCGGCACCCGTGAAGAAAAGCGTGACGCCGAACACAATGAACCCGATCAGCAGGCCCCCCACCACCTGTGCAGCCAAGCCGAAGATAGACTGAATGCTGAACACGTGGAAGCGGATCGTATCGTCCCAGGGCAGAAAGAAGCCCTTAATGGGGAGGAACTCGAGCCCGGCCCACAGCGGGTACGAGCCGAGCACGATCACGATGCCGGTGAAGAACAGGCCGGTCACCCGCCGGGTCGCTTCGAGTACCAGCGCCACCAACACGGCGGCGCCGATGACCGCCACCGTGGGCGCTGTGTACTCCCAACCCTCGGCCAGAATGTCCGGTGCCTTGAAAGCGAAGGTGCTGCAGAGGCCTATGGTGACTGAAGCCAGTACGACGTCGTACCACTGCACGCTGCGGGCATGGCGCTCAAACGCCGGGTAGATCAGGAATGAGGACCCAAGAAACAGCCCAAGAAGCATGTAGAGGTAGCTGGGCTCCAGCAACGGAATGTTGAGGAAGAACCGCAGGTTGAATATGTGGTTAAGGCCGAGGCCCACTCCGATGAGGGTGAGTACGATGATAATCCCGTACCACACCCCTTGGATTGGTCGATAGAGGCCTGATTCTTCACTACTGAGCATTAATGGTTACCTAATGTCGAGGTTGTCCCGCATCTCAGAACCCAGGCTGTTAGCGTGTCTTGACCCGCTAGAACACCTTGTCGTAGGTCAACCCTGCGCGGGTCGATCTGCCGCAGTCTACGCCTCACTTTTCGCCTTGTCAATTTGCCCCGAGCCATAGGAGTGTCCTCTAGCACCGAGTGGGGCGAGCCATGCCCGCGGAGCACCTTGCCACCCGGCACCCCTTCGCCGATACTCGGCGTACATCCCCGCGAGGAGTCCCTGATGCCCGCTCTTGTCATCGCCGAGATTGACGTTCACAACGCCGAGTTGTTCGAGGAGTACCGCCTGAAGGTGCCGCCACTGGTGCAGCAGTATGGCGGCCGCTATCTGGCCCGCGGCGGCCGCGCCGAACTGTTCGAGGGTGATCGCGAGCCCAAGCGCGTGGTGGTCATCGAGTTCCCCACACTGGACCAGGCCAAGGCCTGGCACGACTCCGTGGAGTATCAGCCGTTGATCGCCATCCGGCAGCAGGCGTCGGAAGGGCGGATGATCGTGGTGGAGGGCGTCTAAGCGCCGCTCGCGCCACGCGTGAAGGCTGGCCTCGTGACCCCCCGGGCCTGCGCGCCGTTCTCCGGTTTGCCCTCGCCGCTACTGCGCGCGGTCAGGCGGTGGTAGTCGATGTCAAACTCGGCGCGTTCCTGAGCCCCCACGCTCAAGTCGCCGTCGATCGGGCGAAGGTCAGGCTAGCCGCCCGCCCGGAGTAGGGCAGGCGGCGCTCGCTTCCCGGCCTACTCGGGTCCCGCCCGAGCGATAGTTGCTAGTGCTTGCGCGAGTGTGATTAGCTGATCCGTAACCGCATCCAGGGCCGCCACCTTAGCACCCGTGCTGAGCGTGCTGACACCGGATGCGCCACACAGGGGATTGCTGACCCCAATGGCGTTGCTGAACCCGGCTGCCAGCACCACGAAGCAGGCACCGACTGTCGGCACCGGCTGGGTGAAGGTTCCCGGTGTGATCACCGTATTCGTGATCGGACCACCGTCGAGCGGAATGATGACCAGCCGGTTCTCCACTGGTCCACCTGAGGTCAGCGCCATAGTGGCCATAGACGACTGACCGAGGCTCAGGGTGAATCCAGCCGGCAGTGGCGACCCCGAGGCCTGTCCGCTGACAGCACACAGCACGTCGGAGACGCCCAGAAGCCCGGCGGGGCCGGTGGGGAGGAGGACATAGCAGTAGGCGATGCCGCTCACCGGCGAGACATCGGAGTAGGAGACCGCGTTCGACGGCAGGGGCGTGGGAACGACTGCGTTGGTTGCGGTGTTTACCCGCAGCAACACATAGCCAGCCTGCACGTCGCCGCCATCCCAGGTCAGGTCTATTGACCCGGTGCTGATCTTGAGGTTGCGGCCGCCGATCGTGCCGGCCAGGCTCGACTCAAACGCACCGAGGTCGCAACCTGGTCCCTGAGGGCGTGCAAGGCCGCGCTGATCCACGCCGCCTATCGGGGCTGAGGCGCATACGGCTGCTGAGCCGGCGTTGATGGCGAAGCTGCCGTTCAGGAGCGCGTGGCTGCCAGTGGGGCCTCCGTTGAGCGCCAGCGGCCCCAAGCCAGCCTGGCCCACAAGAGGCGGTGTCCCGACAACCGTACAGTGCTCGACGTCGCCTATTAGATTGGGACCGGTGAGAGCGAGGGTCCCCCTACAGTCGTGTCCGAAGTTCGTGAAGCTAAGGTCGACGTTATTCGCAATGATCGTGTTCAGCACGGTGGTGGTACCTGCGCTAGAGATACCGCCACCACCTTCGTTCGAGACGTTCTGGGTGATGGTGGTGTTTATCAGGTAGGCGTTGCCATCGTTGTAAATCCCCCCACCTTGCCCACCGAATGCCCCTGACCGTTGCGGCTCAAAGTACTGTTACTCACCAGGAGTGTGGCGTCGCGTGTGTTATGGATCGCGCCACCAACGCCAGGGGCGCAGCAGGTCAGGGTTGCGCGGTTGTCAAAGAAGAGGCTGCGGGTAACCGTAGCCGCACCCTGATTGAGCAGTCCACTCCCCCAGTTATCCATGATGGTGCTATCAGTGACCGTAAGGATGCTCCCCGGTCGGTTGACCAGCGGCCTCTCGATGCGCTGAAGGGTGCTGCGGACAACATTCACCACCCCGCCCTGATTCTCGATCCCGCGAGGTAGGGTGCTTGCGGGAAAAATCCGATCGATGACCAGCCCCGACATCGTGAATACGGCGCCCGATATCACCGTCCATACCGGCCCACCTCCGTTGGGTCCGCGGACCACAACACTCTTACCAGCGCCGTCGACAGTTAGCCCCGTACCATTCGTGATGGCGGAAAGTGGAGCTGCCAGCGTGATGATCATGTCGCCGCTGAACGTGATCGTATCACCTGTGCTCGTGCCGGCTGGACAGTCGGGGAACGTCGCGGCGTTAGCATTAGCATTGATGATCGCCTCGCGCAGGGTGCATCCTCCATCGGTCACCGGCGGGTTAGCGTCGAGAAAAGTGTTCACCACAATAGCAGCCGCATAGGCTGGGTGCGCCGCCGGAAGGGCCACCACGAGTCCCGTCAGGAGCAGAAGCGCTACCAATCGAGAGTGATGTAGGATACGTAACCACATATGTCCCTCTTTTATTCAGACTCGACAACCTCGAGCGACGTATCGGCAGCATCTGCGCGTGGGCCCGATAATCCACCACCTCGACCTCAGCCGTTGCCGCGAGCAGCTGCGTGCTGCCGCGCCACGTAGTGTAGTTAACGCTATGAGTGTGATGTTAGTGCCACACGAATAATCGGCTCTGCCCCCACCGCGCGTCAAGCGGGAAAGCGTTACAATTTTTCACCGCGTGGCTGCACGTGCGCTTCAATTGACAGCGCTCGCGCCGGGCGTGCTACCCTGCCTGCGTCACTCCCCCACAAAGGCTGTATCATGCCCACCATTGTCGAGACCTACGAGCAGCTCCACCCTGCCTCTGCCCGGCTAAACGCCGAGGCACGCCAGGTGTTCCCCGACGGCACCACCCACGACAATCGCTTCTACGGTCCCTTCCCTATCTATGTAGACCGTGCACAGGGCAGCCGCAAGTGGGATGTCGACGGCCGGGA
>SHYE01000074.1 GCA_009692935.1 Dehalococcoidia bacterium | reverse complement strand
ACTACCTCTCAGGCGGACGGCTGGTCATCGGCGCCGGCGCGGGCTGGCTGCGCGAGGAGTTCGAGGCCATCGGCGCGCCGCCCTTCGACCACCGCGGCACCGTCACCGACGAGTTTATCGCCGCCTTCCGCGAACTCTGGCGCAGCGAGACGCCGGCCTTCAGCGGTACCTACACCAGCTTCCACAACATCAAGGCCGCGCCCAAGCCCGCGACACCCGGCGGCCCGCCCATCTGGATCGGCGGCGAGAGTCCGGTAGCGCTACGGCGGGCCGGCCGCACTGGCGACGGCTGGTACCCCATCGGCAGCAACCCCACCTACCCGCTACGCACGCCCGCCCACATGGCAGCCTCCATCGCCACCGTCAAGCGCCACGCCCAAGAGGCCGGCCGTGATCCTGCCACGCTCGACTTCGGCCTGCAGGCAGGCTGGCTCAAGCTCGGCGAGGCCACGCCCATGGACGACGGCGCCCGCCTCCCGCTCACCGGCACCGCCGGCCAGATCACCGGCGACATCCATGCGCTCGAGGACCTCGGCGTCCGCCACCTCGTGGTAGGCATGGTAGGCGCGACGGTGGCCGAGACCAACGACCGGCTGGCGGGCTTCATGGCCGCGTTTGGGGGGTGAGTAGCGGCCTTGTCGGCGCTACTCTCGAGCTGCATCTGAGCCGCAGCGGGACAGCTGCACTCGGATATTCTAGTATGGCAGAATGAGTAGTAAACGGAGGAGATTGTGGCGAACCGAAAAACCAAACTGAAAATCCCCGCCTATGTTCCGCCAACCGAAGAAGAGTTGGCTCGGCGCAAACGAGTGTTTGCCAAGATCATTGCGATCCGAGACACTATGGAGCCGTTAGGTTTTTCGGCCGTCGATCTCATCCGCGCCGATCGCGGGGAGCTTGGTTTGAGGGAGGAGTAGGGAACACTGATGCCGCGGTATGACACGAACCTAGCGTCCGAATTTCATGTGCTCGCATGTCTTCACCGGCTTGGCATGAGCACGAATCTCACCCTCGGAAACAAGAAGGGCGTCGACGTCGTCGTCGTTCGGGAGAGTGGAGCGGCGGTGACGGTAGAGGTGAAGGGTCTCGCTGGTCGGTATGAGTGGCCAGCGAGCAACCTAGTCGATACTAAACCCCTCCGGCCACAGGACCACTCCGTTGCGCTCGTGGGCTTCGAGAACCGCACCGGCGACGTGAGCATGCCACCGCCAAGCGTCTGGATTATCCCGTTTCCGGAACTCGAGCAGTTCGTAAGCAGATACACGAACCGCTCCAACATGTCTAGGCGCAAGGTACTGCAAAACGGTGAGCGCTTCAGAAACGCCTGGTCCCTGATTGGCGGCTGAACCACCCTTTCCTAGCGTCAGGCGCAGCATCCAACAAGCGCATCAAAAGCTCACCCGCCCATCAGATACGCGTAGATCGCCCACAGCTCGGCGTCATCCAGCAGGCGCGGGGGAAACGGCTCCATGTCCCCGCTGGGTTGCGTAGCTCCGACACGAAGTCGCCGTAACTCAGCCGCAGCCCGCGGACCTCCGACCCCCTTATGCTGTCGTTGTCACTGCGGTGACACTGCAGGCACCGCATCTGGCCGCACAGCCAGCGGCCCAGCGCAGCATCGGTACCACCCCACCTGAGGCGGGAGCGTGCGGAGCAGCTTGGGCAGCGACGGCCGGCGGGGGTACAACAGCCAGCGGCGGCACTCGGGTTGCGGTCAGCGCCGGCGTCAGCGTACTGCCAATGATCGGGAGGTCGGCGCACCCTGACAGCCCTATCACCAACGGCATCGAGGGCACGATTCGAGTGAAGAGCGGCAACATAGTACACACGTCGTAATATGCCAAGATATGCTGTGACTAGCGGCTTTACCGTCTGCGCGCGCTTCTGCTAGGCTGGTGCTGTACAAGCAACGACGGAGCCGAGTAGGCCGTCCCCCGCTGGCCAGCGAGTCTGGTACGGTGCGAGCAGACCCAGCGCAACAGCCGAACATCCCTCCCGAGCCACCGCCCGAACGCCCTATGGGCCAGTAGGCGCGGCCGGCCGCCCACCGTTACCAGGGCCTGGATGCTACGGCGTCCGCTGAGTGCCCGCCGCATGCGGGAACGAGGGTGGTACCGCGGAAATAAAGCCCATCCCTTTCCAGGGACGGGCTTTTTGTTGGTTAACCAGCCCTCCGATCCCCTCTCCCTTTGGGAGAGGGCTAGGGTGAGGGCCCGAGAGGTACGCATGTTCAAGTCAGTCGATAGCCGGGTCAGCTTCCCCAAGATGGAGGAGCGCATCCTCGAGTTCTGGAAGCAGCACGACACCTTCAAGCGCTCAGTGCAGGCACGCGAGGGCGGGCCCACCTTCATCATGTACGAGGGGCCGCCCACCGCCAACGGCATGCCCGGCATCCACCACGTGCTGGCCCGCGTGTTCAAAGACATCATGCCTCGCTACAAGGCCATGCAGGGCTACCACACCCCCCGCATCGGCGGCTGGGATACCCACGGCCTGCCCGTCGAACTCGAAGTCGAGAAGCAGCTCGGCATCTCCAGCAAACGTGAGATCGAGGCCTACGGCATCGAGGCCTTCAACCAGAAGTGTCGGGAGTCGGTCTACCGTTATGTCCACGAGTGGGAGCGAATGACCGGCCGCATCGGCTTCTGGGTCGACATGGACAACGCCTACGCCACGCTGAAGAACGACTACATCGAGACCGGCTGGTGGATCCTGAAGAAGCTTTGGGACAAGGGCCTGGTGTACAACGGCTACAAGACCACGCCCCACTGCCCACGCTGCGGCACCTCGCTCAGCAGCCACGAGGTCGCACTCGGCTACCGTGAGGACACCGTCGACCCGTCGGTGTTCGTTAAGTTCCGGCTGGTTGACCGCGACGATGGCGGCAACGCGGTCCCCGCCGTGCCTACGCCGCTCCATCGCGTGCTGTTCGACGAAGGCGTGCCCAGCTACGCCGTGGCTTGGACCACCACCCCCTGGACGCTGCCCGGCAACACCGCACTGGCCGTGGCCCCCGAGGCGCAGTACGTGGTTGTCGAGCGCACCATCTCCAGCGCCGCGCCTGAGGCAGCCGAAACCTCCGGGTCCGCCCTTCAGAGCGGCGACACCCCACCAGCACTCGAGCGCCTGGTCATCGCCAAGGCCCTCGTCGCATCAGCCCTCAAGGGCGACGACTACACCGTGCTCGCCGAGATCGACGGGACGGGCTTGGTGAACCTGCTCTACCAGCCGCTGTTCAGCCCGCCCGAGATGGGTTTCACTATGCGCAAGTTCACGCCTGTGCAGGAGGGCGGCGCTAAGTTCTTAGACCTCAAGACGCTGGAACCTTATCACCACACGGTGGGTGAGCCCCTCACCTACCGGATCGTCAGTGCCGACTTTGTGTCGATGGACGACGGCACAGGGATCGTGCACATCGCTCCCGCCTTTGGTGAAGATGACTTCGCACTAGGCGAAACTCACAACCTACACTTCGTGCAGCACGTCGATCTTAAGGGCGAGATCGAGCCGAACCGGGCCGGGCTGCCCTTCAGCGGCAAGTTCGTGAAAGACGCCGACCCGCTGATCACCCGCAACCTGCGCGAGCGCGGGCTGCTGCTGCGCGCCGAGACCATGAAGCACACCTACCCCTTTTGCTGGCGCTGCGGCACGCCACTCTTATATTATGTAAAGCCCAGCTGGTACCTCCGCACTACCGCGCTCAAGCAGAACCTGGTGGACGGCAACGCCCAGATTCATTGGTACCCCAGCCACATCCGTGAAGGCCGCTTCGGCAACTGGCTGGAGAACAACATCGACTGGGCCATCAGCCGCGAGCGCTACTGGGGCACGCCCATCCCCATCTGGCGCTGCCAGAGCTGCGGCGCCGCGGATTGCGTGGGCGGGCTGGCCGACCTCAAGGCCAAGCCCGGCATCCAGGGCTTGAAGGACGACCTGGACCTGCACCGGCCCTTTGTTGATGATGTTATGTTTAGTTGTAGTTGCGGCGGCACGATGAAACGCATCCTGGAGGTGATGGACTGCTGGTTCGATAGCGGCGCGATGCCCTACGCCCAGTGGCACTACCCTTTCGAGAACCAGGCCACCTTCAAGCAGTGGTTCCCCGCCGACTATATCTGCGAGGCCGTGGACCAGACCCGTGGCTGGTTCTACACCCTGCATGCGCTGGCCACGATGCTGCACGCCGCTGACCCCGAACTCATCCCCTCCAACATTAGCTACGAGCACGTCATCTGCCTGGGCCTGATTCTGGACGGCAAGGGCGAGAAGATGAGCAAGAGCAAGGGGAACGTGGTGAACCCCTGGCAGGTGCTCGACCAACACGGCGCCGACGCGATCCGCTGGTACCTGTACACCGCGTCGCCGGCCGGCCAGCAGCGCCGCTTCTCGGCCGATCTGGTGGGCGAGAGCCTGCGCAAGTTCCTGCTGACGCTGTGGAACACCTACAGCTTCTTCGTCACCTACGCCAATATCGACGACTACACTCCGCCGCCAGCCCCGGGCGCCGGCCTGCCGGGCGGCGTGATGCCCGTGACCAGCTCCCTGCCCCGTGGCGAGCTGAGCGACCTGGACCGCTGGGTGCGCAGCGAGCTGCACGAGCTGGTGGAGGAGGTGGGCATCGCGCTGGAAGCCTACGACCCCACCGAAGCGGGCCGCAAGATCCAGGCCTTCGTCGATGACCTCTCCAACTGGTACGTGCGCCGCAGCCGCCGCCGCTTCTGGAAGAGCGGTGTCCTGAGCGAGTCGAAGGGCGAGAACGACGGCGACAAGCTGGCCGCCTACGACACCCTCTACGAGTGCCTGGTCACCGTGACCAAGCTGCTGGCTCCCTTCACGCCCTTCGTGGCCGAGGAGCTGTATCAGAACCTGGTGCTCTCGGTGGACCCCGCAGCCCCACATAGCGTGCACATGGCCGACTACCCCGAGGCCGACGCCGCCGTCATCGACAGCGACCTGAACCGCGACGTGCGGGCGGTGATGCGTGCCGTCAGTCTGGGCCGCGCCGCCCGCAGCAAGGCCGGAGTGAAGGTGCGGCAGCCGCTGGCAAGCGTCACTCTGCGCATGCGCAGCGCCGGCGAGGCCGAGGGCGTCCGCAGGTTCGCCGATCAGGTGGCCGAGGAACTGAACGTCAAAGCCGTCGAGGTGACCGACGACATCAGCGAGTACGCCACGGTCCGCATCAAGTACAACGCCAAGGTGCACGGCAGCGTGTTCGGCCGCGAACTCCCGGCGGTCCTCCACGCGCTTGAGCACGCCGATACCGCCGCCATCCTGCTGTCGCTGCAAGCGGGCGAGGACCCGAAGGTGGCCGACTGGACCATCCCCCGCGAGGCGCTGAACGTGGAGTATACCGCCAAGGGCAGCTGGGTGGTCGCCAACGACGGCACCTACGTCGCGGTCGTCGATAAGAGAGTGACGCCGGAGCTGGCGCAGGAGGGCCTGGCCCGCGAGCTGGTGCACCGCATCCAGACCATGCGCAAGACCGCCGGGTTCGACATCGCCGACAGCATCGAGACCTACTACCAGGGCGACGCCGAGGTGGCAGCGGTGCTCACCGCCCACGCCACCTACATGGCCCAGGAAACGCTGTCACGCTCCATCACGGCTGGTGTTGGCCCTGAAGGGGCCTACGCCGAGGACCTGGAGGTTGAGGGGCACCCCGTGCGGATATCAGTGCGCAAAACCCCGTAGGGGCAGACCCACGTGTCTGCCCAGACCGCCAGCCGACCACCGCGCCCCGGCTCCCTGAACCCACGCGTCCGCCATGCCACCCGATAACCCAACCCCCAGCCACCATAAATCCATCCTCCTGCCCGGCTACGACTACTCGACCGCCGGCGCCTAATTCATCACCATCGCGACCCAAGACCGCGCCCTGCTCTTCGGTGAGGTCAGCGCGTCATCCGTGGCACTCTCAGAGGCAGGCTTACTGGTGCATGATTGGTGGCGCCGGCTTCCCGCCAAGTTCACCGACGTCGCTCTCGATGAGGTCATCGTGATGCCGAACCATCTGCACGGCATCGTGTGGGTGAAGGCGGAATCGGCCAGTGGGCTTGAGCCCGAGGGGGCGAGCCCACGGACAGCCGGCTCGCTTCGAGCGTGGCGGAGATTGGCGGCACTCCAGGGCAGACACGTGGGTCTGCCCCTACGTCTCTGGCGACAGTCGTCCAGTGGCACAAGACGATGACGACGAACGAGTACTTTCGGGGTGTACGCGAGGCCGGATGGCGGGCCGTACGAGGCCGCCTGTGGCAACGCAACTACTACGAGCACGTCATCCGGGGCGACACTGACCTTGAACACGTTCGCGACTACATCGTCGGGAACCCCTCCGCCTGGGCCGACGACGCCGAAAACCCACTGCGCGGATGACATCGGTCTGCCCTTTCGGCCGTCACCCTGTAGGGGCAGATCCACGTGTCTGCCGAACCCTCAGCAGCCACACACCCAACGCTAAGACACCCCGCACGCAAGGGTCGTCCGCCGTCACCCGTAGGTGCAGACCCACGTGTCTGCCCACCCCGCCGCCGGTTGTCATCGACGCTCAGGCAATCGAGAACCAAGTGTCGGCTCACCGTCGCCTCACAAAACACCCACCCAGGTCCCCGCTCACTCCACCGCAGGCTCGTCGGTCTTCGTGCCTGGCGGCATCAGCCACGCCGCCAGGCACGCGACACCGCGATGCAGGCGCGCCTCTGCTGGCCACGGTCATCTGCACGCCTACCACGCTGGTCAACAGACCGCCGAAGAAGGTGCCGCCCGCCATCAGGTCAACGGCCAGCGACAGCGTGGCAAGCATCAAAAGGCCTGGGTACCCATCAGCACGGTTGGTGCGATCGAGCATCGCACCGGCGAATGGGCCGATAACCAGGACTTGAATGGAGCGGGTGCCGTTGAGCGGCCAAGCAGGACCGAAGAACCGGTGAGGCTGTAGACCAACCACTCAAAGTCACTTGCTCGACCGATTGGCCCATGCTGCTGAAAAAGATGCCCGCTAGCAGATAGCGGTAGTCGGGAGTACGGAGGGCGCCAAAACTGCGCGTGAGCGGGGCAAGTGGTCCGTGGGGGACCGCCGGTACGGGCGGGGCTAACCCGGAGTCGCTTCTGCCTGTTTGGACCAACCTGCCTTCCGCCCCAGAAACCTGGTCAACAAACGCTGGAGATCGCGGAGTTCGGCGTCGCTGAACTCCGCCAGCAGCAGGCTCACATGCTTCCACGACGCCTGCCGGATATGCCCGGTGGACTCTTGGCCGGCCTCCGTCAGGTCCAGCTGCACGTAACGCCGATCCTCAGGCTTGTCCCGCCGCAGCAGCATGCCACGCGTCACCAACTTATCGACCTGCTGGCTCACGGCAGACGGCGTGATGCCGATGTCGGCCGCGATGCGCCGAACGTCGACACCCGGCTGCGACCGCACGCGGAACAGTATCCGCAGCTGTGCCAGGGTCAGGCCCATTTCCTCCCACGTTTGCAGGCGGATCGGATCGAGCGCGGCGGAGACCCTGACCACCAATCGCACAACGGACTCCAGGAGCTCGCTCTGGGGAGGTGCTACTCGGGCAGCTTCAGTCATCGAAAATCCTTATCCTCATAGTCTTTATCAATGCCTTGATACTACATTGTTTAGCACTGATAATGCAACTGACCCATGACTACGCCAGACACGGCTCCCACAGCGCCGGCGACGCCTCCGTCCAACGAGAAGGCGTGGCGGCGGGCATTCCAATCGCTGGCCGTGCGCGACTATCGCCTGCTCTGGTTAGGACAGGCCAGCACCTCGATGGGCCAGTGGATGGACCAAGTCTGTCGCGGCTGGCTCATCTACGAGCTGACGGGGTCTCCTCTCCTGCTGGGTGCGGTTACCGCCACCAGAGCGGTGCCGATGGTGCTGTTCGGCATCGCGGCGGGCGTGGTGGCCGATCGCTTTGGCCGCAAGGGACAGCTGCTCGTCGCGCAGGCTGGCAACGCCTTCATCGAGCTGATGCTGGGCGTACTCGTGCTCACGCAACAGATCGAGGTGTGGCATGTGTTTGCCGCAGCATTCGCAGCCGGCACACTGCAGGCCTTCCAGCAACCGGCCCGTCAGGCGTTGATCTCCGACCTGGTCGGCGAGCGGCTCATCGTGAACGCCATAGCCTTGAACTCTGCGGTGCTGAATATGAGTCGCAGCGTGGGTCCAGCGATCGCCGGGCTGCTGATTGCCCAAGTCAGCGTGGGCGGCGCCTATCTGGTGCAGAGTCTTCTCTACGCCTCGGCAACCCTCTGGACCATGCAAATGCGCGTGCCAGAGACCAGGGAGCAGGCCAGGCAACGCCGCGAGCTGCAACTCTGGGCAGGTCTGCGCGAAGGATTCCGCTACATCGCCGACCATCGGGAGATCAAGATCGTGTTGCTGCTGGCTTTGGCGCCGCTCATGCTCGCCCAGCCCTACACCAGCTTGCTGCCCGTATTTGCCAAGGAGGAGCTGGACGTCGGCCCCGAGGGGCTGGGCATGCTGTTCTCGGCGCCCGGCATCGGCGCGGTCATCGGCGCGTTCGGGGTGGCTACCTTCGGCCGCGTAGGCCGCAGAGGTACCCTGATGCTCGCGGGCGCCGCGGCGTTTGGCCTCTCCATCCTGGGTATCTCCATGGCCCCGTGGCTGTCGGTCGCCCTCCCCCTGCTGGCGGTGTCTGGCTTCGCGAACACCAGCTACAACGCCTTCGCCAACTCCTTCCTGCAAACGGCGACTCCGCCACAGCTCCGTGGCCGGGTGATGAGCATTTACCTGCTCGATCGGGGCCTGGTGCCGCTGGGCACTCTGCTGGCGGGTACACTGGCCACGGTCTTCGATGCGCGCGTCGCCATGGGACTCATGGGTGCTAGCTGTGCACTCTTGGTGGTAGCCGTCGCGCTGCTGGCTCCGAGCGTGCGCCGGATCGCATAACGCTCAGAGCACGGCACACCCCGGCATCGCTGACGCGCCCGCAGCGCACCTGTGCGCCAGCAGCCGGAAGTGGGGCACCGCTTGAGCAGGGTCACACGACCGTAATTGCGGTGTAACATCCCCGTAACATCCTGCCCTTAGTATGCTTACATGCGGTTAGTGCGAACCGTCAATCACATTTCAAGGGAGGTTCCATGAACACAGGCGATACCGCGTGGATGCTCACCGCGTCCGCGCTCGTCCTGCTCATGACGCCGGGGTTGGCGTTCTTTTACGGCGGTCTAGTGCGAGGTCGCAACGCCGTCAACACGATCATGCTCAGCTTCATGGCAATGGCCGTGGTCAGCGTGGTCTGGGTACTCTGGGGGTACAGTATTGCCTTCGGGGACGGCAACGATTGGGTCGGCGACCTGTCGGCGCTAGGATTATCAAACATCGGCGTCAGCGATGTGCTCGCAGGGTACACCTTCCCGACGCTCCTGTTCGTTGTCTTTCAGATGATGTTCGCCATCATCACTCCAGCCTTGATCACCGGCGCGGTGGTGGAACGCTTCAAGTTCACCACGTACCTGGTGTTCCTGGTGCTTTGGTCCACGTTGGTGTACTCGCCGATTGCTCACTGGGTGTGGGCATCTACCGGCTGGCTGTTCAAAATGGGAACGCTCGACTTCGCCGGCGGCACGGTGGTACACATCAACGCCGCCGTGGCGGCACTGGTAGCCGCCGTGGTGTTTGGCAAGCGCCGGTACCCTGGGCTCGAGCCGCATAACGTACCCTACGTGGTGCTCGGCGCCGGCATCCTGTGGTTTGGTTGGTTCGGGTTCAACGCCGGCTCTGCGTTGGCGTCCAACGGCGTGGCGGTGAACGCGTTCCTGGTCACCAACACTGCGGCGGCCGCGGGCGCACTCACCTGGGGCATTCTGTCGCAAATACAGAACGGCCGCATGAGCGCTGTGGGCGTTGCCACCGGCGCTGTGTCTGGGCTCGTCGCCATCACCCCGGCATCGGGCTTCGTGACTGCCGCCTCGGCTATCATCATTGGCCTTGTCGCTGGGGCCCTCTGCTACTACGCGGTGATGCTTCGGCCCAAGACCGGGCTCGATGACTCACTCGATGTGTTCAGTGTGCACGGGGTGGCCGGTATCTGGGGCTGTATCGCTACAGGCATCTTTGCTGTCCAGGCCGTCGGTGGTCCCGGCAAGAGCGGACTGATT
>SHYE01000073.1 GCA_009692935.1 Dehalococcoidia bacterium | reverse complement strand
GGCGGGGACAAGTCGTCGACATGCGGGCGGGCCAACGCACCGTCGCCGACCGGATCATTCTCTGGGTGCGGCGCCAGTTCAAGAAGTAACCCCGAATCGAAGCTACGAATGAAAATGGAGAGAGTGGCTGCATCGGCAGCCACTCTCTCTTCGCGTTGGGATGACAGCGCCAACACTGTCAGGCCGAGCCCGCGAGGCGTCTGGCGGGGCGAGGTCTCACCGTCGCTCGCCGCCAGCTTGCGGTGCATCCGAGGCGTGGTGATGGCCCCCCCCCCAGATCCCTCCTGCGTCGGGATGACAGCGCTAATACTGTCGTGTAGAGCCGCCGAGGCTGGTGGTGTGGGCTGGGCCGTTACCCTGTTGTAAATGCTGGCTAGGGCCTACTCCTCCTCGAAGTACTTGCCGGCGCGATTGGGGAACAGCAGGCTCTTCACCGTGACCGGCACCACTTCCGAGGCGCCCATGGTGCGGCCGATGTCCACGTAATCCAAGTCGCCGACATCGATGCCATCAATGACGATAAGGGGACGGGTCATCTTCAACTCGTCCTGCAGAATGTAGCCCAGTGACTTGGCCATGTCTTGGTCCAGCACCAGATACAGCGGCACGGCCGGATTGGCATCCTGCACGGCGGTCGCCACGTCCTCGGCCAGCTTGCGGCATATCTGGTAGTCGGGTTTCCCCGCCACCGCCACCGCCATCGCCAGCCCTGGTCCGTAGCGATCGAGGTCGAATTTGTTCAGGGCACGCTTCACCGCCGTTTGGAAGTCATCGCCACCGCCGGTGTAGGGCCGCACCACCTTCAGGCCGAAAACCGGGAGCGCGTCAGGGCTCCCGATGAAGCAGGTGCTGCCGCTGGCCTGCACCGTGTACTCGCCCGCGCCGATAACGGTAGCGCGAATGCCCTCCTCGGGCTGGACCAGGAAGCCGGGTTTGCCCAGCGCTTCGATGCGCCGGCGGATGGCCGGGCCCAGCAGCGGGCCCACGTCGCCGTAACCGGCACTTTCGGCGCCGTACAGGTACTCCGACACGCCGCCCGAGAACATCACGTGGTCGGCACCATGGAAGGGCGCCGTGGTCTCCAGCAGTTCGGTGATGAACAGATCGCTGGTGAGCGGCGCATGCCCCAGGTTGCCCGAGATGGCCTGCAACAGCACGTCGGCCTGCAGACCGGCGAAGGCCTCCTGTTGTTCGGGGGTGAGCGGCTGACCCAAGCGGGGCTGAATACCCAAGGAGTTCAGCATCTGCTCGCCGGGTCCCTCAATGCGGGTCAGCACGCCCTGGTCGTCGAAGGCCACCAGACGCGCCCCGACGCTCAGCGAAGCGGTTTGCGTCACGGTGCCGCCCTCTATCAGCGCGAGCTTGGAGGTGCCGCCACCGACGTCGACATTGAGTACCGTCTTGCCGGTAGCCTCCGAGACGTGGGCCGCGCCCGAGCCGTGGGCCGCCAGCAGCGTCTCGTGGTTCGGGCCGGCCGAGGCGCAGATGAACTTGCCGGCCTCGTGCGCGAAGAGTTGCAGTACCGCTGCGGCGTTTTCCTTTTTCAAGGCCTCGCCGGTCAGGATAACAGCGCCGGTATCCACATCGGCGGGGGTCATGCCCGCGTCCTCGTAGGCCTTGTGGAAGAACGCTTGCAGCTTCTCGGTATCGATCGTCACGCCGGTGCTGTAAGGGGTGAGACTGATAGGCGAACGGAACAGCACCTCGCGCGCGGTCACCACGAACTTGGCCGAGTAGCCCGCGCCCTTGCGGCGCAGCGTCAACTTGGAGAACACCAGGTGCGACGTCGATGAGCCGATGTCGATACCGACGCTCTTGAGCGTGAAGCGCTCCAGGCCCTCGATGTCTTCCCCCTGGGCTCGGATTTCGGCCGCCTGCTCGCGGGCCGCTTCCTCAATCTCGTGTTCGTGCATTTCACCGAGGTCGTGCATAGTCCGTTCCATAGTCAGAGTCGATGAGATTTAATAGTAACGGGTAGAAGTTCCGCCGCAGAGTGACTCTCGCGCAGTACTTCGACCCTCCTCTAACTCCTTCCCTCCACGGAGGAGCATCCGCTGACCGATAACAGTGTAGCCACTGTAGGCGGGCATGAACCGGCCTGGGCCGATTTCGGCCCAGGCCGGTTGGTTCAGCCTTGCGTCAGACTACTCGCCCTTGTAGTCCCACTCGAAGTTCTCGTCCTTGTAGGCCTGTTCCGGCATGATCGAGGTAGTGCCGTGGCCTTTCAACTCGGCCGCGAACTTCTCGCGGATCCACGGCTCCTCCTGCGGGTACTCGATCTGGTCGCGGCGGCGATCCTCCACCTTCTCGGAGTAACCGGCGAACTGCGCCGGTGGGTGGAACGCCAGGTAGCGGGCCGGAATCGCTCCCACATTGAAGTGCTGGTGGAACCACTTGTCCGGCGGCGTGAAGAGGCTGCCCTCGTGCCACGGGATGACGACCTTGTCCTTGCCCTCTTCCCACATCACGGAGAAGCCCTCGCCATCGGGAATGACGATCGCGCGGCCGGGGCCGTGACGGTGCGCCTTCTTGTACGTGCGGGAGGGGAACACCGACATGTGGTTGGTGATATTAGACTCTGGGTAGCGGATGAACACCACGTGACCGCCGGCGCCGCGGCCCTTGAAGGGCACCAGCTTGTCCCAGCCCTTCATGTCGGGGAAGAAGTTGCCGTACCACACCTGCCGCGGCATGCCACCCGGGGCGTCGGCCGTCTGGACTTTGGCCTCGGCGTACATGTTCTCGTCGGTGCTCGGCTCGCGCCGGGTGTAGGCGAAGGGGTTATTGAGGAAGTACTTGGCATTATCGACCACGGTCATGGCCAGCGGCATGTAGTTGTAGGACATCACGCGTGCGGGCTCGGTGCCGCTCATGTTGCTCAGCTCGGCGGTATAGCCGCCAGGAATCATGAACAGCGCGTTCTTCTGCCACTCGAAGCTTCGGCCGGGGCCCTCGCTGTGGCGGACGGTGGTCATGCCGCGCCCGCTGACGATGTACATCGTCTCGTCGATGGCCAGAGTCCACGGCTTCAGCGTACCGCCGGGCGGGATTTCGGTTACCCGTACCTCGGTGATGCCCTCGGCGCCGTTCAGCTGGATGAAGCAGGAGTCGGCCTCTCGCTGGTCCCACTTGCCCAGGGGCACCGTGCGAAGGTCTTCCACAAAATAGCCCCGGTGTACCGGGACTCCTAAGGAATCAACCCATCTGTCGTATGCATACTTGCCAGGTTCTGCCATCGCCTATCTCCATGTCCGATATTGTGATTGACTATCGCGCCAGCCTGGTTACGATATCCGAATAGGCTGTGTTCCTGCGGGAGCGTAGTATATGCTTGGGGTCACCGTCAAGGTTTAACCCCGTGACGTATTGTGGTTAAGGTTCAACAGGTAGTGAAGGACGGAACTATGCATAAGTGGTCTATCCTGCTGCCCGGCGCGGCGTCGGCGCTGTTGTTTGCGGCTTGCGCTGCACCAACGGCCCCCGCCCCCACCGGGCAAACCGGCGACAGCAACGGTCAGCCAAAGAGCGGCGGCGCCATGACGGTGCGCATCGCTAACGACCCATTCGACTGGGACTTGAGTTACGTCGGCAAGTCGATTCCCAACGGCGACGGCCAGGCGTTCATCTACAGCAGTCTGCTTGGCTTCAAGTCGGGCCCCGACGTGAGATACGATGAGTTGATTCTGGCTCCTGAATTGGCTGAGAAGTGGACGGTAAGCCCCGACGGCAAGACCTTCACCTTCAACCTGCGCCCAGGCGTGAAGTTCGCCGATAAGGCGCCGGTGAACGGCCGCGCTCTCACCTCAACCGACGTCAAATGGAGCTACGAGTACTGGTCGCGCACCGGAGAGTTCAAGGACAAGAGGCTGCCCACGGCCCAGTTCGCGTGGATGTTCGACGGCGTCCAGAGCGTTGAAGCCCCCAACGCGACCACCGTTGTGGTCCGTTTCGAGGAGCCCTACGCCCCATTCCTGAACTACGCGGCCTCGGACTTCAACCCGGTGGTGCCGCGGGAGATTTACGACAAAGACGGCCATCTGAAGACCCAGAACGCGGGCAGCGGCCCGTTCCAGCTCGATGAGGCCAGCTCGCAAAAGGGCTCCAGGTGGATCCTGAAGAAGAACCCGACCTATTACGAGCCCGGTAAGCCCTACTTGGACGAAATCCGCTGGCTGGTCATCCCCGATGACTCCACGGCCTCGGCGGCGTTCCGCACCAAGCAGCTCGACATCCTCGGCGGAAGCGGCCGGCTCGGCCTACAGCAGTCACAGGACGTGATTAAGGCCGTACCGAACGCCACCCACTTCGAGTACTCGGACCCGGCGCCGATGCACTTCTACATCAACGCTCGCAAGAAGCCGTTGGAGGACGTGCGGGTGCGCCGCGCGATGGCCTATGCCATCGACCCCGACGAGTTCATCAGGGTGCTGTTCCAGGGCAAGGGCCGCCGCGCGATGGCCGGCGTGTTCCCCGATGCCTTCTCCCAAGATGAGATCAAGGCGATCCAGAAGTTCGACCTTGCCGAGTCGAAGAAATTGCTGGCAGAGGCGGGCTTTGCCAATGGCCTGGAGCTCGAATTCATCTTCCCCGGCAAGTCCTACGGCGAGGCGTACATCACCTCCATGGAGTTGCTGCAGGCCCAGCTTAAGAAGGCCGGCATCAACATGACGCTCAAGAGCCAGGAGAAGGCCGTCGAGTCGGAGGCCAAGAAGACCGGAGACTACACGCTAACCCACACCTCGAAGTCGCTCGAGTCGGATGTCGACTCCTACTTGTTCAACGTGTTCCATCCGTCGTCCAAGGGCAACTACGGCGGCACCAACGACCCGGCGCTGACGGAACTGCTGCTCTCCCAGCGGCGCGAGATCGACCCGAAGAAGCGGATGGAGATCGTGAAGCAAGCAGGCAAGCGCATCTACGATCAGGCGCACGCGCTGGCGCTGTACGCCGGCGTGCAGTACCAGCACTGGCACCCGTACGTGAAGAACTACGGCCCGAACTTCGGCGGCACCGGCTGGCCGCTGACGGACGTGTGGATCGACGGTCGGTAGAGACGCCGACCGGAGCTACCGACGAAGGGGCTGCGCTTATATGCAGCCCACTTTCAGTTGATGGCCCTACGCAGCGGCCCGCAGGTCCAGCGTCGACTTCCGCGTCCGTAGCCGGTGTTTCAGCCGCAGGGCCGGTGCCTCGATGAGCCGGTACGAGAGGATCGCAAATGCTATGCCCAATGGTAACCCCAATCCGGTACCCAACCACCATGGCGTGCCAACCGCTGCCGCTGCGAATGCAATCGGATGGTGCCACAGGTATACGCCGTAAGAAACACGGCCCAGACTGGCCAGCGGCGGCCATGCCAAAGTCACAGAGAGCCGGCTGGCGGGGGCGATCATAACCTGCAACACAAGGCATGCAGCCGCGAGCGAGGCGACGGAGAGACCTGCCTGGTACAGCAGATAGTTCTCCACTGATAGGGTGATGACCATTAAGCCAAGCATGAGAGTGCTGACGCCCGCTAGCCACTGGACTGTCCTATGACCGCTAGGCCGTAGAAGACGCCACGTCCATACCAAACCGGCCAGAGCTCCAATAAGCAGCCCGTCCATTCGTACGTCGGTGCCGTAATAAAGGCGTTGCTAAACCGGGTCGCCGAGTGCCTGAGCCACCCGGTTTGCCGTCACAATGGCAACCAGGGCGACCAGCACCCACAGGACCTTCTGCCTGGAGAATCCCAGGCGGAAGAGGACCAGGAGCGCAATCGGCCAAGCCAGGTAGAACTGCTCCTCAATGGCAAGCGACCAGTGGTGATTCAGATAGTCGAGTTGCTGGCCGGACACCATGATCAGGTTTTCGGTGTAGCCCAGGCCGGCAATGAACTGCTCCGCTGTGAGGAGCGGCGTCAAGATCAAAAGCATGGCGTAGAGCGCCGGAAGCAGCCGCAGCACTCGCCGTCCGTAGAATCGCCACAAATCTATCGAAGCATGGTCATGCCACTCGGCGGCCAGCAGACTGCTGATCAAGAACCCCGACAACACGAAGAATAGATCAACGCCTAAGTAGCCTCCCGGCAGGAATGGCACGTGAAAGTGCAACATGCACACTGCCAGAACGGCCACCCCACGCAACCCGCCCAGCGCCGCCACGTAGCCCAAGCGGTTGATCCCGGACGGCCCTGGGTGTTGCTCGACACCCAGATGCGCTGGGGCGCTGGTTCTGATGGTACTGACGGGGGACATGCAATCACTATCGGCAGATTGCAACGCTCGGGGTGCGGGACATGGCGGCAGGTAACCCGCGGGCCGGATATGGGCGTAAGCCAATCGGTGGCGGTGAGCCGGTGCGCCTAACGGCTCGACTCCTTCTGCCCATTTGTACCTACTCTGCGTCTCGCACGTTGGTCACAGTGGAAGGTATTAGCGTTGAGCGATGCGAAGGAGCAGGCACATGACCGCGCAAGACCCATCCGCACCTGGCAGCCAGTTGCTGAACCGGCTTGGCCTGCTGTTCATTGCTGCGGTAACGTTTGCCGTTGCTGCAAAGCCTTCCGAGCAGCTCTTTCAGATCGCCGCGACAACGCAGGACAGGCTGGGGACTGCCCTTCCATTTGCGCTCGCTGCCACGCTGTTCAGTGGCATCGGCGTCGCATTGCTGGTGCTCGCTGCGGTGCCATCGCTTGGTAAACGGACGCTGCGCCTGGCTTTGGTGCTGGGGTTTGTGGTGGCCGTACTACCCCCTTTGTACAACGTGGCCATCGCTACCAAGTACGGCGTGGATAGTGCTTCGCACACGCGCTATGCCGCCGGTCTGCTGCTGCAGGGGAAGCATCCGTACGCCGACTTCGAGGTCGATGCTTCCTACGCCAGGTACCCCGTGGTCTCCAACTCCATCACCTACGCCCAAGATGGTACCGTGATGGGCTCGTACACCTATCCAGCCGGCGCCTTCCTGGTCGATGTGCCCTTCGAAGCACTGGGTGTCGACATACGCTGGCTGTATGGGTTGGCGGGTGTCGCACTGCTGGGCTTGGTGGTCTGGCTCGCCCCGTCTGCTGTAGCCATGTTGGCGCTAGGCTACGCTGTGCTCCATAGCTTTCTCTCTCTGTGGATCGCCGGGGCCGGGGTTGGCGAGCCACTGTGGAGCTTGGTAGTAGTCGCCGCTTGGCTCATCCGGCGAAAGCAGCTGACGAGCGCACTGCTGATGGGGGCGGCGCTGACCATCAAGCAGCTGTCGTGGTTCTTTTTCCCCTTCTACGTGATCGCACAATATCACCTGGGGGGCTGGAAAGCGGCTCTGCGCTGCAGCGTAGTGGCGGGCAGCGTGTTCCTGGTAACCAACCTGCCGTTTGCACTCACCGACGTTCAGGGCTGGCTCCAGGGCGTGTTGGGGCCGATGCTCTTCCCACTGCCGGTCATGGGGTTCGGACCCGCCCGCCTGGGCGCGCTGGTGCTTCCCGATCTCTCTAAGGGTGCCTACACCGTGTTGGAGGTGGTCGCGCTTGTGGCCGCGCTGGTCGTGTTCTACAAGCGCGGGCGCATGCTCCCCGAACTCGCTATGGTCCTGCCCTGGTTGCCGTTGTGGCTGGCCTGGCGCAGCCTTTCGTCGTACTTCTACATGTTGCCGCTTATGGTGCTCATTACGCTGTTTGCCCGAATACGGTTTCAGCGGCAGGAGGCCGGCGAAGCGCGCAATCCGATAACGGTGACCGGGTTGACCGAGACCGTTGCGCTGATGTGTATCGCGGCGGTGGTCATGTCCATCGGGTTTTGGTACGAGAGCGGGCTGCTCTGGGACGAGCTGGTGGCGAACAAAGCGGGGCTTGGCGGGCGGATCGGCCTTGCATCGCTGGGCGTACTGCTGAGCGCCTGTTCTATCAGCATTATCCTTGCGGTTGCAGCCGGCGCCATCCGGCCCTGGGTGTGCGTCCTAGCGGTTTTCTCAGCCTTCATTGGTCTCGGCTTGGTCACCGCCGCCGCTATGCACTCCTTGCCGAACTACGAGGTGGACACCGCGGCCGCAGCACACCAAGGCGCCCAACTGCTGCTGGAGGTCGTCGCCGGTGTGGCCTGCCTGCTCGCCTACCTGCGTTGGGGCAGCGCGCATGCCGAACTCGCGTTGATTCTGCCGCTGGTGCCGCTGTGGTTCGCATGGCGCAGCATCTATAGCTACTATTACCTGATTCCTCTGTTGGTTGGCGCTGGCCTGCTATTGCGCGAGCGGCGCGCCCACCCCGAAGCGGCGGCGGAGGACGCGCTGCCCGCACCATCGCCGAGGTTGGCATCGCCCTCCTCGGCCTGACGCGGATGACGTTAGCGACTAAGCTGGCGGCACATGATATGATGACCACCGCTGCCCCGACGCGCCTGACCCATACGGGACGATGGGCAGTCTGTATCACCCTCCTCGCGTTCCTTCTGCGCCTCACCAATCTCGGGGGCCAAAGCCTGTGGTACGACGAGGTTTACCACGCGCTGCTGAGCCGGCCCCCCGTGCCGGACCTGCTGCAACGGGTGGCCTCCGACACCAACCAGCCACTGTCGTTCCTGCTGTTGCACCTCTGGGGCGCCGACACAGCCTTGGAGTTCTACCTGCGTTTTCCCTCGGTGCTGGCGGGCACGTTGGCGGTGCCGTTGTTGTGGGCAACCGGCCGGCTACTGCTGCCGCCCGCTGCCGCGTTGGCCGGGGCGCTCGCTTTGGCGGTGGCACCCTTCCCCGTGTTCTATGGGCAGGAGCTGCGCATGTACGGCGAGTTGCTGGCACTGCTGGCACTGGCGGGCTTCGGCTTTACCCTCGGCTGGGTGCGGGGGGAGCGCCGGGGGTGGGTGCTGTTCAGCGCCGCAACCGCCGGAGCGCTGTATACCCACACCTTGGGCGCGCTACCCTGCCTGGCGCTGGCGGCCTGGGCGGTGCTCGATGCCCGTGGCGACTGGCGGCGGTTGCGAGGAGTGGTGGCTGCCCTGGGAGTCGCCGCGTTGGCCTTCGTGCCCTGGATTGCGGTCACCGTTGTGCAACTGAATACGGTGCTCACTACCTTTTGGGCCCCGGCGCCGGCGTTTTTGGCGCCGCTGTTGTCGCTCTACCAGGTGCTCATGGGGCCATTCGGCGGGCCCGCGCTGTTCGTGCTGGGGTTAGCGCTGGTGTTAGCCTCGTTGGGGGTCACGCTGCCTGCGATGGCCGCTGGCCGGCCGCATGCTCGCGCCCTGGCGCTGCTGTGGGTGTGGGCGGTGCTGCCGGTGGTGGGGCTGTTCCTGGTGTCGCAGGTGCGCTCGGTGTATCTCGACCGCGTGGTGATCGGCGTGAGCCTGCCCCTGTGCCTGCTGCTGGGCTGGGTGGCCACCGAGCTGCGGCCTCGACTGCTGGGCGCGAGCCTCGGCGTCGGCCTTCTGGCGATTGCAGGGTGGAGCCTTGGCAATTGGTATTGGTCGCCCGCCCAGGGCAAGCCACTCTACCGTGAGGCCGCGCAGCTGGTCATGCTTGAGGCAGGCCTCCACGAGCCTGTGCTGCACACCAGCGACGGCAGTCTATTACTGTTTCTGGTGTACGCTCCGGCCCATCGCAACCTGCTGCTGGCGGGGGACCCGGAACAAGACGCCGCGACCTCGCGCGCCCGTTCGACGCAGGTTGTCCACCCGGTTAGGCCGGTAGCGTTGGAACCCGCGATTCTCGGGCGCACCAGCTTCTGGTTGGTGGTCTCGCTTGACCATAGTGTCGACTATCAGCGGGCGGTGGCAGCCGACATCGATGACCGCTACCGTCGCGTTGCTGAGAAGACCCTGGGTGGCCTGGTGGTTCGCCGCTATGCCCACTAACCGCCTCGTAGAACGCCTGAACCAGCTGGACGGGCGTTGGTTGATGGCGACTGGCGGCGCGCTTTTGGCGTTGACCACGGCAGGCTATCTGGCGGCGGCGCGGGCAGCGACCGGCGCCGGTGGCGTGCCGCTAGATGACGCGTGGATCCACCAGACGTTGGCCCGCAACCTGGCGGAGGTTGGCCAGCTGGTCATCGTGGCGGGAGAACCGTCAGCTGCCGCGACCTCGCCGCTCTGGAGCGCACTCCTGGCGGTTGCCTATTGGCTGGAACTCCCCCCGCTGCTGTGGGCAATGGCGTTAGGTGTGGTCTGTCTTGCTGGGACGGCTGCAGCGGTCTACCGGCTCTCGTTTTGTTTGTTCGGCCACCGGCTGCTGGCCGCGGCGGCCTGCCTGGTCACACTGGCCGAGTGGCGGCTGGTATG
>SHYE01000072.1 GCA_009692935.1 Dehalococcoidia bacterium | reverse complement strand
CGGCAGCTACGCTGCTCTGATGGTGGCGTATTCTCTGGGCCTTAAGCAGCTCGTGATCGTCGATGTGTTCATCATCGCCCTTGGCTTCGTGGCTCGTGCAGCCGGCGGCGCCGTTGCGATTGGCGTTCCCATCTCCCCTTGGTTGTACATGGTGACCATTTTGGGGGCGCTGTTCTTGGCGTTGGAGAAGCGGCGCCAAGAACTCACGCTGCTGCAGGGCCAGGCGGGCAGCCATCGCCGCAACCTGGAGGAGTATACGCTGCCACTGGTGGATCAGATGATTAGCGTGGTGGCGTCCAGCACGGTCGTCGCTTATAGTCTGTACACCTTCACGGCAGAAGCCTTGCCCAAGAACCACGCGATGATGCTGACGGTGCCGGTGGTACTCTACGGCATTTTCCGGTACCTGTACCTAGTGCATGTGCGCGAACAAGGGGGAAGCCCGGAGGACGTGCTGTATTCCGACCTGCCCCTCATCCTGTGCATCGTGCTTTGGGTTGCGCTGTCGGCCTGGGTGTTGCTGGCCTACCGCGGTCTCTAGGAAGCCTCTCTGCGAGGCGTTAGCCGGAGCACCAGCGTGTGGCTCTTGCCCACCAGACCATGTGGCGTATCTGGGCGAGGCTTGATAGCTCTCCGCCACGCTGCAATTGTTTGCGTTTAGTCGTACTACTTACTAGAATGAGCTATCCACCGGCTAGGGCAGTTCCCGCGTATGTTCGGTGGATTTTCGCAGCGCCGGCAACATGGCGCCAGGCTGTGGTGGGCGAAAGGAGCGTGTGTTGGAGCTGGGCACCGGAGTAATCGAGCGCATTGTCGGCAACGTCGAGAAGGTCATCGTTGGCAAGCGGGACGTGGTGGAGCTCGCGGTTATCGCTTTGCTGTGCCAGGGACATCTGCTGATAGAGGACGTGCCGGGGGTCGGGAAGACCACGCTCGCCAAGAGCATCGCATGTTCGGTCGGTTGCAGTTTCAGGCGGTTACAGTTCACCCCCGATTTGCTTCCCAGTGATGTGACCGGTGTGTCCATTTTCAACCAGCGGACCTCAGATTTCGAGTTCCGGGGCGGCCCTATCTTCGCCCAGATCGTCCTAGTAGACGAGATCAACCGCGCCACCCCCAAGACGCAGTCGGCGCTGCTGGAGGCCATGGAAGAACACCAGGTGACGGTGGACGGTGTGCTGCACCCGCTGCCGAGCCCATTCATGGTGATGGCTACCCAGAACCCCATCGAGTACGAGGGCACCTTCCCTCTGCCGGAGGCACAACTCGACCGCTTCCTTATGCGCATCGAACTAGGCTACCCATCCCCAGACGATGAAGTCGCGATTCTCGACAACCAGCAGACGGCGCACCCGCTCGACAGCCTGGAGCAAGTGGTGGATGTGCCGGAGATCGAGCGCATGCAGCGGCAGGTGAAGGCGATCATGGTGGACCCTTTGGTGAAGCAGTACATCGTGGCCATTGCCAATGCCACTCGCCAGCACGAGGATGTGTACCTAGGAGCGTCCCCCCGCGGCTCGCTGGCGCTGATGCGCACCGCGCAGGCCATGGCAGTACTCCGCGGCGAGGACTTCGTGCCCCCTGACTACGTGAAAGAGTTGGCGGCGGCCACCTTGGTGCACCGGGTGATCGTCAATCCATCAGCGCGCGTGAAGGAGATCACTCCGAAACGGGTGGTGGCCGATGTGCTGGAGCGTGTCCCGGTGCCCGGCGCGCGCGCCAGTCGCTGGATAGTCTCCTAAGCGCCGGAGCAAGCCGTACCGACCGTTCGCGTCGGCGTCCTCATCGCCCTCATACTCGTCGGGGCCGTGTTCGCCTTGTCCAGTGGCTCCGAGCTATATGTGCGCGTGACCTACCTGTTGATATTGGTACTTGGCGGGGCTTGGCTTTGGACGAAGTCGAGCCTCCAGGGGCTCGACGTCAACTACGAGGGCAGTAGAACCTACGCCACCGTGGGTGACGAGGTGACCGAGCAGATGACCGTGTTCAATGACAGCTGGATCGCGAAGTTCTGGCTGGAGATTGAACAGCTGACCGATCTTCCCGGGGCTATTCCGCCCCACGTAACGCACTTGGCGCCGAATGCTCAACGTACGTGGCGCGTGCAGATCCCCTGCGACCGACGCGGCCGCTTTCGCATTGGCCCAACGCGCCTAGCGTCCGGTGATCCCTTTGGGTTCTTCCGGCAGGAGTTGGTGGTCGGCGAGCAGTATCATCTGACCGTCTACCCGCAGACGGTTCCGCTGACGCGCTTCGAATTGCCCCCTGCCGAGTTGCCGGGTGAAGGGCGCTACCACCGGCGAACGCACTTCGTGACACCGAACGCATCGGGCGTGCGCGAGTACGTGCACGGCGATAGCTACAACCGCATCCATTGGTCCTCAACCGCACGTTTGGGCAAGCTGATGGTGAAGGAGTTTGAGCAGGATCCCGCTGCGGAGACCTGGATCATCCTTGATCTGGAGGCACGGGTTCAGGCGGGAAGCGGCCTGCAGAGCACGGAGGAGTACGCGGTTGCGGCGGCGGCCTCGGTGGCGAAGCACTATCTGGACTCTAGCCGCCCAATTGGGTTGCTGGCGTTCGGCCACCAACTCGACATGCACCGGCCCGACCGTGGCGGCCATCAAATGGCTAAGATGATGGAGTCACTAGCACTGGTGCGCGCCGTCGGAACGGTATCACTGGCCGAGTTGCTGGTGGGTGAAGCCCGTCGATTCGGCCGGTTCTCCACCCTGCTGATCGTGACCTCCTCCATGGATGAGGTGTGGGTGCAGCAACTGCAACACCTCATGCGGCGCGGCGCCAGAGCTGCGGTCATCATGGTGGAGGCGAGCACCTTCGGGGGGGAACAGACGCCGCTGCTCACGGTCGGTGCTTTGGTGGCGAGTGGGGTGCAGAGCTTCCTGGTGAAGCG
The DNA here is from genome assembly GCA_009692935.1 of Dehalococcoidia bacterium. Classification (GTDB taxonomy): domain Bacteria; phylum Chloroflexota; class Dehalococcoidia; order SHYD01; family SHYD01; genus SHYE01. Next base: position 7,411 of record SHYE01000072.1, on the reverse strand, counting down.
AGCAGGCTCGATAGCTGAGGGGTTGGCAGTGTTAGAAGCGGCAGAGGACGGCGGCTCAAGCTCAGGAGGGTAAGCCAATGGTGCGACAAGCGTCGGTGAAGCCAGCCTCGGAACCGAAAGCGCGACCGGGGATGTTTGCGGGGATCGAGGCACTGTTTGACCCCCGCAGCGTGTGGTGGTCGTTCCTGCTGCTGATCGTGATGTTCCTGTCGGTCACCGCTACCATCGAGGGCGCGCAGTGGGTGCGCGAAATGCCCCAGCTGGCCGGTTTCACGATTGCCGCGCTGTTGCTAGGCCTAGTGTTCGCCAGGCTCAAAGTCAACCAGTTCCTCATTCATCCGCTTGCTATCGTCGTCGGCCTACTGATGGTGGCCGCCCTTATTGTGTCGAGCGCCAGTGGCGAGACCACACCCGAGCGCGCGGTAGACGCATTCCGGCGCATGTCGACGTTCTTCCTTGTGCTCGCAACCAACGGCATCAATATCGATGGCTTGCCTTTCGCCGCGCAGCTTGTTCTGCTGACATGGTTCATCGGCTATTTCTCAAGTTGGTTCTACTACCGCCATAACAACATGTGGCTGGCGGTGTTGCCGTCGGGGATCGGCTTGGCCATCAACCTCACCTATGTGCAGGGACAGTTCGGCGCGAACCTGGCCGTGTACCTGTTCTGCGCACTGTTGCTGATGATGGAGACCCACCGCCAAGGGTTACTGGCCCGGTGGCTGAAAGCCCACGTCTCGGAAACCGAGATCAAGTACAGTGGTTCGTCAGCGCCAGTGGTGCTGTTTGCCGGCGCCATTCTCTCGATAGCATTCATGCTGCCCGCCGTCGGCCAATCGGTCATGGTGGCGCTTGCCTGGGAAGAGGCGACCGGCCCGTGGCGGGTGGTTGAGCGCCAGTTCGACCGCTTGTTTGCCTCGGTGAGTTCTGGAACGGTCGCACCGCTGCACTCCTTCGGGCGGGCCCTGCCCTTTAAGGGCGCCGTCAATTTCGGCGACAATAATGCGCTGGCCGCCCGGCTTGGTTTGGCTCGCGATCTAGTGATGTACGTCAAGGCTGAGGAGTCGGGGTATTGGCGGGCCGAATTGTACAGTGAATACAGCAGCGGTGGCTGGCTCTCCTCCAATCGGGTTCTCAAAACGCCGCCGCGCGACTCGGCTCCCGGCGGTCTTGAAGAGTACAAAGAACGCAAGCAGGTTCAGCAAACCATTGAGCTGGTGCAGGCCCTGGATGTGATTCCCTTCCGTGGCATGCCGTTGTATGTGACCCAGCCTGCCAACGCCGAGACCGCGGCGAATGCCCGCTATTCAATCGATCTCACCGATGCTCGCCGGAATACGGGGCTGCCTGCCGAGCTGCAGCGCGCTGCGAACGATATACGCGATCTGCTGCGAGACAACCCGCTGCCGGTGTCCGGGGTGCTGCAGCGCATTCTCTCGCGATCGGCGACGGACATCCGGATTGAGCAGGCGAATCGCTCTGGGGGGCAGGTGGTTGGGCTTGAGGTGAGCCGGACCGAGCCGTCGCCACCGGACTATGCCAGCATTCGTCCATCGAGCGGCACGCAAGGCAAGCTTGGCTTCACCATCGTGTCCTCGGTGTCTAAAGCGCCGGTGGAGGCGTTACGTCAGGCGCCGGTGGAGTTCCCCGGTTGGGTTCGAGACCAGTATCTGCAGATCCCGGTTGGCATACCAGATCGGGTGAAGGCGCTGGCTCAGGAGTGGACCCAAGGGGTGGGGAACAATTTCGACCGGGCTGTTGCGCTCGAGAGCCGGCTGAGGGACTTCAGCTACAACACCAATATTCCCTCGCCGCCGAGAGACCAGGACGGCGTCGACTTCTTCCTGTTCGATCTGAAGCGGGGATACGCCGACTATCACGCCTCGGCGATGGCAGTGATGCTGCGGTCCATGGGGATACCGGCCCGTATCGCCGTTGGTTATGTCTCGGGCGAGTACGAGGCCGAAAAGGAGCGCTACCAGGTCCGAGAGGTGCATGCGCACGCGTGGGTGGAGGCCTTCATCCCCAACTACGGCTGGATTGACTTCAACCCTACGCCGAACTGGCCGGTGCCACCCCGTATCTACAAGGATGATGGGAGCATTCCCTTCGAGGACGATCTGTTGCCTGGGGACAGCGAGACGCCCATGGACGACCTCGGCGAGCCTGTGGATGGCTTGGCTGCCGGGGCTTCGAGCTCGCAGCAGATGGACTTTGCCGTGCTGGCCCGCAACCTCGCTATCGCGGCGCTGCTGGCGCTGGCCGTATGCATCACGGGGCGGTGGATCTGGAACTACGGCCTGCGTGGTCTGGGATTGCCAGCGCAAACCTACGAAAAGATGTGCCGGTTGGCAATGCTGTCGCGTTTCGGCCACCTCCGGCGACAGACGCCTCAGGAATACGCCGCAGCGCTGGCGTATCAGACGCCAGACGTACGGGACGAAATCCAACGCATAGGCGCCGCCTACACCCGGGCTCGGTATCGCACTGGGGATCTATCCGCTGGTGAGCAGCAGGCGTTGCGGCAGGCGTGGGTTGTGGTGCGCAAAGAGTTGTTCGGCAAGGCGCTGCGGAGCTGCTGGAACCGCCTAAGGGGCCGCCGTTAGCGCCAGTGGCGATGCGTCTGGGCTTGGGTGGATCATCAGGGCCACATCTAGGGTGCTGAACACCATCCGAGCCGTGACCTAGCGCTTAGAGAACCGGAAGCTGACGGCTCTGGGTGGGTAAACCATCCGGGGAGTGCAGACCCTGGTTGCGTTGGACATCGGGCGGGGTTCCCGGCCGTGGCGCCGTCGCTGAGGCGGCTCCTCGGTATCCGGGATTGCATGAACAGTGGGGGACGAGCCTAGACTCGTCCCCCACTGTTCATGCCCCTGCGGAGCGTCCTAACGGAGTCCGATCAGGGCCTTAGGGCTTTGCAGGAGGCCGTCGAGCGGCTCCAGGGCCACCGAGGCCACGCCCCCACCTCGGTGTACTGCCACACGCCGCGTCCGCCGGTGCTGGCGAACACGGTGCGGGGCGAGCCGGGGGTCACCGCCAACCCAGCAACGTCCACAGTGCCAACGTCGTCGTGAGGGTCACCAAGGGTACCCCAGGAGGAACCGCGATCATTGCTGCGGTAGGCTCCCGCCGTCGTGCCCACGTAGGCTTGACCATCGGCCGGGAAGCTGGGTGACAGCGTCACAAAGCGGGTGTAGAGGCTGTTGAGACCACCGTTCGGAGCTCCCCAGCTATCGCCGCGATTGTCGCTTACGGCAACGCCTCCGCCCCAAGTGGCGGCCAGCACCCGGCGATCATTGGCGAAGTCCGGCGACACCGCAATCGACATGACGCGTGTGTTGGGCATGCCGCTATTGACGGTGTGCCAGCGATTGTCGGTGGGGTGCCACCGCAGCACGCCTTCGGAGTCACTGCCGGCATACACCAGTCCGTCGCTTGCATAACTTGGTGACATCGCTACGGAGCCAATGCGGTGATCGGCGAGTCCGGCATTGAGTTGACCCCAGGTGGCGCCACCATCGAAGGACCGGTAGATGCCGGTTCCCCAGGTCACCACGTAAAACGTACGGTCGGTCTCGTAGTTGGCTGACAGCGAGACGGAACGCACCGGCTGTGAGGTCGGCAGATTGACGTTGATCCAGGACCCACCCGAATCATCGGAGCGGAACAAGCCACGATCCCAGGATCCGGCAAACATCGTGTGTCCGGTCGGGCCGGGTTTCTTGGCCACCGCAAAGGTGGTGACTTCGCCTCCCGGCGGCCCCGGCAGCGGCGGGAACTCCCAGCCGGTGCCGGTCTGCAGGTTGTTACGGCCCAGAACACCGGGCCAGAATGGGCTGCCGCCCCAGGTGCCCGCGAGCAGGACGCCACTGGGGGTCAGGTCGACTGCCCAGGCCCACAAACCGTTGACGGCGCGCCACTGCGGGATCCATGTGGGCTCAGGCGTGTAGTGCAGCCGATAGACTTCTCCACCCTAGGTGCCGGCGTAGAGCACGCCATCGAAGCCGAAATCAGGCGAGATGTGCAGGGAACGGACGTCCACACTGCGGGTGAAACCGCGATTGAGCGGATTCCAGGTCATCGAGCCGTCGGGCTGCTCGACGCCGCGGTAAATCCCCCGCTCGGTGCCCACGTAGACGGTACGGTCTTGGGGGTAGCGTGGGGACATGACGATCGAGCGCACCGAGACCCATTCGGGCTCGAGGCCTGAGTTTACCCGTGTCCACGTTGTGCTAGCGGAACCAGCACTGTTGGATTTGAACAGGCCGCCGTAAGCGCTACCCGCGAAGACTGTCTGATCGTTGGCGAAGAAGGGTGACACGGCAAACGACCAGATCCAGAGGTCCGTCATTTCAGAGTTGGTCTTGGTCACCGATTCCCACTGCACCAGCTGCACCACAACATCATCTTGGGCGACCACGGGGCTGGGTTCATCCGGCGGGGGCGAACTGACCGCGTTGAGTCCAATCGCGCACTCCGCTCGGCGGATCCGGTTGAACAACGTACCACTGGCGTTCGGGTCTTCAGGGCGCATCAAGAACGTGGCCGCTAGCTCCCGTTTCTCGCCGGGGGCAAGGGCCGCGATGCGGGCGATGGTGAAGTCGTCCTTGGACTCATCGATGTCACCGGTATCTGGGTTGTCGCCGCAGAAGTCATGCTTCCCGCCGTCGCGCACCACAATATCGAGCAGCGGTACGTTCCCATTGTTCTCAACGGTGATGCTAATGACCACCGGGCCGGGGACGCCGTAGCCGACCTGTCCGTCAAGCGCTCCGGCAGCCCGAGCCACCAGGCTTAGCGAGGGATACGGTACCCTTACCGCTTGTACCCTAGCGTCGCCGGACTCCAACAGTTCCGTCGAGGCACTGGCAGTACGCGGCCCACTGGCAGGGGTGGGGGAGGCTGTGGGCGTTGCTATTGGCGTTGGGCTAGGTTGAGAGCTGGGGTTGGTAGGATTGCTGAGCTTGCCTGCAACGCGATAGACGCCGTTGAATCGGGTCCCAAGGAACATGGTGAAGTCGTTGGCGAAGTTGGCGGACAGTGCGAAGGCCTGTATGGAGCGATCGGTGAGGCCGGCATCGAACGGTAGCCAAATGTTGCCAGCATCGGTCGTTCGGTAGACTGCGTCCGGACCACCGGCAACGGTGGACTGTAGCGCAGCCATGACGGTGCGGTCGGAGGCGTAGTTTGGGGACGCGGCCATCGCGGCGATGGCATAGCTCGATGGCGAGCCAACGGTTGGAAGTCCGCCGTTGGTCAGGGTCCAGGTGGCGCCACCGTTATCAGTGCGGTAGATGAGGCCGGCTCGCGTGCCAACAAACACCGTCTTGTCGCCGGTGCCGATGCGATCGCACCGGCCGTAGTTCGGTGAGACCGCTAGGCTCAAGATGCCGGGGTCGCCAATGCCGTTGTTCACCGCAAGCCACACGGGATCGGGCTGGTCACCCTGCGTGGTGCGGAACACCCTGTGGCCTTCAGTACCCATGAAAACGGTCTTGTCGCACGGGAATGATGGGGAAAGGCCGAGGGCCGTGGTGTTCATGTTGGTGGGCGTGACCGCCGGGGTCCACGCGTTCACGCCGGCCCGAGCCACCGTGGCGGGGCCAAACAGAGCCCCCCCCAAGCCCAAAGAAGCGAGCAGTGCCGTTGTCCCGAGGAGCAGGTTTCGGGTATTCAGGGCTGTCCCTCCAAGGTTGCGCGGCCGCTGGGGACATCAGGCCCCCACGCGTCAATCACGCGTTATGTAAGCCTCTGCACATGTCATACCGGCGCGCTTCACGTTCCACTACCATTTTTTGGCGCGTCAGTTTAACCAGACTCCTGGTTTGCGGCACTCAGGCGTGTTGACCGTCTGTCAGCCGCACCTTAAGCTCAACCCGAACCTTCAGTATTCTCCTCGTATGGTGGCCCATGGCCGAACAGCCTCGACTCTTACCCTTGTTCCCGCTTAATACCGTGCTTTTCCCCGGCATGGAAATGCCTCTTCGGGTGTTCGAGCCGCGCTACAGGCGGATGATAGACGACTGCATGGCCACGGATGATCGCGCTTTCGGCATCGTGCTCATCCGTGCAGGGCGAGAGGTCGGGCGCGCGGCCGAGCCATACGAGGTGGGCACCATGGCTCACATAGAGGAAGTGACGCCCCTCGGCGACGGCACCTTGGCGGTCAGCGCTGCGGGCAGGCGCCGGTTCAGCGTGCTGGAGCTGGTTCGCGAGCGGCAGTATTTATCGGCGATGGTGCAGATCCTCGACGAACCGCCCGGCGACGACGTGGAGCGCGCCTCACAGGATGTGCGCGCAGCGGCGCAGCAGACCCTGCGCCGCCTGTTGGCACTGAACGGCGAGTGGGTGGCGCGGGTGCCGCTGTCTCGAGACCCGCTCAAGTTGTCTTATTCGGTGGCGGAGCGGCTGCCGCTCGACCTGCCGGTACGCCAAGAACTGCTGGAGGCCGAAACCACTTCGGCTCGGCTCTCGCTGGAACTGCCCTTCCTTGCAGCCGAAGGGCGGCGAGTTGAGGAGTTATTGGTCCAGCGCAACTGGCTTGGAGGCCTGGCGCTCAATTAGCCGTTGGTCACCAGGCCCTGGAGGCCGATGTCAGGCGCCACCGTGCACATCGCCTCGATGACCATGGTGGTGTGCTGGTCAAACTCCACGCCGAGTTCTTCAAGCCCCTTGAAGATGTCGTCGCGGCTCACGGTGCGGGCGAAGGCCTTGTCCTTCATCTTGCGGCGTACGGCTGCGGCGTCCACCTCCAGGATGCTCTTGCTGGGGCGAACCAGGGCGGTGGCGGTCACCAGCCCGCTCAGTTCGTCCACGGCAAACACCACCTTGTCCAGCAGACTCTCGCGCTTCACTCCCGTCATCTCGTTGTGCGCCATGACCGCCTGCACGACTTCTGATGGGTAGCCTCGTTCGGTGAGGATGCGCCCGCCCACCAGGGCATGCTGGTTGATATCCGGGTACTGCTCATAATCGAAGTCGTGGAGCAAGCCGGCCATGCCCCAGATTTCCTGATCGCCGTCATAGTGGCGAGCGAAGTACCGCATCACCGCCTCTACGGTCAGGGCGTGCTTGCGAAGGCTATCGGTCTGGGTGTACTCGCAGAGCACGGCCCAAGCATCGGCGCGAGTATAGTTCAGGGGGTACCTCACGATGGAGTCGGTGATGGTCTCGTGGTGTGCTCGCCTTAATGTACGGCGAAACGGGAGGGCAGGAAAGCCGATGCAGACGCCATGCCTGCCGACCTCAGTTTCGATTGACAGTGACATAGGGCAGTGCTAAGCTGCGCCGTGGCAGATTGTGATTTTTGTCATTAGTGCTTTGTAACCTGCGCCCCGCAGGTTTTTTCATGCAGTAGGTGGCAGTCGTTGTACTTAGGTTGATTGCGGCTGCTGGGAGGCTCTCATGCGCA
>SHYE01000071.1 GCA_009692935.1 Dehalococcoidia bacterium | reverse complement strand
TGACCCGATCGCGGTAGGCATGACGGTCAGCCCGGAGAGCCCCCACCCCGGCCCCAGATGCTTCGTGGCCTCAGCATGACACTTGCGGTGGCCGCTGGTCATGTCGCGGTGGCCGCACGCGCCGCCTGCTGTCATGCCGACGGAAGGAGGCATCTGGCGGGGCGGTGGGGCAGCGATGCGTCGCCTTACGAGACGCTGACCCCGATGCGGTAGGCGTGACGGTCAGCCAGAGGGCCGCCTGCCCCGCCCCCAGATGCTTCGTGGCCTCAGCATGACAGAGGTGGCTGCTGGTCATGCCGACGCCAGAAGGCATCTGGCGGGGCGGCGGGGGCAGCGACGCGTCGCTTCACGAGACGCTGACCCCACTGCGGTAGGTATGACGGACAGCCGGAAGGCCCCCGCCCCGACCCCAGATGCTTCGTGGCCTCAGCATGACAGAAGCGGTGCCGGGGTCAGTCACCCCCGATCTCCCCGGCCGGCATTTCCAACGTCATCTCGAGTGACTTGAGCTGGGGGTTCGAGCGTAGCGGCTGATGGCGGCCGGTTTCGGTAAACCCATACCCCTTGTAGAGATTGCGGGCGTCGGTGTTGGTCTCGGTCACCCACAGGCGGATGGTGTGCGCCTTCTGCTCGCGAGCCCACGCCATCACGGCGTCCAACAGGTGGTGACCTGTGCCGTGCCCGCGTACCAGCGGGTCGACCCAAAGCCCGGCCAAGTCCACCACGTCTGGGGCGCGCGGTTCACGAAACACGAACACCATGCCCATCCAGGCGCCCTCGTGATCTGCCACGAAGGTCGCCGCAGTCTCGCCCTTGGCCACCCGTTCAGCCCGGCTCCGCCATTCGCTTTCGAGAATCGCCTGCTCTTCTTGCAGGGTGGAAGCAAACGCATCAGGATCGCTGCCGAGCGCCCGCAGCCGGAAGTTGCGCACCCTCAGCCCTTCGTCGGCTCGAATACTCCTGATCTCCATCGCGCTACCTCTCGTATGTGGTTAGGGAGTGCCGAACTGGAAGGTATTGGACCAGTCGGCCGGCGTGCCATCGCCCTGGATGCGGGGGCGCACCCGCCAGAAGTACTGGGTGCGATTCTCCAGCGGGAACGTTGGTGGCACTGCGTACGCGTTCGCCGGCGCGCTGATCGCTCCGTGCAGCAGCACCCCGTACACCATTGCCGTCGCGGTGGCGGGGTTGGTACCAAACGTTTGATCCTTCGAAAGCTGCACCTCGTAGTAGAACACCCCGGGGTCGCTGTTCGCCCATTGCAGTACCGGTAGCAGGTTGGCGACGGTAACCCCGCTCGCGGGCACCAGTGCGCTGAGCGTGCTGCTGGTAGCCGACCGGGTGCGGAACGAGAACGCCGCCGACCAGGCGCCCCACTGCATGCTGTTCTCGTCGATTGACGTGGTGGCGGTGGTGGTGCGGATGCGCCAGCTATAGGTCATGCCCGGCAGCATCACGTATGGCCCAGTGCCGAACACTGGCGGGGCCACCGTGTAGGTGCGGTCGACGTCGCGGATCAGGTTGAGGGCCGGCCCATCGTTGTTCGCCGGGATCACTTGGATCTGGTATTGCGTGGTGCCGATGGCCAAGTTCCACTGGACGGTGGTGCCCAGATCACTCAGCAGGACGCCGGTCGGCGGCGCCACTGGTTGCGGGATCGACCCCGCCGGCAGCGGCGTGGCGGTGAGCGTCGGCGTGCCCGGGACCGGCGTCGCTGAGGGTGTGGCAGTCGGCCCAACCGGTGTTGCGGTGGGCGTGGCGGCACCGACGCCGGCGGCGGTGACCGCGGCGAACGCGTTGATCATGCCGGACCCGGCCCACATGGACCCGGCGTTTGGGACATCCGATGGGTCATCGGGCAACGGCGCTGCCGTCGTGGTAAGCATGCTGCGAATCTGTGCCGGCGTAAGCGAAGGGTTCACAGAGAGCATGAGGCCAGCCAAGCCTGACACCAGCGGCGTGGAGAACGAGGTACCGCTGCCGCGGAGGTACGCTTGTGTTCCCGCGGTACCTGCGCCGGCATTTTGGTCGGCGACACTGCGGATAGCGGTCGAGAAGTTATCGACCCCCGGGGCCACGACGGCTACTGAGGGATTTGAGGCAGTGCCTTGTCCCCAGCTGCTAAACGGCGCTCGGCCCTTGGTGTTGGTGTGGGCGGAAGCGCCTACGGCAATGACGTTTGATAGCCGTGCTGGGTAACTGATAGGCGTCTTGTTGTCGTTTCCAGAGGCGGCGATGATCGTGACGCCGTGGGTGTTCACTGCGAGGTCAATCGCTGCAATCTCGGCTTGGCTCGCCTGTGATCCAGCCAGGCTTAAATTGATCACCTTGGCGCCGTTCCGAGAGGCGTAGGAGATAGCGTCGGCGGTGTCGCTTGTGCGCAACCACCCTTCAGGATTGGCAACACGGATAGCCATGATCTTGCAGGACCAGCAGATCCCGGTAACCCCTGCGCCATTGTTTCCGGCGGCGGCCACAACCCCAGCTACGAAGGTGCCGTGGGTGACGCCGTCGTCAGCGTTGCCGCTACCATCGTCGTCGACACCGTTGCCGTTCGATGTGTCGCCGGCGCTCACGCAAGGATTGCCGTCTCCAGGGTGATTGGCTGCAGCGAAGGTGCCTATCTCAGCGCCTACGAAGTCGTAGCCATGGACGTCGTCTACAAAGCCATTGCTGTCATCGTCGACGCCGTTTCCCGGGACCTCTTTCGTGTTCACCCACATGTTGACCGCCAGGTCGGTGTGGGTGCACATGACGCCACTGTCGACGACGGCGACGATTACCGACGGCGCACCGGTAGTGATGCCCCAGGCGTCGGGAGCCATGATGACGTCGTAGTACCACTTCTGGTTGTTCGTGTAGAAGGTGTCATTCGGCGTGACCGGCGCAAGGTTGCTCACGGTCAGCCGCCGCCACTGCACCGGCTCCGCCCACTCCACCCGGGGGTCCAGCGACAGCAGATCGGCGTAGGCCTGCGCGTCGACGCCGGAGGGGACATGCATCGTGTGGATGCCGGTCCAATCGTTGCTGCGCAGCACCCGGCCACCGAGATCGGCGGTGACTTCGGCTAGGCGGCTGAAGCGTGCCGCAGGGCGCAGTTTCACCGAGACTTGGGCAGGGGGCTCGGGCACCTGGACGCCGGGCCACAGCGTCTCGGGGGAGAGTTCCGGTAGATCGTCAGGTTCGGCGGCGCTGACGGGGGAAACAGACGGTGGCGCTTGTCCCGGACCGATGAGCGCCATCATCAGACCAAGCACAAGCAGACCCTGCAGCAACCAGCGCGCCATACCGTGCGCCTCCTCAAAGAACTGGGTGCAATATGTCAAGAGTATAGCACCGTGACCCACTCGGGGCCGGCGTCGCGCTCGGCAGGCACACCTCGATTGCACTATCGGCCGGTTGGGCGTGCGCTGCTGGGCGGTGAACTGGTTGGCCGCAAATGGCCGCCGCCGGATGCTAGAATACGCACGAACGCCATGCCCATCCGCCAGCTTGCTCCCAGCGTCACTATCAGAATCGCCGCTGGCGAGGTGGTGGAGCGGCCTGCCTCGGTGGTGAAGGAGCTGGTGGAGAATGCGCTGGACTCCGGGGCCAGCGAGGTCACCGTGACCCTGGCCGGCGGCGGCACCGAGCTGATCCGGGTGCAAGACAACGGTTGCGGCATCGCTGCCGAGGAGGTGCCGCTGGCGTTCCAGCGCTACGCCACCAGCAAGCTCACCGGCCTCGAAGACTTCGACCAACTGCGCACCCTGGGATTCCGCGGCGAAGCGCTCCCGACCATCGCCGCAGTGGCGGACATGACGCTGGTGACTAGGCCGGCAGGCGCGCACGGTGGCTACGCTTACCACGTGCGGGCCGGTGTGCTGATGGATCAGGGCCCTCGGGCGGCGCCGCCCGGCACCACCATTACCGTGCGCGATCTGTTTCGCGAAGTGCCCGCCCGCCGTAAGTTTCTGCGGGCGCAGGCCACCGAGGCGTCTCACTGCATTCAGGTGGTCACCCAGTACGCCTTGGCCCGCGCCGACATCCGCTTCAGCGTAACCAATGAGAATCGGCGTGTGCTGCAGACGCCGGGTTCAGAAGCCTTGCGCGATGGCGCCGCCGCGGTGCTCGGGGCCGATACTGCCGCGCAACTGCTGGAACTGCCGCCCGACCCCAACGCCAACCCTCTCATCAGCGTCACCGGGCTGGTGAGTCCCTCCGGCATTACCCGCAGCAGTCGCGGCGGCATCAGCCTGTTCGTCAACGGCCGCTGGGTGCAGAACCGTAGCCTTGCCTACGCGATCGAGGAGGCGTACCAGAACCTGCTGATGGTGGGACGCTACCCCATTGCTGTGCTCAACGTGGCGCTGCCGCCCTCGGAGGTGGATGTGAACGTGCACCCTCGCAAGATGGAGGTGCGTTTCACCGGCGAGCGCGAGGTGTTCGCCGCAGTCCAGCGGGCGGTGCGCGGTGCGCTGATCGGCCAGCAGCCAGGGGCACACACGCTCACCGGGTACGGTGCTGCGGCCGCGCCCGCCTTCACCACCCTCAGCCCCATGGCATCGCAGAGCGCCCTGCAGTTCCAGGTGGCCGCAGCACCGCCACCGCTGGAGCCGCCGCGCGTGCTGATGCCCGCCGACGTCCACGGGCCCGAGCCGGAAGCCACCGGACGCCGGTTGCCGCTGCTGCGCGTGGTAGGCCAGATGGGCGGCACCTACCTGGTCACGGAGTCGCCCGAAGGCATGTACCTGGTGGACCAGCACGCCGCCCACGAGCGCGTGCGCTATGAACGCGTGTTGGCCGAGCTGCAAGACCGTCCGGTGGAGAGCCAGGGACTGCTGGAGCCGCGCCTGCTGCAGCTCGCGCCCGAGGAGGTGCCGTTGCTGTTCGCCGAACGGTCGCTGCTGGAACGGTTCGGTTTCCAGTTCGAGGAGTTCGGCGACCGTGAGGTACTGCTGCGCGCCATGCCGGCCGGGGTGCGGCTGGCCACGGTGCCGCAGTTCATCGCCGAGATCGCGCAGGGGTTGCGGGCGGGTGAGTCTCGCACCGAGCGGCTGGCAACCAGCATCGCCTGCCACAGCGCGGTACGGGCCGGCGACCCGCTGACCCTGCCCGAGATGCGCAGTTTGCTGGAGGACCTGGAAGTCTGCCATGCCCCGCAGACCTGCCCTCACGGCCGGCCCACCATGCTGCACATGAGCGTCGCCCAGCTCGAGCGCGAGTTCGGCCGCCGCGGCTAGCCGCCACTATCCTGTCATGCCGACGCAAGGAGGCATCTGGGCTGGGGCCGCCGCCGCCCACCTAACGGCGCCCCATGGTTACCCGGATGTCGCGCACTCCACCGAACCGGGGCCCCGCCCCGCCAGATGCCTCGCGGGCTTGGCATGACCGGTGAGGGCGGTGTCATGCTAACCCCCGCTTGCGGCTACCTCGCAGGCGTTGCAACGCTGACTCCAGGCGCGGCCGCCAGCGGTTGGGCGCGCCGCGGGCGTCCACCACACCTGAGTGCGGCCAACCCGGTCCTTGAGTGGTGGATACCTTCAACCGCGAGCGGCACGCTGTAGGCATGGATCCGGTGCTTGTGTTCGGACTGATCGTGTTGGCCCTCATCACCTGGGGGCTGGCGCAACTTGCCTGCAATGCGGCAATTGGTGACATCTCGCAGCAGGCTGCGATGGGGTGGGTTACCTACACCCTGACCCCCGCACCCCTGGCACACATCGCGCGCCTGTGGGGCGGCTCGGAGGAAAACCACCTCGTGGTCATCCTCGCAGGATTGGTGTTGCTGCCGCTCGCGCCACTGACGATCGTCGCCGCTGCCATCGCGCTGGGTTGTGGCCTGCGCGGCGCTTGGCGCCGAGACCTGAGGGGGGCACGTCCCCTCCTCTGGATGATAACCCTCGTCCCTGCGGTGGTCGCGTGGCACTTCACTGAGTTCCCCGGTCTACGCCCGCTTACGCCGGGAGAGATGACACGACACTTCGAGGCGAATCGTCATGACTTCGAGCTGCTACGCACCATGGTGCAGGAGGACGGCCTCGTTCGGATTATCCCGAGCGATCACCCCTGGGGGTCGGGCGAGTGGGAGTTCCGTATTCTCCATGCCAAGGGCGACGACGTGGCCTTGAGCGATGACCGAAAGGCCGCCTATACCGCGCTGGTTGGGCAGTTGAACGCCGGAAGAGCGTACGACCATCAGAGGAGACACCGCTCGACACACCTTGAAGGGCCAGCCAAGTTACTCGAAGCCATGATGAGGGAGGATGGCGTCGCACACATACAGCCACCGACTTCGCCTGAGGCCAGATGGTCATTCCGCATCGGCCCAGCCTTGCGAGGCCGCGATGCGAGACTCAGCAATGAGCGGCAGCAGGCGTACCTCCAAGTGCTGGGTCGGGTCAATGGTGGGCGCGAAGTGAGAGCCTACAGGAATGGCGAGATCAGCATCGAATGGTGGTACTTCTCGTTTGGTGTGGTAGACAGCGGCTCCTGGCGGAACTTCGTGTACAAACCGCCCTCGGCCGACCCAGGGAAGGACCACGCTAGCGGTTTCTGTGGCGGGTATACCCGAATCAGCACCGGCTGGTATGTGGTGTCGTGCTAACCTCCGCTCGCGCCTCACCCGTCAGGCGCTGCAACGCTGACTCCGCACGCGGCTGCCATCGGTTGGGCGCGCCGCGCGCATCGATGCACATGAGAGTGCGGCCGGGGGTGAGGCCGGTCAGGTTGAGCATGATGTCTACCACACAAGTCACTAAGGTAGACTGTATGGTACGCCGAAGATCAGGGATGCCATTCGCCGCTTAGAGGACGATGGCTGGTTTCTCCTTCGAACCAATGGTAGCCATCGACAGTTCAAACATCCGGAGAAGCGCAGCCTCGTCACTGTGGCCGGAGCGCCGAACGATGACCTGCCGCCAGGGACGTGGGGCAGCATCCTGAAGCAGGCCCACCTTCCTAGGAGAAGGCAACGATGAAGTACGCAGTGGTGTACGAGAAAGCGCCGAAAAACTACGCGGCCTACGTACCTGACCTCCCTGGGTGCGTTGCGACAGGCACCAGCCGTGAAGATGTTGAACGGCAGATCCGTGAGGCAATGGCCTTTCACCTTGAGGGGCTTCGTTTGGAGCGCCTGCCTATCCCCGAATCATCCGCCTGGACCGAACTGGTCGACGCCTCGGCCTAGCCGCGCAACCTACCCCGCTAGTCGCTCCAACGCCTGCTCCAGGCGCGACTGCCATCGGTTGGGCGCGCCGCGGGCGTCGATGCGCATGAGGGTGCGGCCGGGGGTGACACCGGTCAGACCTGACAGCTTGCCGGACGGTATCTGCAGGCCATCCAGCAGGCGCACCACCATTTCGTCGCCCTCGCGCTGCACCGTGGCGGCGCCGGCCCGGGTGGCCAACAGCTTCACCCGCACCGCGTACACCAGGTGCTCTACGGCGTGGGGCAGCGGGCCGAAGCGGTCGTCCATCTCCTGCTCCATCTCCTCCAGCGCGTCGGGCTGGGTGGCAGCCGCCAGCCGCCGGTAGATGTCGAGCCGTTCGTCCAGGCCCGGTACGTAATCCTCTGGCAGGTAGGCGGGCAGCCGCAGGTCCAGGCTGACGGAGGGGGCCTGCGGTTGCATCGACGGCATGGGTAGGCCCTGGCGCTCCGCCTTGACATCCTCCACCGCGCTGGCCAAG
Organism: Dehalococcoidia bacterium; assembly: GCA_009692935.1. GTDB lineage: Bacteria > Chloroflexota > Dehalococcoidia > SHYD01 > SHYD01 > SHYE01. The sequence goes on along the minus strand of SHYE01000071.1, from coordinate 2,791 downwards.
ATCCGGCAGTAGAGGTCGAAACCCACCGCGCCCACGTGGCCGCTTTGCTCGGTGCCCAGCAGGTTGCCTGCGCCGCGGATCTCCAGGTCCTTCATCGCGATGAAGTAGCCGGCCCCGGCCTCGTTCGCCTCGAACACCGCCTGCAGCCGGCGCTGTGCCCGCTCGGTGATGGCCTTGTTGCGGGGATACAGCAGGTAGGCGTAGGCCCGGTTCGAGCCGCGGCCCACACGACCCCGAAGCTGATAGAGTTGCGCCAAGCCCAGCTTATCGGCGTCGTTGATGATGATGGTGTTCACGTTCGGCAGGTCCAGGCCCGACTCGATGATGGTGGTGCACACCAGCACGTCGCAGCGGCCCTCGCTGAATTCCACCATCACCTGTTCCAGGCCGTCCTCGGGCATCTGGCCGTGGCCCATCGCAAAGGTCGCCTCGGGCACCAGATCGGCCAGCTGCCGCACAATGTGGGCGATGGTCTGCACTCGGTTGTGCACGAAGAACACCTGGCCGCCCCGCTCCAGCTCCCGTAGGATCGCGTGGCGTATGGTCGGCTCGTCGAAGTCGTTGACGTAGGTCTTGACCGGCAGCCGCTCCTCTGGCGGCGTATCGATGACGCTCATGTCGCGCACGCCGGCCATGGCCATGTACAGCGTGCGGGGGATGGGCGTGGCGGTGAGCGTCAGCACGTCGATCTCGTGCCGCAGCCGTTTGAAGTACTCCTTGTGCATCACCCCAAAGCGCTGTTCCTCATCGATGATTGCGAGTCCGAGGTTCTTGAACTGCACGCCTTTCTGCAGCAGCCGGTGCGTGCCGATGACGATGTCGATTGATCCGTCGGCCAGGCCTGCCAGCACCTGCTGCGCCTCCTGGTCCGAGCGGAAGCGGCTCAGTACCTCCACCTTGACGGGGAAGGCGCTCAGCCGCTGCGAGAAGGTGGCGTAGTGCTGTTGGGCCAGCACAGTGGTGGGCACCAGCAACGCGACCTGCCACCCGCCCTGCATCGCCTTGAAGGCTGCGCGCACCGCCACCTCGGTCTTGCCGTAGCCCACGTCGCCGCAGATCAGGCGATCCATCGGCTGCAGCTTCTCCATGTCGGCCTTCACGTCGTGCACCGCCTGTAGCTGGTCAGGGGTTTCCACATACGGGAACGAGCCTTCCAACTCCTGCTGCCAGGGGGTATCCGCCGGGTACTCTATGCCCTGCTTCACCTGGCGGGCGGCGGCGGTGTCCAGCAGCTCGCGGGCCTGGGCCATCGCGTTCTGCTTCACCCGCGCCTTGGCACGCTCCCACTCCTGAGTGCCCAGGCTGCTGAGCTGCGGGGCGTGATCGCCCGGCCCGATGTAGCGGCTGATGCGATCGAGCTGGTCGGATGGGACGTAGAGCTTGGCGCCGCCGGAGTACACTAGGTGCAGGTACTCTCGGGTGACACCGCCTTCTTCCTGCATGGTGATGGCGCCCTCGAAGCGCCCGATGCCGTGTTCGATGTGTACCACGTAGTCGCCGGGCGAGATACCCTGCATGGGGTTCTCGCGCTTGACGGCGCGCCGGCCCCGCTTCCGCTGTTCCTTCACGAAGCCGAATAGCTCGGCGTCGGTGAGGATGGTCAACGCCGGTAGCGCGGCTGTCCCCTCTCCCGAGGCCGGGAGCGCCCAACCGCCCGGCAGCGAGCCGTGTATTAGTGCGACCGATCCCCCGGTTGGAGGCGCGCTCACCCCGTCGACGGCGCGTACCACGATGTCTGCCTCTTCCAGCAGTTCCGTCAGCCGTGGTGATTGCAGCGACACCAACGCCACTGCGACGCCGCTCTGCACCAGGCGCTCCACATCACCCAACAGCGGGCGAAATCGGCCGCCATACCCGGTTACGGGCTCGAAGGGCAGCGATTCTTCCTCCTCGCCACCCCACCGGTGCAGAGTGACTTGGGCACCAGATTGCAGCCGCTCCCAGGGCACCAGCGCGTCCGGGAAGGCCCGCGGTAGTTCGCCCGCCGTGATGAGTTCCTGCCGAAGCCCGTCGGCCTCCTTGGCCAGCTCGCTCAAAGCCACCTCAATGTCTCTTGGCTCGTCGAGAATGACGAGCGACTGTTTGGACAGGTGGTCGAGTAGCGAAGCGGTGTTGAACAGCGGAGCGTACAGCCAGCCATCCGCCAGTGTTTCGCCGGCTGAGAGACGCCGCAGGTCTTCAGTTATACGGGCCGCTGCCTTAGGAGAACAGCCGTCCATCAGGAGCGCGGGTGGCTGTACCCAGGGTGTGGCCAGCAGTTCACGGGCGGGGATGATGGTTGCGCTGGTGACCACGTCGGTGGACCGCTGGCTCGCCACGTCGAAGGTGCGGATGTTGTCCACCTCGTCGCCGAACAAGTCGATGCGCACCGGCGTCTCCATCTGGGGCGAGAAGACGTCGATAATGCCGCCGCGTCGGGCGAACTGGCCGGGCGCTTCGACGGTCGTTGCCGGCTCATAGCCTGCCCGCACCAGCCGGTCGCCGAACTCGGCCCAGGGTGCTTTGCCCTTCTCCTTCACGGTCAGCGTGGCGGCGCGAAAGGCTTCGGGTGGCACCGTGGGTATGGCCACCGCGGCCGCTGAGGTGACCAGCACCAGAGGCCGTCCTTGCTGATGGGCCGTCTGCAAGTGGTGCAGAGTGCGCAGCCGCTCTCGCAGCAGGCGCGGGTCGGGGGCAATGCGTTCGTAGGGCAGCACATCGGGCTCGGGGAAAACCAGCACCTCGGCGTGGTCGCCTAGCCATGCGGTCAGTTGATCGGCCAGCGAGACGGCACGCGCTCTGGTGGCGGTGA
>SHYE01000070.1 GCA_009692935.1 Dehalococcoidia bacterium | reverse complement strand
TGACAGCGCGCTGTTCACGGCCGAGCAGCAGTTCAGCCACTTTGTCATGCGGCGGACAGCCACCCGAGACATTCTGCAGGTGAACTTCCGCACGCATAAGGGCCGGCTGCTGGTGGCGGTTTGCAACCACTGGCCCTCCCGCAGTGGCGGCGAGGAGTCCAGCGCTGCATATCGTGCCATGGCGGGCGAGACGCTGGCGTACTTCCACCAGCGGATTCTGGAGACCGAGGGGAAGGGCACGCCGGTGCTGGCCATGGGTGACTTCAACGACGAGCCGCACAACCCATCGCTGGTGGATTTCGCATTGGGCGTGCACACCAAGACCAAAGTGACCAATGTCCGCAACGCGTTGTTCCTGAACCTGATGTGGCCGCTGTTGGGGCGGGGCCTAGGGTCCTTCTATTTCGATAACAGCCCCAACCTGCTTGACCAGTTCTTGGTGAACAAGAACCTGATCGTCCAGCGATCGCCGCTGCGGGCGGTGGAGGGTTCGGCGCAGGTGGTGCGCCTCCCCGAAATGACGGCCAGGGGAGACTATCCCAGGCCGAAGCCGTTCGGCGGCATGGGCAAGCCGATTGGCCGGGCCGGATTCAGCGATCACTTTCCGGTAAGCATCATGCTGACCGAGGCTGACTGACGTAGGTGGCCGCGCGGGCGCTCACCCTACAGAAGCTCGTCCGCCAGCGCCAGCAGTTTCTTTGTTGCTGCGAAGCGAGGAGCCGGTAGCCAGGTCATCCACAGCAGCCCATACGGTTCCCGCCGCCACGCAACACCACTTGCTCCGAACCCAGAACGCTTACGTCTATCGCTTATCCTCTCCTATTCACAGGAGGCCATGCTATGCTATTTGTAGTTAGTATAGAATCATCTGACTACGCTTAGCGCAGTGGCGGCAACCTGAGGTCGACGCCCTCGTCATAGAACGCTCCAGTAGCTGTGGTACCCTTGGGTTGGAGACGCTTTGTTATGGAGTTGCATCAAATTGAAACGTTTCTGCACGTCGCCGAGCTAGGCAGCTTTAGCCGGGCGGCCGAGGTGCTGGGGCTCACCCAGCCCACGCTGAGCGCCCGCATCCAGCAACTGGAGAAGGACGTCGGTCAGCGCCTTTTCGAGCGCCTGGGCCGTGGCGTCCGGCTGACCGAGGCCGGCCGCGCGTTCTTGCCCTTCGCCGAGAAGAGCCTCGTGGTGATTGGCGAGGGGCGCGACGCCATCGTTATGTCGCAGAACCCCTCCAAGGCGCGACTGCGCATCGGCTCGGCGCGGGTTATCGGCGCGTATCTGCTGCCCGACCTGCTGGAAAACTTCCGCACCGAGTACCCCGGCGTCGAGTTTGCCATCTCCACGGGCAGGTCGCACGAGGTGCTGCAAATGGTGCTGGACGAAGAGGTGCACCTGGGCTTGGGCCGCACCCTCTCGCACCCCGAGTTGCAGTCCACCTACCTCTACGATGAAGAGATTGTGTTTGTGACCCACCCCGAGCACCCTTTAGCGGTGCGGGGCGTTGCCAGCGTCCACGAGATCGCCCGAGAACCCCTCATCTTGTATGACCGGGAGTCCACCTACTACGTGCTGATCACTCGGGTGTGCCGGGAGGCTGGCATCGTGCCGAAGGTGATCATGAACCTCGACTCGGTTGAGGCTACCAAGAAGATGATTGAGCGCGGCCTGGGTGTCTCGTTCCTCCCGGTCAGCACCATCCGGACCGAGATGCACCTCGGCACCGTCGCCTCGGTGCCGATAGCCGAGGGGCACCGCGTCACGCTCCCTACCTCGGCCATGGTGCGGAAGTCTATCTCGCCGAACCCTATCGCCGAGGCGTTCATCGGCTCGATGACAGCATCAATTCAGGCCTTGCGAGAACGGAAGGACAGCCGGCTGGCGGTGCCCGCCTGTTAGCACGGGCCAGCCACGGGCCCGAATCGCTGCGATAGGCATTAAAAATGCTTGTTCGTACTAAAAGTGTCTGCTATAGTTCCTAGCTGGCGCGTAGGTAGGTAATGCGTTGGCAACCGGGCGTAGCGCGTCTATCTCAGGTGGGAACCACCAATATATCTAGAGGAGCAGTCCTGATGGCCTTTGTGATCGTCGATACGTGCGTTGGTGTCAAGGACATATCTTGCGTGGCCGTGTGCCCGGTGGACTGCATTATTACCACCGACTCTGATCCCTTCATGCTTATTAATCCCGACGAGTGCATTGACTGCGGTGCTTGCATGCCGGAGTGTCCGGTGAACGCAATCTTCGCCGAGGACGACACCCCTGCCGATCAGCAGCAGTGGATTGAAATCAACAAGGCGTACGTCTCGCTCGACAAGGCCGCCTTCAACGAGAAGTATGGCAAGGTCATCGAGGCAGCCAAAGAGAAGAACCGCGGCTCGGCCCACGCGAACCAGGCACTGTACTAACCAGCGCTCCCGAACTTACCCCGAAACCCCCTCGCTTGCGAGGGGGTTTCGGGTGCCTGATCCCTGCCTACGCCAGCTGCTTGGCGGGTGGGCTCTCGTCGGCGGCGGCAACACACGCCGGGCACAGCACAAATACCTCCAGCCGGTGTCCAAGCACCTTCGCGCCGGTGGCAAGCTCAATGTTCTCCAGCATCGTGTCGATGCCGCAGCGGTAGATGTCGAGCACCGCGCCGCACCGCTGGCAGAGCGCGTGGTGATGGTGCCCCTGGTGCGAGAGACTGTACAGCGGTCGGCCGTCCACCTGACTCATGCGGCACACCAGACCGCTGTCTACTAGGAGCTTGATGGTGCGGAACACCGTGGCGCGGCCTACCGCTGGCACCGCCTGCATCAGTTCCTCGGCGGTGAAGGCCTCCTGCCGTTCCACTAGCGCCTCGACCAATGCCCGCCGGGGCCCGGTCATCCTCAACCCCTGCGCATCCAGCGTATCAAGCACCGCCGTCGCCACCTCGGGGCCGTCCTGATGATGGTCGTGAACGCTTTCGTTCGGCGGTGGCGCATGCTCGTGTTCGTGTTCAGCCATGCTTGCACTGTACGCACGATCGGAGGTGATGGTCAACCTGTGGGGAAGCGTCGAGCGTTCAGCGGGGCGGCGACCGCCAGTGTGCCGTCACGTCCGCGGCTTCGGATGTGGGTTGGCTCGTCTCGCTGCCCACCCAGGGCTGCGAGGTGGTGGTGCTGGGTGGCTTCAGCCCGCAGGTCTCTAGGCCAACTCACCGGCGCTGAACTCGTACCGCACGACGGCGATTGCCAGATGCGCTGTCGTGCGTGCGTTGGTACACTCGTAACAGCTTCCCGCCGAGGCATGCTTTGGCCGATACCGACGCACAACTCCAGTTAGAGATACTGCAGGCCTTCTCCCGCGCCGTGAACCGCAGCGAGCCGGTGGCGCTGGTCACCGTGGTGCGCTCCACCGCCGAAGACGGGCCGCCACCGGCCGCCAAGCTGCTGCTGCGAGCCGACGGCGCGGTGATGGGCGAACTTCCTGGCCCTCACGCCGAGGCGTTGCTGGCCGACGCTCGTGCCGCACTGAAGGCCGGTCAGTCGGGAGCGTTCGTCTACCCGAAACCCAGCGCCCGGACCCGTGCATCTGAGGAGGCGGCGGTGCTGGAGGCCTACGTAGAGGTGGTGCGGCCGCCGACGCTGCTGATTGTGGGCGGCGGGCATGTGGGCGGCTGCGTGGCGCGCATCGGCAAGTACGTGGGCTTTCAGGTGGCGGTGCTGGACGACCGTCCCGACTTCGCCAACCGCGAGAAGTTTCCCGACGCCGACCAGATTATCTGCGAGGACTTTACCCCGGCGCTCGAGCGCTTCCCGATCGACGGGACCACCTACATTGTGGTGGTTACCCGCGGGCACAAACACGACGAAGCGGCGGTGCGCTCGGTGCTGCAGTCGGACGCCGCCTACGTCGGCATGATCGGCAGCCGCCGCCGGGCCGGCGCAGTGATGAAGCTGATTCGCGACTCGGGTGTGCCGGACGAGGCGCTGGCCAAGGTGCGCACGCCCATCGGTCTGGATATCGGCGCCGAGACGCCCGAAGAGATCGCCGTGAGCATTGTGGGCGAGCTGCTGACGGTGCGATTGGGTGGTACTGGACGGCCGCTGTCGCAGGTGCGTAGCGTGATGTTCACCGACTGATGGACCCGGCGCGTGAGGCGGCGCTTCAGGCATGGTTGGCCGAGCGTCGCGAGCGGCAGCAGCATGATCCGTCGCTGGCCCGGCTACGGGCGTTGTGCCTGGCGCTGCCTGAGGTGACCGAACGACTGAGCCACGGCGAGCCCTGCTGGTTCATTCAAGGGAAGCGGACGTTTGCCGGTTATTCCGACCGCCATCACAACGACCGCCTGGGGTTCGTGTGTGCCGGGCAGCCGGGCGCGCAGCAGGCGTTGCTGGCCATCGACCCAGAGCGGTTCTTCGCACCACCGTACGTTGGCGGTCGCGGCTGGTTGGGCGTGTACTTGGACGTGCCGGGGGTGGATTGGGACGACGTGGCGAACCTGGTGCGAGAGGCGTACCTGCAGCTGGCCCCGCGCCGGCTGGCTGCGGCGCTGGTCGGAGATGCTGCTGCGCGCACCCGATAGCGGGCACTGCGCCTATAGGAGTGGGCAGGTATTCGCGGCGGGCCCGCTTTCCGTTTGTCCTGAGCTTGTCGAAGGACCGGGGGCGGGGTGGTTCCTTTCGGCGGGGCTCAGGGCAGGCTGGCTCACCACGAACTGAAAGCAGCCCAGTGGCAGCACCTGATCCCAATCTTGCCGGCTCCTGTGGCGTTTCGCTCTCGCCTCGAGCCACTCCGCCAGACACCAGCGTAGTACCCTAGAGTCGGGGCAGGTCCGATGCTCCGCCCTTCCCCGCAAAGGACTCCCGCTGAGCCAGCTTCCCGCCAACCGCCAGCTTATCTTCGCCTTGCTGTGCACCGGTAACTTCATCGGCGCGTTCAACACGCTGCTGATGGTGCCGCTGCTCCCCCTGGTGGTGCTCGACCTCGGCGTCAGCATCTCCGACGGTGGCCTGCTGTTGACCGCGCCGATGCTGGTGGGGGCGCTGGCCGGGCTGTGGGCCGGGCCAGCCATGGACCGGCGGGGGCGGCGGCCACTGGTGGTGGCCGGTCTGCTGCTGGTGGGCGTCTGCAACCTCGCGATGGCGATCGCACCCTCGTTCTGGGTGGCCGTGGCGCTGCGGGCCGGCACAGGGCTGGGCATGACGGCACTGTTCCCCGCCACGCTCTCTGCCGCCGGCGAGTACTTCTCCTACCGCGAGCGCGGCAAAGCGATGGGCCTGGCCATCACCGCGGGTTCGTCGGCGCCATTGCTGGGTGTTCCCATCGCTTCGGTGATCGCCGGGCTTACGTCGTGGCGCCTGGCGCTGCTGCTGGTCGGGGCGCTGGCCATCGGGCTCGGCGTGCTGCTGTACGCCAAGCTGCCCCACGACCGCCCGACCGGTGAAGCGGCGCGAGCGGCACTGGGGGTGCGGGCCAGCCTGCGGACCGTCATGCAGCACCCGGCAGCCGCGATGTCCATCGTCGCGATGTTCTTTCAGGCCGGGTACTGGTTCGTGATGGTGACCTATATCGGGGCGCTGTTCTTCCAGCGGTACGAGGCGCCTGCCTGGGCGTTGGGGGGCCTGAACTCGCTGCTGGCGTTGGGGATTATGGTGGGGGCCAACGGCGGCGGGCGGCTGGGCGACCGGCTGGGCAAACGGCGAACCGCCATCGTCTCGACCGCGTGCTGCGCGGTGTTCGGCACGCTGATCACCACCGCGGCGCCCGTGGTGTGGCTGGCGCTGCTCTACGTCATTCTGTACGCCATCCCCAATGGGGCGCGAGTCGCCACGGCCCAAGCGGTGCTCTCGGAGCTGGTGCCGGGCCTGCGGGGCACGCTCTCGACCCTTGGCGCCGCCGGGCAGTCGCTGGGCGCGTCCATGGGGTCGTTCCTGGGCAGCGTGGTGATGGGCACGGTCGGGTTCGACGGCCTGGGCCCCACCGTCGGCGTGCTGGCGCTCATCTCCACGCTGGTGTTCTGGCGCTGGGTGCACGAAGCGCCAGAACAGACAGAACCGGCAGCCGTCCCGGCCGGTTAGCCGCAGCTAGCTGAAGTGTGCTCCCAAATAGCGCATAGGCGAGGGACGGCCCCCCGCCCTACGAGCATGCCGCGTTCGCCGTTACTGACGTTGACCCCAGCCGGGAGTCGCTGGCAGTGTCTTGGCGACGGCCTCCTCAGCGCGCTGTCGCATGCCATCCACCTTACCGGCCAGCGAAGCCAGCCGCTCCTTCATGCGCTTGGTGACGGCGTCGATGGTCAGCTTTGGGGCCGGCGCGGCGCCGGGCTTGAACCGGCCGCTGGGGCCTGCGCCTGCCTTAGCCGACGCGCCCAGCGTGGAGAAGCCGGGGCTGGCGCAAATGACATCCGGGTTGGTCGCCCTCGGACCTGGATTCGCAATCATGTCGTAGCAGAATGTCGCCCCACCCGTCTCGTGGGTTGTAGTGCCCGGGAGGCCGGGTAGCGTGCGCGTCTGCGGCGTCGAGCCATCGATCGGGAAGATGACCAGCCGGAACGACGTTGCACTAAAGAAACCGGGGACGTCATAGGTCAGCGTTGACGTAGACGATTGGTCGAGGCGAATTTGCAGAGCGCCGATAAAACCTAACAACGGCGCCTTCACCCTGGTACCACCCAGCACACAAAGCGCGTCCGACGTACCCAGGATAAGCGCTCCATCTGTCGGAATCACAACGTAACAATAGGCTTGCCCATCGAGCACCCATATATCGTCGTAGAATGTCGAGTTGGCCGCTTGCGCAAGGAGTGTGTCCGTCGAGTTGGTGGTTACGTTGTACCTCAGGATTGTGTAGCCAGCTTGGCCGTTCCCGCCTTCCCAGCGGAGGGACGCTGCAACCCTCGAATCGCTCTGGATGCTGAAACCGCGCCCGCCTACCACATCTGCCTCGACCGCGCCCAACTCGCAGCCGGCACCGAATGGGCGGGCCTTCCCGCGCTGGTCCTTGCCGCTGACCGGCGCTGCGGCACACAACGCCAGGTCTCCCTTGTTCAGCGCTGCTGTGCCAAGTTGTAGCGCGTGGGTCTTGGTTGGTCCGCCGTTATCAGCCAAATCGCCAAGCGATTCTGCTGAATGTATTGGGGCGTTCCCATTGAGCGAACAGCCTGCTAGGTCGTTGGAGAGGTTGGGGAAGGCCCCAGTGAACACCGGTCCGGCACAGTTCGGACTCGTGGGAGCGGTGTTGCGCAGCAGCATGGTGCTCCGCATATCCACGTCGCCGACTCCGAAGCTATACAGACCGCCGCCGGTGAGGCTGGCGGTGTTTTGGTAGAGGGTGGCGTTGGTCAACAATACATGCCCGGTGTAGTTGGCAACGCCGCCGCCACGGAATGCGACGTTACCGGTCAGGGTGCTGTTCGTCAGCGCCACCCGTCCCAGACAGTCAGGAGTAATAGTGCGCTGATTGAAAATGGCACCACCCAATCCAGCGCCGTTTGAAGCGAGCGTGCTCGCAACGACGCTGAGCACTCCTTGGTTGTATACGGCGCCGCCGGAGTTGTCGGCAAAGTTGTCCTGCAATGTGGAGTTACGGATCTCAGCAACCGCTCCGCAACCGTTGACCATAGCCCCACCGTTACCCGCGGAGTTGTTGCGGAAACTGCTGTTTCAGACCGCCACAGTCCCGTTGTTGAAGATGGCACTGTTGTTGCTGCGCACGAAGCTCAGCCCCTGCACCGTGGCTATCGCCCCGCTGGCCACAGGGAGCATCCAGGTGCGATGGCCACCATCAAGCGTCACCATTCGCCCCGTGCCATCAATGAGCACGCCGGCTGGGTCGCTGACCGGTGGCTGCGGCAGTGCGAGCGTGATGGTGCCGCTGAGCGCGAAGGTGATGGCGTCGAAGCCGGGCGTGGCGTTGGCGTTGGTGATGGCTTGGCGCAGCGAGCTGGGGTCGCTGTTGGCGAGGGTGGTCACCACGAATCCGGCAGCCTCGGCCTGCCTCGACCCAAGCGGAGCGCCGCCCGGTCCTGCTGAGACGAGCAATGCGAGGCCCGAGAGCGCGATGCCAACGGCCAAACGCCTGGCGCGAACGATTCTGACGGCCATATCGACCCTCCCGTGATTCTGAGCGTGCCCTGCTGGATGCATGACTGGATAATGGCACAGAAGATGCGAGCATTCAGCACATCGTGCGAACCAGCGCTGGGCGACCGGCTGCTTCGATGGGTGCCGGGCCGGAGGGGCCCCGACAGCTACCTCGCGGGTCCGGACACGCCACAGCTGCCGCAACCTGTCATGCCGAGGTGAGGAGGCCTCTGGTGGCGGGGCGATCCTCCGTGGCGATGGGCACCGCTCGCAGGAGCTGCGGCGGCCATCGCTCGGACTTGACCAAGGCCGGTAGCGGCCCCGACGGCGGCGTTGGGCAGCGGTGGCCCCCCCCGCCCGCCGGGTGCCCCGCGGGCTCGGCATGACACAGCTTGCCAGTGGGGGTCAGCCGAAGAGGGGGAGTTGGCCGGGGGTGGGCGTTGCGGCGGTATCGGGCAGTGGCGCTACAGTGACGCTTTCGGGCAGGAGTTCCATCAGCATGCGGGCATTGGCGGGACCCTGGTCGTCTTTGTTGGTGTTCACACTCAGGTGCACCTCGATGCCCCCTTCCACCAGTGCCCGCACGCGGGGCGCCCATTCCGCCAGCTCGTCGTTGCGGTAGCGGTAGTCGAAGCGGTCGGAGGCGGTGGGGCCGCTGCGCTCCCAGGTGGCCCGGTTGCGCCCGTGCAGGCGAATCACCGCCACGGGGCCGGTCGGCTCCAGCACTGGGGGGATGCTGCTCTCGAAGCCCTGCGGCTCGTCGACCGCGACGTAGCAGAGGCCGCCGGCTTTCAGCAGGGCGAAGGTCTCCCTCTGTGCAACGGCATCGGCTAACCAAGAGTGGTTGCGGAACTCTACGGCCACCCGGTAGGGCGCCGCTCGCTCAGCCAACGCCTCGAGGTAGGCGCGGTGGTCGTCGTTTGCTTCAAAACGCGGCGGGAACTGGAACACCAGTACGCCGAGCTGCCCGGCCGCTGCGATCGGCGCGGCTGCCGCCTTGAACTCGGGCCACACCGCGTTCACCACCTCGGCCGGCACTGCGGCGTACGGGATGCGGTCGCGCTGCATCAGCCCGCGGGGCATCAGGCTGCGGACGCTGGGAGGCAGCGTCTGCGGTTGCACCAAGTGCTGGGTCAGCATGCCGTAGGCCTTCATATCGAACACGAAGCCGGAGGGTACCGTCTCTACCCAGGCTTGTACATGGGGAAGTTGCGGGATGGCGTAATAGCTGGAGTCTATCTCCACAAAGGGAAACTGCACAGCGTAGAAGGCGAGGCGGTCACGCGAGGACATGGTTTTCTTGGGGTAGAACCGGCCACAGTCGATGAGGCTGCGATCGGCCCAACTGCAGGTGCCGATGAGGATACGGCCGGGCATCAGTCGACCGGCGTTCCCGCCAACCGCGCCGCGGCCGCAGGCGTCACCTGGCGCGGAATGGCGAGGGCGAAGGGGGTACCGGCCAGCACGCCGACGCCGACGATGGCGAACCCCAGTTGATAGCTGCCGGTGACGTCGACCAGCCAGCCCACCAGCAGCGGCCCAATGAAGCCGCCGAAGGTGGCGACGGTGTTGGTGAGCCCCTGGATGGTGCCGATGGATTCGACACCGAACACCTCGACCTGGACCGCGGGCCGGATGGGGATCAGGCCGCCGAAGGGTGGGGCGAACAACAAGAGCGCGGGTATCAGCATCCAGGGTGTTGTGGTGGCGGCGAGGAGCAGGATGCCCAGCCCCTCGAAGAACAGACAGCCGGCCAGCAGCTTGCGCTTGTCGTGCGTATCGCCCAGCCAGCCAATGGCGACCCGGCCTGGCAGCGAGACCAGCGGGACGGCCGACACGGCCAGCGTTGCGATGCCGAGATCGATGCCGCTCTTGGTGAGCGCCGGCACCAGGAGCGCGACCGCGGGACTGCTGCCGATGCCGTGCATCAGCATGGCGCCGGCTAAGTACCAGAACGTGCGACTGTGCAGCGCTTGGCCTACGGTCATACTGGGGGCTCGCTCAACGTTCAAGCGGGGTCGGCCGTCTGGCCCCAGAGCACCGGCGTTGGTGGGCACCGGATCACCGTCGGGCAGTAAGCCGTAGTCCTCGGGCTTGTCGCGGACGACGAGACAGAGCGGGATGCAGGTGATCACGATGATGAGCGACCACACCAGCAACGCCGGCCGCCAGCCAGCGCCATTCACCAGCATGGCAAACAGCGGCACCGTGAACCCGCTGAGGCCGGCGCCCACGGTGAGGAACGACAGTGCCCTGGACCGCTTGCGGATGAACCACCACGAGACGGCAACCATAGAGACCTGGTTGCCGGTGGCGGTGCTGGCCATGGCGATGATGGTGAAGGCCAGGTAGAAGGTGAGCAGTGAATCCATCTGGCTGAAAGCGATGAAGCCCCAGCCGGTGACGTAGACCCCCAGCAGCATGGTGCGGCGAGCGCCGA
>SHYE01000069.1 GCA_009692935.1 Dehalococcoidia bacterium | reverse complement strand
CCACGCCCACGTCTCTGATCGTGGGAGAAAACCGTTGCAGGTGCTCTATGAGCGCGTCCGCGAGCCCGCCCTGCTGCAAGCGCTTAATGACATGACCAAGGTTGAGGAAGTCCTCCTGCAGGCGGTCTTCTCTGTATGCTGCGCTCTGAGGTCCTCTTACGCGCGCGGCGCGACCCAATGTCCAGTCGGTGTAAAGCGCGATCCGCTCGTATTGCGCCCGCAGGTAAGCCAACTCGGGATAAATGTCGGGATCGTTCCGCTGCGATAGGACGGATTTTGTAGGGTCGAGATCCTCTTTTTGGAGTCGCCTGGATGACCCAGGTACTGGGGGCCCATTCTGTTGTTCGGTCTGCGGATTGACATTCAAGGTGGGCCAGCCGTTTTCATATCGGAAATAGAAGTACGGCCGGTCATGGGGAGGCTGCGACTCCTTGTTTTCAATGGCTTCATCTGCCACTGAAAACCCGCTTCGACTCACGCTGAGCGTAAGTAGGTGGCGTAGAGCGAGTGGGGTTCGGCCGGGGGGCGACTTCACCGGCACATAGTTGACGCACGCGTCCACCCCGATATTGGCACCCTTACCAGCGCCCTTCCATCGCCACTCAGTGGCGCCGCCACCGTCGTTGATCAGTTGCGGGAGATCACCCCCGACAGCCGTTGCCTTGAGAAGAGCGATGCTCTCGAGGAGGTTGGACTTGCCCGACCCATTCGCCCCGATGAGTAGGTTGAGTGGACGAAGATCGAGTTCCCCGGAGTCCTCAAAGGACAGGAAGTTGGTAAGTCGCAGGCTACGAAAGAACGCCATCATGTCACCGGAGGTGGTATTGAGAACTGTCTGCACCCGCATTCTACTGTTCCGAACGCGTGTGCTGCAATGGGCACTGCTTGCCCCCCTGGTCCCCGCCTACCGAACCCGCCCGACTAAACGTTCGGTGAACGCGCTATCATTGGAGTGCGGCCCGTGTGTATGCTGCTATCACCCTAGTGGTCGGCCACTAATGAATTGGGTAGAGGCGTTTGAGTTTGATACGGGTGCTGATGGTGCCAGCGGTCAACCGAAGGCAGGCGGCAGTTTGAAGGTGCGCATCACTTCAGACATCGACAACTGGGACATCACTATTGTCGGCAAGAACATCGCCAACCGCTATTCGCCCTCGGTGACCAACCGGCTGTTGGGCGACAAAGCCGCCAAAGATATTGGCTACGGCGATGTGGTGCTGACCCCGGAACTGGCGGAAAAGTGGGAGGTCTCGCCCGATGCCAAGACCCCTACCCGTTCGATTCAGTGTGGTTGGATAGGTAGCGAGTCAGGTTCAGTTTTCAGGAGTGACCGATGGCAAGAGACTACAAGTTTATTTCCGGCGACTCCCACCTAGAGATCGACTCTAAGTGGTGGATCGACCGTGTTCCAGCGATGTACCGCGACCAGGCCCCCCGGGTGATTCACCTGCCTGATGGCACCGACGCCTGGTTGGTGGAGGGTCAGGGCCTGCGTGGTGTGCCCTTCGACCTGTACGGCGGTAAGGGCCGCGAGGTCTGGAAGCCCTGGGGCCAGAACTACGCATCGACCCCCGGCACCGGTGACGGGCACCAGCGGCTGCGCGAGCAGGACATCGACGGCATCGACGCGGAAGTCTTGTTCCCCGGGCAGGCATCTGGCCCCTACTTCTGGCGCAACATCAAGGACGACGACGCCTACAAGGCCTGTGTGCGCGCCTACAACGACTACGTGGGAGAGGACTACTGTCCGGTGGACCCCGACCGCCTGATCGGCCTGGGCGTCATCCCCATGACCGGCCTAAAGGATGCGCTCGCTGAGTTAGAGCACATCGCCCGAATGGGCCTGAAGGGCATCGCCCTGGGCACCTACCCCAGCGGCAAGGGCTACCCGACCGACGAGGACGACGCCTTCTGGCTGGAAACCATTCGCATGAAGATGCCAATCACGGTGCATGTGGAATTCGACCGTAGCGGCGAGCGTGGCCGCGGCCCGAACATGCTGTACCCCAAGCCGCTGAAGAACAACGGCCGGTTCGGCCCGAACGTCGACCTGCACTTCCAGGTGGCCCGCTTTGGCCGTGCCGGCTACTTCAACGCCGTGCAAATGGCGCTTTCGGGCGTGTTCGAGAAGCATCCTGACTTGCGGATTTTCTTCGCCGAGACCCAGATCGGCTGGCTGGCGTGGGCGTTGGAGATGTCTGACGTGCGGTACGAACGGCACCGGTACTGGGCCGAGGAGACGTTGGGCTGGAAGCCGTACCCCAAGCTGCCCACCGACTACGTCAGGCAGCACTGCCTGTGGGGTTTCCAGCAAGACCGCGCCGGGGTGCTGCTGCGCGACATGGTGGGCGTCGACAAGCTGATTTGGGCCACCGACTTCCCGCATCAGGAGTCGGAATACCCGAACTCACACCCGGCGGTGGTCGCCAAGAACTTCGCGGGCGTTCCCGAGACTGACGTGAAGATGATGGTGCGCGACAACGTGGTGAACTACTTCCACCTGGATGCGAAGTAGCTGCCGAACCGGTTGTTCTGAAGGGCCCGCCGAACGGCGGGCCCTTTCCGCGTGCGGCGACGGCTGGATCGGGCTCGACCGCTGGCTGTTGCCGATGGTGGGCACGCCCTGGCAGAAGGGCTCGCTGCTGCCGCGGGGCCACGATGCCCGACGTACGGCGCAACCTGCCCGCGGCGGTCCGGCTCCGGGGTGACCGCCCCATGCCCCAACGCTCGTAAGAGTTCAGAGTCGGTGAGTTGGCCGTTAGAACCTGCGGGCCAAAGCCATGCAGCACCACCACACACTAACTGATGCCTCTCGTCTCGGCAGGGGAGTTCTGAGGGGACGGCGAGTCCCCTCAGGCAGGGGTGTGGGGTGTCCCCCACTTCGAGACCTCGGGGGTGGGCGGGCGGGAAGAGCCAACGCTCCGCTGCTGATTGTGAAACAGTTCACGAATGACTACACTAGTACCAGGCCAAGGTCCGTCGGCCGGTGTTGCCCACAAGCCTGAGGCCGAATCTAGAAAGGAGGGCATTGCCATGCGGCGAAACCCAATCATTCTCACTTCACTTCTGGCGTTCTCGGGCGCGTTTGCCGTTGCGTGTTCCGGCGGTAGCGCTGCCGGCGGCGGCGCCACTGAGGTGAAAGTGAAGCTGAGCGAGTTCAAGTACGAGGGGATGCCGGCGCAACTCAAGGCCGGGCAGGCGTACAAGTTCGTACTGACCAATGCAGGCACGGTGGAGCACGAGTTCAGTGTCGTGAAGCGAGGCAACAAGGATCACGGCGGCGCGCTCGCAGCGGTGGAGGCCAAGGAACTGCAACCGGGTAAATCGGTCACCAAGGAGTTCACCTTCAACCAAAAGGGTGACTTTGAGGTGGCTTGCCACGTGCCTGCGCATTACGAGGCCGGCATGAAAATGGCTATCACCATTAGCTAGCCGCGGTAACGTCGCGCTGATAGCCAAACGTCCCGTCACTGCGGGCGCCTTGGGTGGTCGCCAACCAGATAGCAGTAGGTATACTAAGAGGATGGCCGTTAAGCGGCCGCCCTTTTTTGTGACACTATGGCCACCACTAAACGCGACTATTACGAAGTTCTCGGCATCGAGAAGAACGCAACTGATGAGGACGTCAAGAAGGCGTTCCGGAAGCTGGCGTTTCAGTACCACCCCGATCGCAACAAGGATCCGGGGGCTGAGGCGCGCTTCAAAGAAGTCAACCAAGCCTACGAGGTGATTTCGGACCCCGAAAAGCGGGCGAACTACGACCGCTTTGGCCCCGACGGTGCGAACGGGAACGCCCAAGGCTTCGAAGGCTTCCAGGGGTTCGAGGGTTTCGGCGATATTTTCGACGCCTTTTTCGGCGGCAGCGGCGTCCGCACCCGGCAGGGTCCGCAGCAGGGCCGCGACCTGCGGGTGCAGGTGGACCTCAGCTTTGAGGAAGCCGTGTTCGGCGTCACCCGGCCCATCCAGGTGCAACGCCTGGAACGGTGCAGCCGGTGCAAGGGCGCCCGCACCGAACCCGGCACCGAGGTGGGCAAGTGCACCAGTTGCAATGGCGCCGGCGAGGTGCGGCGGGTGCAGCAGAGCGTGTTTGGCCAGTTTGTGAATGTGGCGACCTGCCCCACCTGCCAGGGCGACGGCCAGCGGATCGATTCGCCCTGCACGCAATGCCGCGGTGTGGGACGCGAGCGGCAAACCCGTACGCTGGAAGTGAAGATTCCCGGTGGCGTGGAAGATGGCACCCAGATCCGCCTGACCGGTGAAGGCGAGGGCGGCACCCGCGGGGGCCCGACGGGGAGCCTTTACGTGTTGCTGCAGGTAGCGGCTCACCCGGTATTCGAGCGCGAGGGCAACGACCTGTTCCGCGAGTTCGACGTCAACATCGCTCAGGCAGCGCTTGGCGCCCGGGTTACGGTGAAGACACTGGACGGCGAAGAGGCGCTTGATGTTCCGGCGGGTACGCAGACCGGCAAGGAGTTCCGCGTGAAGGGCAAGGGTGTCCCTCACCTTCGGGGCGGCGGCCGTGGCGACCTGCGGGTTAGCATCAACGTTACGGTACCCGAGAAGCTCTCGGACGAGCAGAAGCGCTTGTTCTCCCAGCTCGCGATCACCTTCGATGGTGGATCGCTTCCGCCGGATGACGACAAGGGCCTGTTCGGCAAGATCAAGGGTAAGCTTGGCGGCGGTTAGTCGCCCCACCCCATGAGCGCTGCGTCAGAGGCCGCCCCCGACTGGTGGCAGATCGCTATACTTGCGCCTGCCACCCAGGCCGAGCAGATCGCTGAAGCACTGACGCCGCTGGTCTACGGCGGCGTCGCCTCGCACCCGGCGGTTGCTCCGATTGAAGGCACCGAAGAGTACCTGCTGCCCGCGGGATCGCCCACCCAAGTCATCGGCTACTTGCCGGTCGACGAGGCCCTTGACGCACGCCGAGCCGAGATTCGGGCACTGCTGCGGGATCACTGGCCTAACGCTCCCTTCGCCGAGGGCGACCTTCAGGACGAAGACTGGAGCGAGACTTGGAAGGCGCACTTTCGGGCCTTGCGAGTGGGCAACGTGGTCGTCCGCCCCGCCTGGCGTCAGCACAAGCTCCGGCCCGGCGACATCGAAGTGGTGCTGGACCCCGGCATGGCATTTGGCACCGGCGACCACCCCACCACGCGGGCGTGCCTGCGCGGCGTGGTGCGTCACCTGCGCCCTGGCATGCGGGTGTTCGACCTCGGTACCGGCTCGGCCATCCTGGCGATCGCCGCGGCCAAGCTGGGAGCTGCTGCCGTGCTTGGCGTCGATATCGACGAACTGGCAGTGCAGGCGGCCCGGGTCAACGTGCGCGATAACGGCGTGGCGGCCAGCGTCGCCATCGAGCTCGGCGG
Organism: Dehalococcoidia bacterium; assembly: GCA_009692935.1. Taxonomy (GTDB): domain Bacteria; phylum Chloroflexota; class Dehalococcoidia; order SHYD01; family SHYD01; genus SHYE01. The sequence continues at coordinate 5,153 of SHYE01000069.1, read as the reverse complement.
ACTCGACCACGCGAGCGTAGCAGCGTTCGGCGCCGCGGACCTGGTGCTGGCCAACCTGAACTCGGCGCTTCATGTGCAGCTCGCCGCGGGCATTCTGGCCACGGTGAAACCCGGCTGCTGCATTGTGGCCAGCGGCGTGGGCTCCGCCGGGCTCCGGGGCGTGACTCAGGCGTATCGGGCGGCGGGCGCTTCGGCGCTCAGCGTGCGAAATCTGGGTGAGTGGCGCGCCCTCACGATTACCAAGTAGCCGTGCAGCGCTTCTTTCTGCCGCCGGCAGCCTTTGCTGGGTCGAAGGTCACCTTCACCGACGAGCAGGCCCACCAGATGACCCGCGTGCTGCGGCTGCGGCCCGGCGATCAGGTGATGGCGCTGGACGGTGCCGGCCTGCAGCACACCGTCACCCTCGAGACCGTCACCCAGGGGCTGACCACCGGCGCCATTGCCGGCACCGAGCCAGCGCCGGGAGAGCCACGGGTGGGCATCACGCTGTACCAGGCGCTGCTCAAAGGCGATCGCTGGGATTATGTCTTGCAGAAGGGCACCGAGGCCGGCATCACCCGTTTTGTGCCGGTGATCGCCCGGCGTTGCATCGTCCAGGCCGAGGGGCCGGTGCGGCGCCAACGCTGGCAACGCATTCTGACCGAGGCTGCCGAGCAGTCGGAACGTGGGAGGGTGCCAACGCTGAGCGATCCCATGCTGCTGGCGGACGCTCTCCGGGCAGCGGGCGGACTGCGGCTGTTCGCCTATGAACGCGGGGTCACCCCACTGCGTGCCGCGCTGGCTCGCCGCCGGCCCAAGGAGGTCAGCGTGTTCGTTGGGCCCGAGGGCGGTTTCGAGCGGGAGGAGGCGGCAGCGGCGACGGCGGCCGGGGCGCAGGTCATCAGCGTGGGGCCGCGTATTCTGCGGGCCGAGACTGCGGGACCTGCGCTGGCCTTCGCGATTCTGTATGCCCGGGGCGACTTCGGGTAAACGGTCTCGCCTCCTCGTAGGGGGCAATTCATTGCGCCTTAGCCGCGCCCTTGGGATGTTCACCCGCATCGGCCATGCATCGTTGCCGCTGGTTGGACGCGCGGGGTTTCCCGACACGCCGCGGTCAACAACAACTGGGGCTAAGGTGTCATGAATGCCGCCCCTACGACGGGCCCGGTGCGGGGTGCTACTCGGCGGCGGCCTTCAGGTCACGTACCCGGAACTGGGCGTTCTGACCGCCACCCTTCGGCGCTTTCACGTGCAGTGTGGCGCCGCCGCCAAGCTGATTCTCCTGCGCCAGGACCAGCAATTCGCTAGCGACCGGCTCGTGATCGAAGTCGGCGAGCTTGGTCTCCAGGTCCTCGCCGAACCAGCGCCGGTGCAGGCTCACGGTGTAAATCGGCACTGGTTAGCCGCCCACCGGCGTCTCGGCGGAGGCCGGTTCGCCGTTGCCCACCTTCACCATGGCGGGGCGAATGACCATGCCATGCAAGGCGTAGCCGCGCTGGAATTCGGCGACCACCGTATTCTCGGGCCCGGGTCCCTGCATCACCGCTTCGTGCTGCATGGGGTCGAACTTCTCGCCAATAGCCTGGATGGGCGCGACACCCTCACTCTCGAGCGCGGCGAGCATCTTGCGGTAGATCAGCGCGATGCCCTCGACCCACGTGAAGCCGGCCAACTCCTTGGGCAACGTCGCCAGCGCGCGCTCTAGATCGTCGACCGGCGGCAACAGCTTCAGAATCACCATGGATCCTGCGAGCTTGGCGGTGTTGGTGCGGTCCTCTTCCGTGCGGCGCTTGAAGTTGGCAAAGTCTGCGGCGGTGCGCTGCCAGCTTGCCAGGTAGCTTTCAGCTTTCTTGCGCTCCTCTTCCAGAGCGGTTTCGAGGGTGGCCTGCGAGTCGTCCGGCGAGGGAGTGGGTTGTGAAGCGGCGGACGGATCCTGGGGTTGCGTCTCCTCCATGGGGAGCCTCCGGTGGTGTGAAGTGAGTTGGGGTAACGGGTGGGCGGCGAGTGAACGCTGCGGCTACCCGAAGCGCTGGTTCATCAGCTCGGTCATCGACTGGGAGACATAGCGGACTGCCGCAAAGGCATTGCCGTAGCGCATACGGGTGGGCCCCATGACGGCGATGGTGCCGGAGAGTTCGCCCGGCTTACCGTAGGACGCGACCACGATGCTGAAGTCGTGTAGCGATTCCTCGGGGTTCTCCTGCCCGATTACGGCCTTGGTGTCGGTGGGCGACGACAGCCGGCCCAGCAGTCCGAGCAGGAATTCCCGGTCATCGACGACCTCCATGAGCGTGCGCAACCGCTGATTCGAGCCGAACTCGGGCTCTTGCACCAGCGACTTGAAGCCGCCGAAGTGCACGTCGTCAGGCCGGGGCGCGTCTTCGGCGTCCATCACCTTGGCGGCGGCGCGCAACACCTGCCCCTCCACCCCGGTGGCGCCATCGGCCAGCGCCTGAATCTGAGGGGCCTGCATGCCGCCGGCGTTGAGCGAAACACGCCGGCTGAGCGCCGACAGCTCGTCCTGAGTCATGGTGGTGTCTAGATGCAGCAGCTGTTGCCTCACGCGACCCTCTTGCAGCACCAGGATCATCAGCGTCACGGTGTCTTGCACCAAAACGAGTTCCAGATGCTTCACCTTGGCGTTGGCGGCCCGCGCAGTGGTGATCAAACTCATGGTCTGGGTCAATTGGGCCAGCATCGCCGAGCCGACCCTCGTCCAGTCCTCCAAGTCGCCCTCGGAGTGCAGGCCGGTGCGCACCTGCTTCTGGACCTCGGCCGGGAACTCCACCTGTTCCATCAGCATTTCGACGAAGTAGCGGTAGCCCTTGTCGGACGGGATGCGTCCGGCGGAGGTGTGAGGCTGAGCGATGTAGCCGTCTTCTTCCAGCGCCGCCATATCGTTGCGGATGGTGGCGGGGCTCACCCCCAGCGAGTGGTTGCGGGCTACGTGTTCGGAGCCGACGGGGGCTGCGTTCTCGACGTAGTCACCGACGATGATGCGGAGAATATGACCGCGGCGTGGGCTAAGGCCGTCAGGGCGTTTCGCTGTCATGGCTTCTTTGCGTTTAGCACTCCTTGACCACGAGTGCTAATATTTAGTTAGCGTAGCATCTGCGGCGGTTCACTGTCAAGATTACCTTCACTAACACGTTAGGTAACCCGCTCTTGTTTCGAAAGGCTTACCAAGGGATCTAGTAGCCAAACGCCCGCACCGGCGGCTGCGAAGATGAGATTCTTGACCACACCGCCTAAGTAGTGCGTCCAGGCGTCGGGACTTACCATCGTGAGGATAATGGTCGCCGCCACCACGCCCAGTGTGGAGAGGCCCGCAGTCAAGCGCTGGGCATGCCCCGTGAGCAGCCAGAGCCCGAACAGGCATTGCAGTGCCCCGAGCACTGTGAGCATAGCCTCGAAGGGCAGGCCGGCAGGTAGGCCGCGCGCCAGCAATTCCACTTGCTCGGGCGAAGGGTGCAGCAGCTTGGGGAGCAGTCCTTCCAGGAACCACGTCAAGCCCAGTCCCACCCTGGTGACCGTACACGCTAAGCGCAATCGGGAGGTGACCTCTGGCGGCAGCATCACGCCACCGCGATGAAGCGGTCGCGCCATTCGAGACGCGGCAGCGCGCAGGCGTCGTGCCGGCCGAAGCGGTAGCGGTTGCGCGCCATGAGGTCGTAGGCGGCGTTGCGCGCACGCCGTGGCAAGAGAGCGGCCACGGCCGCCAACAATCGCCATCCACCGCCAAGCGCCCGCAGAACGTACAGAATGGCGTCGGCGCGGGCGAGCAGGCGTTCGTCGTTGGCGCCGGGTTCCGCCACCACATACACGGTCTCGACGTCGGGTGACAGCGATTGGTGGCGGGCCAGCACCTGGTGCGCGAATGCGCTCTGGAGCGGCGCGAAGCGGAAGCGAGCGAGGTGATCCCGACCGAGCACGAACAGGTTGAGCCTGTTGCACACCGGGCAGAGACCGTCGTAGAGCAGCACCGGATGGTAACGGTTCATTTGTGAAATCCTTCACGATGATCCGCATCCATCTTACTGCGAACTCAAGAACAGTGCCACCGCAGCCCCGCCGACCATAAAGGGTGCGAAGGGGATGTAGTCACGCATGCCCCGCCGGCGGCTCACCAGCAGCACCACCGACACCAGTGCCGAAAGCACCGACATGGCGAACAGGCCTACGAACACCCGTGGGAAGCCCTGGATCATGCCCAGCGGTATCGCGAGCTTCAAGTCACCTTCAGCGACGGCCTGCTTGCCCAGGATGCGGGGCAAGACCAGGTAGCTCGCCAAGAACAGCCCGAACTCGCAGGCCGCCCCGAGCGCCATGCCGGCCAGACTTATGTCCCACGCGAAGGAGGTTAGCGCCGCGATGGGGATGGCGGGCAACACCGAGAGGTTGGGGATTAGCCGATGCTCGAGGTCGACCGCAGCAATGACGACGAACCAGGCAGTGTACAGCAGCATGACGGGGGTGCGGATGCTCTCGCCGAAGCGCCAGGCCACCAGTAGGAACAGCGCTGGCAGCAGTACCAGCAGCAGCAGGCGTCGCCGTTCTCTCCCCCGAGCGGTGTACGGGATGGGGTCGTCGCCTTCGGCCTCCTCAGCGGGCGCCACCGTGCCCTGCAGCCAGCGGATCAGCCGGTCGAGCAGGGGCGCGACGCAGAGCCCCAGTACCGGGGCGGCCAGCAGCCACCAGGTCACCGGGCGGCGCCTGCCTTAACCGAGCGCGAGTGGACCCACAGCAGGGTGATGCTCAGCGCCAGCAGCGTGGTCTCGGTAACGGCTGATGCCAGACACCAGGTGCAGAACGCACCGATCACCGCCGCCTGCAGCCCGGTGAGGTACCCGGAGAACAGCGCCCCGCTGAGGGTGAGCAGCAGCAGCGCCGGCAGCACCACATCGAGCGAGAGCTTGTGCCTCCAGCCCGCGAGCAGGAGCGCTGTGACCGTCAGGTAGAAGCCAAGGCCGAGGTAGGGCAGCGGGATGCCGGCCAGATAAGCGAAGCGGCTGGCCGGCACCTCGTCGCAGCCGCCACCGCCGATGCAAGCGACGCTGGCGCCGGACAGGTGCGTGACCGTCATATAGCTGGTGATGCCGACGCCCATCAGGGCGAACACCAGCGCCCCTATCCAGAGGTTTCTCATCGGCGACCGGCCTCCAAGCGCTCACGCC
>SHYE01000068.1 GCA_009692935.1 Dehalococcoidia bacterium | reverse complement strand
GCCTGGGCGAAGGTGGCCGTCACAGTTTCTGGCATCATCGCTGCCGACGTGCGGTGGACGGTGGCCGGCAGCCCCTACGTGCTGACAGGCGATACCATCGTCGAACGGGACGTGACGCTGACCATCGAACCTGGGGTGGAGGTGCGGGCCGATGGGCCGTATCAGCTTGAGGTGATCGGCAGCATCCGGGCCATCGGCACCGCCGCCCAGCCGATTGTGTTTACCCGCCACCGCGAGGGGCAGCAGTGGAAGGGCGTGTATGCCCGGGCGCGGGGTACCGCCGAGTTCCAGCACGTTATGGTGGAGTACGCCGAGATTGGGATCAAGCTCATCCGGCAGACGCTTTTTGGTCCAGCCACCGAGGCGTATATCAGGGACAGCCTCTTCCAGCACAACGACCTTGGGTTCGAGACCCGGACCAACACCATTCAGGATCCCGAAACCTCCGGGAACACCGTCCGACTCAATAAGCGAGGGGCGTCTGCGCGCGCTGTCCAACCATGTTATTGAGCGCAATGAGGGCGATGGCGTCGTCAGCGGGCACGTCTTCAACTCCACAATCACCAACAACGGTGGCGATGGAGTGCGCTCCGGTGAAGCGACGAACAGCGTGATTGCAAACAACGGCGGCAACGGGATCGGCCGTACCGCTGGGATCACGAATAGTGTGATTCGTGACAACCGAGGGTACGGCGCCGGCCTGCCGGGGCAGCGGGTGGTGCGCGGCAGCTACGGGCCGGATGGCCGGCGGATCGAGGCGTCGGCCGTGGAGGATGTGCTGTCCGGGCGATGGAGTGCGCCGCCGAGTTACGCCGAGCCCGGCCATGCGGGCAGGTTCCGCTTCACCATCAGCGGAGACTGCCGAAGCTTCAGCGGCACCTGGGGGTTCGGGCCTGCCGAAAGCGGCGACGGCGCCTGGACCGGGAGCCGGGTCTCCGACGACCCAACCCGAGCAGCGATGGTGATCGCCGCCTACCGCGGCACGCTCTGTCGCGATCCCGAACGGGGCGCCTTGGCGTATTGGGCCGGCGCCAGCGTCAGCCAGGCAGGGCTGGAGGCGGAGCTCCGGGCCAGCGCCGAGTACGCCGCGTTGCAGCCCGCCCGCAACGCGTATCTGGGCATTCTCGCCCGCGATCCGGTGCTGGGCGATTGCCAGGGCTTGCGGTACTGGGCCGGCACGGGGTTGGGCCAAACCGGCATCGAGCCCCATCTCGGCGCCAGCGATGAAGGACGGCGTATCCGTGGCATCCGCGACCTCTATATTGAGCTGCTGGGGCGCGATCCGCTGGGCCTCGACACGGCGGCGCTGCGGCACTGGGCCATCAGCGGGCTCACCCTCGACGGGATTCGACAGGCGATTTTGGCCAGCGACGAATACCGCCGCCGGCCGAGGTAGTCCGGCCGCGCGACGCCTTCGTGGCGTTCGACACTGGGGCGTCGGCGGTCTAGCATGAACGAGGGTCGCAACGATCCCTTCTGACAGAGACCACCCTGTGCAACGGACGGGAACCAGATGTTGATGCGAGCGGGTTCCGGGACCCTGACGACGATAGGGGGAGCGCCGGATTGACGGCATCGGACGCTGAGCCGCGCCAAGACACCGGCGGGGCGGGGGCAGCCGCTGGCGCCGGCGACACGCTTGACCGACAGGCTGAGGGCACGGTGTACCTGCTGCATTTCAGCGAGCCGATCGGCGCCGCCCGCCATTACCTGGGCTGGAGTGGCGGACTCGAAGCCCGGCTGGCAGCGCATGGGTCCGGCAGGGGCGGGCGTGCCACCAAGGCGCTGGTGGCACGCGGCGGTTCCTTTGCCCTAGCCCGGACTTGGCCGGGTGGCCGGGCGCTGGAAACGCACCTCCGGAAGCGGGGGCCAAAGCGCCTTTGCCCGATCTGCGCGGGGAGCGCACCCGAGGGGATGATCCCGGCAGCAACCCTCTAGCGGTGCGATGCACGTTGTGTGGTGAGGCTCGGCTCGCGGCCTTCGGATGCGCGCGAGGGTTCGCTCCACCCACCCATGGTACTTGTTAGAAGTTGAGGAGTTCCCCCTCGCCCACCCCCGCTAGCTATGTCAGCAGGTTAGGCTGGCCGCGGTTAAGGGGGCATGAAGGGAGTGGCGAATGCCCTAAGGATTCGGTGAGTGATGCGGCAGTGTACCAGTAAGAGAAGCAAACCAAAGGGTGACCTGGCCGCTACTTAGGTGGTGGAGTCGCGCCAATACGCAAAGGCGAGGCCGCTCCCGGTGCCGGCAGGAGAGCGGTAAGCGGGGATGTAGTCGAGTTGATGCATCGGCAGGTGTTCGAGCGCACCCGCGGCTGTCACCCAGTTCACAACCTCTCCCGAGGACCCTCGAAGCCATCCCCGAGGCAACGCAGCTAGCGCTGCGGCGTCACCTGTGGCCATTGCGGAGAGCACCTGGCGGTCCAGAGCCTCTTCCAGCACGCCGATGCTGAGCCCGCCGTTGGTGACAATCCCGACGCGCGCCGAGACTCCCCACGCTTCGACTGCCGTTCGGATGGCTTGGCCCAACGCGAAGCAACGCTGGGGAGTGGGGATGTTCGGCGGTAGTTGTGCGTTGAGGACGATCGGCACAATCGGTACCACCTTGGCGGGCATGAGCCGGGTGTAGACGAACCCGAAGGGGTGGGCCATTGCCTGCATCGAGACCGAGTCTGCGACGTCGAAGCCAAGCGTGATGAGATGCTCCTCCAGGTGAAGCGCCAAGTCGACGGCGACCGGATGGACGGCCGCTTCACGCCCCCAGGCCCATAGCGGCGCTTTGGTCACCTCATCAGCGTCGGGGTTGACCTCGCGCGGGGCGATCCGCACGGTCTGGCCACGATAGACCAGGATGGCCGGTCGGTTGCTCGCCAGGATGTTCACGCCGTCGCGGTCATTGCCAATCACCACCATCGCGTCGAGGTCAGCCTGGGCCAACTGTTGGGCGAGGGTGGCCAAGGCGATTTGCGCGCGGTCGTACTTGCTTTGCAGTACCGCCGGTAGCAGCTCCTGCTGGATGTGTGCCGGGGCCGCCTGCAACAGTTCCTCGTAGGTAACGGGGTTCCCATCGCGGCTATGCAAGTCTGGGCTTACTCTGTCTCTTTCGCCCAGGGCTGGCCACAGCAACGGCGACATGCTCACCAAAGGACTCCGCGTGGACGCCAGTCCGAACACCACGCTTGCCATATGCGACCTCCAGATGCCCGATCTTGCCCGCTCTGAATCGTGCTGCGGCAGCGGGCTGTTGGCACTACAATACCGTGAAACAAGGAAGCAAGGGGGCGTCATGGCAACAGGCCGGAAGGTGTTGTTGGTTGGTGCGGCGGCACGGATGGGCCCGACGCTGCTACGAGGCCTGCGCGACAAGTACGAGGTCACCGGCGTCGACCTGCGTCCGGTGGAGGCGCCGAATATGCACACTGCTGATGTGCGGGATCGAACGGCGGTGCAGCACCTGTTTGAGGGCCAAGACACCGTGCTCTGCATGCTGCGGATCACGCCGTTCCCTGGGACCTGGGAGTCGGCCTACGAGAACGACCTCCCCGCTTTCCGGAGCGTGTTCGAGGCGGCGCGCATTGCCGGCGTGCGGCGTGTCGTCTTAGCCAGCTCGAGCCGAGCGACGGAGCAGTACGAGCACGAGTATCCCTATTCAGCCATCTGCGCCGGAGACTACACGGGGCTCGACGCAGCTAAGGTGCCGCAGATAACCGCGCACTGGCCGGTCCGTCCCTCCGGCGCGTACGGCGTGGTCAAGGTGTTTGGTGAAGCTATGGCGCGTTCCTATGTGGACGAACACCGCATGTCGGTGCTCTGCCTGCGTTTCGGGACGGTGCTGCGCGAGGGGCAAGAGACCATTGCACCGAGCAGCCCCCGTACGTATGCGACGGCGCACTCCGCCCGCGATCTGGTGCATCTTGTGGAGTGCTGTATCGAGGCGCCGGACAGCGTCCGGTTCGGGATCTTCCCTGGGGTGTCCAACAACACGTGGCGGTTCTGGGATATCAGCGAGGCACAGCGGGTGTTGGGGTATTCGCCACAGGATGACATGGAGCGCTGCCGGCCTTCGGCGACCTAGCGCGACGAGTCCACCGCCGGGAGCTCAGGCGATACGGCGGGGTGCGGCGGCTGGACGCCGGTTGCTGGACCACCGGACTGACGCCACCGGCAAGGGCAAGCAGCACGACGCGTATCTGGAGCACGCTCCCGTATGTTGGTGCGGCTGCTGCAGTCGGTCCTGGGCGAGGTGCTGGCGCTACGGGTGGCGTTCTGGGGCGGTGGGCGAGCGGTTCTTCGACGGTGAGTCGGTGCTGTTCGCGAAGGCTGCCGCCGACATCGACGAGCTGGTGGGGAGCCTGGAGCAAATCGGCACGCTGTACAACGATGCCGTGGGCGAGCTGCTGGCGCGCAAGCACCCCGAACTGCGGGTCTTGACGGTGGCGGAGCTGGAGACGGCTGTAGTGAAGGTGGTGCCCGACCTGGTGGAGTACATCATCACGCGGGCCAAGGCCGAGGCACTGTGCCTGTTCGGCGAGACCGACCAGGCTGCCGACCTGATGGGGCGCTACGTCTGACCCGCCATGATTCGGCGACGCCTAAGCCACCGCGCTCAAGGCCCAAGTCCCTGGCTAGGCGTACGCTAAGTCGAGACGGACGCTAAGGAGCAGATGTATCATGCGGTGGCATTGGGTGGCCCTGGCTGCGGCAGCGCCCCCGCCTAAGTTACAGCGCTGGCGGGCTGACCGTTTGGCTCGGCTAACCAGGTGGTCCTGTTTCCCCGTAGTCGCTATCTTCCTGCGTTCACAGGCGTACCATGGCCTGGGCCTGATCACACGCCCTGGGGCGGGTGCTTCCTGGCGGGCTGAGCGATGCTTGCGGGGAGGCTATAAGGTATTAGGCTTGTGATGGTACCAACTGTGCTTCACCCCCGGAGCGCCTCTCCGGCTTCAGGTTGTGAGACGCTCGACCCAACGCGCCGCGAGTCGACCGGCCAGCGTGGGTTGCTGACCCTGCCGTTGCTGCTCATCCTGGCGTGGATGCTGCGGCTCTACCGTTCTGGCAGGCAAGGCCTGAGCGCCGACGAGATCGCCACGCTGCAAGCCTCCCAGGCTCCAGACCTGGCGGCGTTCCTACAGTCGCACGCCGGGCTCGACCATCCACCCGTGTACTTCTTGTTTGAGCGCCTGTGGGTGAGCGTAGCGGGGACGTCCGAGTTCGCACTGCGTTTCCCCTCTGCGGCTGCGGGTGTGGCGGGCGTTGTCCTGCTCTACCAGACGGGACGGCTGCTGGGCGCGCCCTACGTGGCCGTGGTGGCCGCGCTGCTGGTGACGATCTCGCCCCTTGCGGTGTACTTCGGCCAAGAGGCGCGGGGCTACACGTTCATGCTGTTGGGGCTGACCTGCTGCCTTTGGTTGGCGCTCCGCCTGGCGCGCGGCGGCCGTGATCGCTGGTGGGTGTTGTGGGGCATTGTGGCGGCGTTCACTGCCCTGACGATGTACGTCGCTATCCCGGCGTTAGCCGCTATGGCTGCCTATGTGACCTGGCAGGCCCGCGAGCAAGGGCGGTGGCGGGCTTGGCGTTGGTGTGTGTTGGCTGGTGCCCTGCTGTTCGGCGCGTGGGCCGCATACGCCAACCCACTGAGCAGCGTCTATGACACGGCGGGTGACCTGACCCCCCGCGCTGACATGCTCACCATGCTGTTCCGCGCTGTGGGTGCCCCGGTGGCCGGCGCCTTCCTCCCTGATCCTTGGGTGTGGTTCACTGCCGTGCCGTTCCTCACGATGGCGCTTGCCGGAGCGACCACCGCCACCGTGAGCCAGCGCTGGCTGCTGGCGGGGTCCGTGCTGGTGTCCGTAACGATAGTCATGCTGGCCGCGGTGGACCGGCTCGGTTTCCACCCTCGCTACCTGCTTCCAGCCCTGCCAGCAACGTACCTGCTGGCAGCCATGGGAATGCGGCAGGTGCGGGACTGGAACAGGGGCATAGCTCTCGCCGCGGGTGTGTTGGTGCTGCTGCCGATGGCCTGGGCGTTGGCCAACGCATATGTCGATCCCCGCTATCGCCGCACCGACTTCAAGAGCGCTGCTGGGTTCCTTGCCCGCAGCTACCACCCCGGCGATGTAGTCATCTACAACGCTCCCTGGGCAAAGGGTCCTTTCGAATACTATGTTGGGCACACTCTGGAGTCCATCGGCCTGCCAACCGCAGCTCTCGCCCGTTCTGGGGAGACGGACCAACAGCTTGAGGTGTTGCGCAAGCGGTACCAGCGCATTTGGCTTGTGCGGTGGCAAGACTGGTTCACCGATCCTCAGCGCTCCCTCCGCGCCTGGCTGGACAGCCGGCTGCCAAAAATATTCGAACGGCAGTACCCCTTCGTTACCGTGGAGGGCTACCTAACCCGCCCACCCGTGGAGCAACTGCACGATGCCAGCACGCACCCCTTCACCGCTGACTTCGCAGGGAAGGTACGTCTGGGCAAGGCAGCGGTTGACACCGGCGGGGTCGAGGACCAAGGCAGGCTTACGGTGAGCGTTGAATGGCTAAGCCTCGGCCCAACTGAGCAGCCCTACAAGGTGTTTGTGCACCTAGTGGATGGGAACGGTACCTTGCTAGCGCAGGGTGATCGCGAGCCGGTTTTCGGCATGGTGCCCACCACCCGCTGGCAACCCAACACGCTCGTGCGCGACGACTACGAAATCTTGCTTCCAGACCACGTTGCGGAGGGACCCTATGACGTGAACCTGGGCTTGTATCTTGAGCGAGGTGAGCGCCTGGACGTAACGGGAGCCGGGGCGAACTTCGCCCGAGTCGCTAGCGGCCTCTGGCTGAAGCGTTAGCAGACCCCAGCAAGCCGAAGACGACCAGCGAGCCCAGCGCTACCACATCACGCTGGCCGGTGGCATTGACGGCATCCGTCCAACCACTGGTACCGGTCGCCGGCACTGCTTCCAACTCATCGCTTTCAAGGGGGCTGCCTTCGGCACCAGCGGCGTCATGTGCGTGCACGACTGGCGGTAGTGTTCATCCTGGGGCGTCTGCTGGATCACAAGGCCGCGGTGCTGCAGCCGAAGCCGCACAAGCGGGAGTTGGGGAAGTTCCTGGAGCACGCCGGTCTCTTCGTGCGGGTGATGGACAGCACGCTGGGGGAGACGCTGGTGCTGCAGCGTGCGCTGGGGGCGCTGGGTGCGCGCTACTTCGACGGCGAGCGGGTGCTGTTCCCGCAGGCGGCGGCGAACCTGGACGAGCTGGTGCTGCGGCTGGGGGAGATAGGAGAGCTGTACAACCGGGCGGTGGGTGAGCCCTTGTCCGCACGTAAGCACGCCGGGCTGGTGGCGCGGACGGTGGCGGACTGGGAGCCGAAGGTCACCGAGGCAGTGGAGCAGACTGTGGCGTACCTGGTGGACCGGGCGAAGGCCGAAGCGCTGCTGGTGTGCGGGGAGGTGAACGCTGCGGCTGATGTGATGGCGAAGCACGTCTAGCTGGGTACCCCGTGGCATCGGACGCCTGGCCAAGCCCACCTCCAACCATCGCTATCGCGGGCTAGTGATGCCACCTCGTCCCGCATCGGCCACTGCGATTCCCGAATGCCCTTACCCTAGTGGCTGCCCAATGCCTTCTGGTGCGCCCCCGCGAGCCCAGAGGCGAGACAATGAGCACGGCCTGCGAAGCAGAATGCCTGCGGCATGTCCTTAGGCTTGGCATATTTGACGCGCGAGGGATGGCTGCCTTAGCCTCTACAGCACAGAGCGCCCTTGGCGGCGTTTCCAGTGATGTAAGCGTTTCTAAAAGGGGTAGACCAAGATGCGGGCTATCGTTTGGGTAGTGTTCTTCGTGTTGCTCGCCGCGTGCACGAGCCAGGCTGCGCCGGTAGCGAGCCCCGCGGCCGGCGGCACCGTCGCAATCGTCACAGCGACGCCGGCTGCAGCGCCGGCAACGGCATTACCGCCCTCAGCCACGTCGGTGCCACCGACCCTGACGCCTGAGCCGCCGACCGCTACGCCCGTCCCGCCCTCAGCGACACCTGAGCCGCCCCCGCCAACCGCTGCCCCGAGACCCCCTGCCCCTGCCGCACCAACACAGGCGCCTGCTCCACCTCCCGCCGCAGCCGCTCCAGCGGCTCCACCGCCAGCAGCAGCTGGGTCGATTCCGATCCAGAATGGCAACTGCCCTTCGGGTTATCCGGTGAAGGCTAACCCCGACAACATGATCTACCACGTGCCTGGTGGCGGCTCGTACAACCAAACGCGGAACGCACGGGTGCAGTGCTATTCGACGCCAGCGGGGGCCGCGGCGGCCGGCTATCGGGCGGCGCAGAACTGACGGAGGGAACCATCACTAACAGGCAATAGCGATGGGGAGGGGGATGACGGGAGTCTTGCAGCTTCGTTCAGGCGGCGTTTACACAGCGCTGGCAGCCCCATGCATCCTTCACGTACGGTGTGTGCGACCCTTGGCGAAGGCATCCGCACCCAGGAGGCGCCTGTCATGGGATAACTCGGGTCCTTGCGCGGGGCCGAGGCGGCCTCGTGCCAGCACTGCGGCAAACCTGACGACCTCCGCCCGGCGAACGGGCCACTCGTGCTACAGTGGCGCTGGCGATGCGCCTGACGAACCCTCACGCGGTCAGCGCGGCAGGAGCGACCGCATCCGGGCCAGCGGAGGAGGGCTATGCGCCGCTCTTCGTGCTTGACCGGAACGAACGCTTTCAGGGAAGGTTTAGTATGGTCGGGGCGACTGGATTCGAACCAGCGACCTCCTGAACCCCATTCAGGTGCGCTACCAGGCTGCGCTACGCCCCGACGCTTGCTCAGGCAGTATACCGTTCCTGGCGTCCGCCCGCCACCCCAAGTGCCGCCGGATGTGCACCGGGCCTTGTTGTCCGCGGCGATTTGCAGGGGGTTCTACCCTCCTCTGACTCCTCCCTTCGAGGGAGGAGAACTTTGGGACACCCCTCCGCCACCCGCGCGTTAACTACAGGAACGTGCTGCACCCGATTCCGGAACGTGCCGCTTTGCGGAGAGTCTGGCTGCGCCATCGGTACCGGACCTGACAGGGGGATGCGGCGGACGATCGAGGCGGTATGATGGGGACACACATCCGGGCGTGCCGCAAGCGCTCCTGGAGTGCAGACCCTAGTGCGGGAATTGCGAACCATGTCATCTCTGAAGCAACCGGTCGATGCCGGTGAGGCCCCCGAGTCGTCTAGCGATCCGCAGCAGCTTGCGGTCGCGCGCTACAGCGCTGCGTTTCCCAGTGCAGACTCAACGGCGCTTGCTGCTCACTTGCAGGTTATCCGCGCCGGGGTAGAGATGTCGCAGGCGGTGGCTCGGTCGCTGGGGTCGCTGGACAACCCGGTCACCGGTCCTCGGTACTCGCTGTTACGTGTGCTGTACTTTGCCGACGGCCAACGGCTGCCGCAGAACGAACTCGCTCGCCAGCTCGGCTCGACGCCTGCTAACGTTACGCAACTTATCGATGGTCTGGAGCGCGACGGCTATGTGGAGCGGGTGACTAACGCTGCCGACCGCCGAGTAACGTACGCACAACTTACCGGCCACGGCCGCACCACCTGCGATGTGCTGGTGCCGCATATGGTGCAAGTGATGGAGGCGACGGTCAGTGGTCTGGACCGGCAGGAGATGACAGACCTGGCACGCTTGTTGGCCAAGCTGCGGCGCCACCTGGCCACCTACCAGCCGCGCGTGGAGGCGTAGCCCACAATGGCCGCCGACAGCGCCCCCAACCCGCAGTCGCCACAGGTGCGCACCTTCCAGGCCGCCGGCGAGGCCGAATGGCTTGGAAAGCAGCGCAAGCGGGCTATCATCAAGGGCCGGGAGATCTTCTCGGACGAGAGCGAGAGCTTCGGCGGGGGCGCCACGGCCCCCGGCGCAATGGACTACTTCATTGCGCCGGTGATGTTCTGAGAGCTCTCGCAGATTGAGCGGTTCGCTCAAATGCTGAAGGTAGAGTTGAAGGCCCTGCGCGCCCGGGTAGTGGCCCACGAGGCGGTGGAGGGCGCGCTGCTGGCAGAGACCGTGCGGGGCGGCTGCACCCGCATCGAGACGGTGTACGAGGTGGAGACCGACGCGGAGCCGGGGCTGGTGGCGGCGGTGCTGCGCAATGCCCACAACATCTGCATTGTGGGCAACACCGTGCGCAATGGTGTGGAGCAAGTGAACACGTTCGTGCTCAACGGCGCAACCATCGCCCCAGAAACCTACCCGCCGCTGCGAGACCTGCCCAGGCCCTAGCGGCTACACTGCCAGGGTGAGTGTGGTGGGGCAGTGGTCAGACCCCAGCACATCGGGCAAGATGCCGGCCGCCAGTATGCTGGGCGCCAGGTCGGGGCTCACGTAGAAGTAGTCGATGCGCCACCCCATATTCCGGTCGCGGGCAAAGGACTTCATGTCCCAGTAGGTGTAGTTCTCGGGGAGCTTGTTGAACAGCCGGAAGGTGTCCAAGTAGCCGTGGGCCTCGAGCTTGTCCAACCAAGCACGCTCCACCGGCAAGAACCCCGAGGTCTTTTGGTTCGGCTTCGGCCGGGCGAGGTCAATGGCGTGGTGCGCGGTGTTGTAGTCGCCGCAGGCCACCACCTTGTGACCCTTGGCGCGCAGGTTCTCTACGTGTTCAAGGAAGGCGTCGTAGTA
>SHYE01000067.1 GCA_009692935.1 Dehalococcoidia bacterium | reverse complement strand
GCGACGGGGGCCTATGTACCCGGCCTAGCCACCGAGTGGAAGCTTGACCTTGATGCCAAGAAGGTGACCTTCAAATTGCGCGAGGGCGTGAATTTCCACCAGCCGGAGAAGTGGGGCACCGTCAGCTCGGCCGATGTGCAGCACACCTTCAAAACGATCGTGGACAATGCCGACAATGCGGCGGCACCTAGCTTCACGTGGGCCAACAGCTTCTGGAAGCGGGTGGTCAGGAGTATCGATACTCCCAGCGCCAATGAGGTTGTATTCAACATTAACCCAGATGTGAACTTCTATTTGTTCATGTCGCCTGCCACGCATCAAATGGCCATTCGCAGCAAGAAGCAGCAAGACGCCGAGGGCGAGCCGAAATCGGTGGAGGATCCGGCGCCGGTGGGGACCGGAGCCTATCAGTGGTTAGAGCGCAAGACTGGCAACTTCGTGCGGTTCAAGCGGGTTGAGTACAAGCATTGGAGCGCCACGCCGGACTTCCCCGAGCTTGAGTTGCGCTTTATGACGGAGCCGTCCACCCGCATGGCTTCGCTGCTGGCTGGCGAGATTCACGTGACCGACTTACCGAGCGACCTGGTTGGGCAGGCCGAGAAGGCGGGCATGAAGATTGTCGCGAACCGAGCCTCAGGCCCACGCGTCTGGGGTCAGTTCCGGTGTTGCTACGTTGACCCGCAGACCAAGCAATGGCCGATGCACCCCGATGCGCCGCTGCTGAATATCAAGGTGCGGGAGGCACTGAACCGGGCTATCAACCGTGATGAGTTGGGCAAAGCGTTCGCGCCCAAGGGCACACCGATGTACCTCAACCACTTCCACCAAACCCGCCAGGCCTGGGAAAGCACCTGGGAGCAGCGGTTCAAGGAGAAGTACGGCTTTGATCAGGCGCGGGCCCGACAACTCTTGCAAGAGGCAGGCTACGGCCCCGGCAACCCGTTGAAGATGGAGGTGATGGCTGCGCCCCTGACCTACATCGCGGCGGGGCCGGACATCGCTGAGTCGATCGCCCAGTACTGGCGTGCGGTGGGCGTCGAGCCACAAATCGTGACTATGGATGGGGCGGCGGAGACTGCCCGAATGCGTGGCTATGGGTTCACGAACACATTCCGGATGCAATCAGCCAGTGCAACATTGGTTGATGGTCTCAACATCTTCAGTATTCCTGCGAATGTTCCCGGCGGTGGTTATTGGACGCCTGAATCGAAGCAGAAGGTGGACGAACTTAACGCATCGCTTGATACCAGCAAGCAGAACGAACTGCTGAAGTGGATAGGCGACTTCGGATTTAATCAGTACTGGGATGTCCCTCTGTGGTACGTGCCGCTGGAAGTGGTGGTGAACCCGAAGGTGGTAAGCGACTTCACGTTCCCTGGGTTTGTGCATGGCGGTTGGAGCCATTTCGAAACGCTGAAGACGGCGCGTTAGCGGTCAGCCTTTTGAGGGGAAGAGGGGAGGTTAATGCCTCCCCTCTTCTGCGTTGCCGCCTACACCACTCGCAGACCGGCCGGCTTTCGCACCAGGAGAAAGCCGGCGCCGCCCAACAGCAAGGCGCCACCCAACGCAACGGTCGGCGGCGCACCATAAGCGTGCGATAGTGCACCCGCTCCCACCCCGGCGAAGGTCCCCGCTCCCATCATCATGAACGAGAGCGTGCTGATCCGGCCGCGCAGCGCTGGGTCGAGCACTTGCTGGATAGAGGCCTCGTTCAGCGCCCGGAACGCTACCAGCCCGGCCCCCATGCCCGCAGCGCACAGCAGGGCAAGCGGTAGCCAGCAGCGCGCCCTTCCCGTAGCGGTGACCCAGGCTGGAGGCCACAAGCCCGCCGAGGATGCCGCCCACGGCCGAGGCGCTCCCCAGCAAACCCACGCCTTCTGCCCCCAGGTGCAGTGTGTCCCTTACGTAGACCGGCAGGACGAAGAAGAAGATATCCGGTCCTACCAGGAAGACAACCAAGGAGAGTATCAGGCTGGCGGCCACGATCGGTTGGTGTGCGGCATAGGTTAGGCCCTCACGCAGGTTGTGCAGCGGCGAATGCTGGCTGACGCTGCGGATGTCATGCGACTTTGCTCGCACCGGAAGCAATGCGAAGAACACGGCTGTGTACAGCGCTAGCTGCCCTGCGAAAGCAGCGGGTACACCCCAAAGGGCCACCACCAGCCCCACCAGTGCCGGAGCGGCCACTCTCACTACCTCGAAGCCGAGCAGGTCTAGCGAGAGGGCGTTCAAGAGCAGACTGCTGTCCACCGAGTCGGCGTACACTGCGCGTCGCGCTGACGCGCCGACGGCAAAGCCAACGCCGACCAGCAGCATGTAGACGTACAGATGCCAAGTCTCTAACCCGCCCGAAAGCAGTAGGGTGAGGAATCCCGCGGAGAGCAATGCTACAAAGGCGGCGTTGCACTTCAACACCGTGGGGCGGTGAGTGCGGTCCAGCAGCACGCTGATAAATGGCCCCAGCAGGAGAATGGACAACGTTCGCATGCTGTTCAGCGAGCCCACAATGAGTGCTGAATTGGTAAGTTGGTAGGCCAACCAGGCGATGCCGATATTGTAGACGATATTACCGGAAGAAGTCATAACCGTGCCAGAAACTAGTAGCGCGATATTCGGCGTTCTAAGCGCTTCGATATTCGCGCCTAACCCGCGAGTTTTCCCGCTGAAAAACTCTCGAATAAACAGCCATGATTAACCTCTGTCGTCAACCGGATAGGCCATATAATAGCAGTATATTAATACCATGGGATATAGGGCTATCAGAGGGATGAGTGAGTGCGGCGGGTGACGGGGTTGGCGTCAGATCGACACCGTTGTCATGTCATGGAACCGAGTCTGTTATAATCCTGTGCCATGAGCACTTTCAAAGAAAGACTCAACAGCGCAAGTTCGTTACATAACAGCTTTGTGTGTGTCGGACTCGATCCAGACCCCGCACGCATGGCTGTTCCAGACATCCTGGAGTTCAACCGGACGATCATCGACGCTACTGCTGACGTGGTGTGCGCGTTCAAGCCACAGCTAGCGTTCTATGAGGCTTTCGGTATCCCCGGACTGCAGGCTCTGGAGGGCACAATTGCCCACATTCGACGGGTGACGCCCCACGCCATCATTTTGGGCGACGCCAAGCGCGGCGACATCGGGTCTACCGCAACGGCGTATGCCAAAGCGATGTTCGAGGTTTGGGGCTTCGACGCAACAACAGTGAACGTGTATCAGGGCTTCGATGCCGTCGAACCGTTCCTGAAGTATGGCGATCGAGGCGTGTTTGTGTTGTGCCGCAGTTCCAATCCAAGCGCTCGGGATATTCAGGACCTGCCGGTCGAGGTCGGGGGAACTACCATGCCCGTCTACCGGCGTGTTGCAGAACGATCCGAAGCGTGGAACTCCGCGGGCAACGTTGGCTTGGTAATCGGGGCTACCTATCCGGAAGAGCTGGAAGAATTGCGTAAGGAGCATCCCACGCTTCCGCTGCTCATCCCGGGTGTCGGGGCTCAGGGGGGTGATGTGGTGGCCGCAACCATGTATGGGCTGGATAAAGACGGTGGTGGCATGCTGATCAGTTCTTCCCGCGACATTCTGTACGCATCGTCAGACCCCAAGACGTACGGTGATGCCGCAAGAGGGGCAGCTATCAAGCTGCGAGATCAGATCAACGCTGCCGTGCAGCTTTGGCAGGCTTCCGGAGGCTTGACGAGCGAAGGAGGCCGGCCGGGCGTATAGCCTTGCAGTGGATGGCCGCTTATAATGCCCGCAGCGAACTCGCTGCGGGCGTTTGCCTTAAGGAGGAACCTATGAAACTTGTACTATTCCAGAGTAATCCACAGGCTGCCCCCACGCCTGGGCTGCTCACCGATCGGGGGGTGGTCAGTATCGCGCTAGCCACCGCCGCGGTCGCCGGCCGAACCCCTATGGAGACCATGCGGGGTATCATCGACCACTTTGATGACCTGCGTGCGGCTCTCGACCGAGAGGCCACCCAAGGCGCAGCCGTGCCGCTGGAGTCCGTGCGCTTGCGCGCCCCGCTACCGAGGCCGGGCAAGATCATCTGCTGCATCGGCAACTATTGGGAGCACGCTCAGCGTGACCCTCGACCGCTCAACATGTTCCTGAAGAACCCTGACGCCGTCATCGGCGATGGCGACACGGTGGAGCTTCCAGAGTTCACCGACCCGTGGACCTTCCAGCACGAGGCTGAACTGGCCATTGTGATCAAGGGGCCTTCGAAGCGAGTCTCGCAGGAGAATTGGCGTAGCGCGGTGTTCGGTTACAGCGGCATCATCGATGTTTCGGCGCGCGGGCAGGGCCGCTCGACCTGGCGGCAGGGCAGCTGGATGGGGAAGTCATTCGACACCTTCGCCCCCATCGGCCCTTGCATTACCACCGCCGACGAGATTGAGGACCCCAACCGGTTGCACGTGCAGTTCTGGAACGACGGGCAGCTTCGGCATGACTATGTCACCGACGACATGGAGCACCGGGTGCCTGAGCTCATTGAGTTCGCCAGCACCATCATGACGCTGAATTCCGGCGACGTGCTTGCTTGTGGCACCAACCATGAAGGTCTGGGACCCTTGCAGGATGGCGAATCCTGCGTCATCGAGGTGGAGAAGGTGGGCCGCATGACCATCAAGGTGCACGATCCCTTGAAGCGTACCTGGGACCGTGGCATTTACATGGGCGCCGACTCCACCAATCACGAGGCGATCGCTAGGCACCGGGCACAGACCGAGCAGAAGCCCTAGCTTCTGCGGCCCCCCCAAAGAAGGCCGGTGCAAGCGCACGGGCCTTCTTTGGGGGTTTTCCTCATGCTGCCTTCACCACCGCCATGCCATGATAGGGGCGAACCACGCCGGAGGCTCCCTATGACCGCGACAAAGACGCCCGATTCACGACAGGACGCCGAGCGCTTTCGCCAGTACCTGCTGGCAGAGTTGGAGGCTGCTGCACTGTACCGCAGGTTGGCCGACGTAGAGCCAGCAACCGAGCGCGGGGCCATTTTGCGCGAACTCGCACATATGGAGGACGCCCATGCCCACCGCTGGCGTGTCAAGCTTGAGAGCCTGGGCGAAGAGCTTCCCGGCTGGCAACCAAGCCGCCGGTCGGCCGTTCTGGGCTGGCTGGCACGTCGTTTCGGCACCAAGACGGTGCTGCCAATCCTCGAATGGTTTGAGACCGGTGGCGCCAACGCGTACGCAAAGGAAGAGGGTGCCCAGGATATGGCTGAACAAGAGGCCATGCACGGGCGCCTCTTTGCGCAGATGCGCTCCACCCATCGAGGGCGCGAGCCATTGACCATGACTGAGCGCGAGGGCCGCCACCGTGGTGCAGGCGGTGGCAGCATTCGTGCAGCAGTGTTCGGGGTAAACGATGGCCTGGTGTCGAACCTCAGCCTCATCATGGGCGTGGCCGGCGCCGACCCGGGTCCCCAGGTATTGCTGCTGGCGGGACTCGCCGGTTTGCTGGCGGGCGCGTTCTCCATGGCCACCGGCGAATATGTCTCGGTGCGCACGCAAGCGGAACTGCTGCAGCGCGAGCTGGACTTGGAACGTGCCGAATTGGAGGAGAACCCGCAGGAGGAAATGGAGGAGTTGGCCCTGATTTATCGAGCCAAGGGCCTTGGGGTAGAGGAAGCTCGTAACGTGGCCACCAAGCTGATCTCAAACCAAGCGACTGCGCTCGACACGCTGGCTCGCGAGGAGCTTGGCCTCGACCCTAGCCAACTGGGTTCGCCGTGGGTCGCTGCCGGCAGCTCCTTTGTTGCCTTCGCGATCGGCGCACTCATTCCACTCTCGCCATATCTTGTCACCACGGACCCCACGGCGTTGTTCGCCAGTGCGGTGCTCAGTGGTTTTGCGCTGGCCAGCGTCGGCGGCAGCACGGCGCTGCTCACCGGGCGTCCCATCGCATTCGGCGCGTTCCGCATGTTGGCCCTGGGGGCGCTGGCCGCCGGTGTCACCTTCCTGGTGGGTAAGGCGCTGGGCGTGGCGGTGAGTGGGTAACGCGGCATAGGTATTGGATTGGAAAGGCGGAGGCACCCACGCCTCCGCCTTTTCCTCTCAGGTCAGGTCTGGTTATCTGGCCGCCTTCACCGTCTCCAAGTGGGTGTAGAGCCCGGAGATTGAGCCAGGGAAGATGTACTCGCTGATGATCTTCGGGTTGTACACCACCTCTACAGGCAGGTAGAACATTGGCATGTGCTGCACGGCCCGGAACTGCGCCTCGCCGTATTGACGCCACAGCTCATCCTGCTTCTTGTCGTCTAACTCAGCGCGCACCCGTTGGAATGCCTCGTCTACTTCAGGTACATACACCACGTCGCCCGCCGGCGGCCGGTTGGTGTAGCTGTTGAAGATGAACGCGCCCAGGAACTGATCGGATGGCGCTACCCAGGGCGAGATATGGTTATTGAACTCCTGGGCATTGTTGCGGCGAGTGTCCTCTGCCCGGTCTATCGTCAGTAGGTTCACCTGCACGCCCACCTGGCGCCAGTAGCCTGCCACCGCCTCCAGAATATCTGGCGTATTCGGCAGTTCACCCAGATTGGTGAGGATGATGTTGGTGGTCAGGGGCTTGCCGGGCCCGTAGCCCGCTTCTTGCAGCAGCGCGCGGGCCTTCGACTGGTCGTACCCATACTCCTCCGGGAAGCGCTTCTCCCAGTCGGTGTTCCAGCCCTTGCGATACACGGGGTGGAAGTGGTTGTTCACCATCAGCTCGCCCTTGCCAGCCAGAAGCGTCTTGTTGAGTTCGTCGCGGTTGATGGCTTTGTTGAGCGCGCGTCGGACCTTCAGATCCATGAAAGGGCTATCGGGGAACTTGTAGCCCTTAGACAGGTCCTTGGGGTCGTTCAGATATGCGCCGCGGAAGCGAAGGAAGAATCGCACACCCTTTACAGTGCCGGTGGCTATCTTCAGACCCTGGTTGAGGGCCGATGGTTGCAGGTCGTTCGGAATCGGCGCCATCTGGATCTCGCCGGCCAGCAGCGCGGCCAGCCGGGTCGACGCCTCGCCCACCCAGCGGATTTCCAGTTCGGGGAAGTCGGGCTGCACCCGCCAATGCTGGTAGGCCACCCGGTCGAAACGAACGAAGGCACCCTGCTGCCGTTCCTTGTATTGATAGGCACCGGTACCCGGTACGGCCCTATCACTCAGGGTGGGGTTGCCCTTCTCTTCGAAGTGCTTCTTGCTGTGAATCTCCATGCCACTGAGCTGCATCGAGATATTGCCAAGCCAGGCGGCGTCGGGCCGGCGGAACCGGAACACGATCTCGTAGTCGTTGACTTCATCGACCTTCTCGATGAGGTTCCGATGGTCTGCAGCGTTGGAGTGGATGGACTCTTGCGCCGAAAGGTCGGCCATGGTGAAAGCCACGTCTTTCGACGTCATCTCGCCGTAGTTGTCGTGAAACTTCACACCCTGGCGCAGCTTAAACCGATACGCCTTACCGTCCGGCTCCAGCGCCCACGAGGTGGCCAGCAGCGGCTCGAACCTGCCGTCTTTGGTCCCGACGGCGACGAGCTGC
Source organism: Dehalococcoidia bacterium (assembly GCA_009692935.1). Taxonomy (GTDB): domain Bacteria; phylum Chloroflexota; class Dehalococcoidia; order SHYD01; family SHYD01; genus SHYE01. The sequence goes on along the minus strand of SHYE01000067.1, from coordinate 3,128 downwards.
TCGTACATAGGCCGCAACTGAACGATATCGGGCGGCGCGAGATCCCGGCTGGGGTTGTTGGCTTCGCGCGCGGGCTGCGCCATGGCGATCACCAGCCGGTTTACCTTGGGCTGCACCGGCCCGGTGTCTGCACCGCCTGACGGTGCCGGGGCAGGGGTTTGCGGCGTGCTGCAGGCCGTTAGGCCCAGCGTGGCAACCGCCGCTGCGCTGACGAACAGTGAGTGTGCTCGATTCATCGCTCCTCCTGAACTGCGTGTTCAGCAGTGATACCACGTACCAGCAGGTGGTGCAACTCCGACGCCTGCGAGTAAGAGTTTCGTGTTGAGGTAGCTCGTGGCTTTAGCAGGCGCTGGTTCTCCGCTCGCCCTTCGAGGGCCTCAGGGTGAGCGGAACCTGGGCTCGCGACAGGCGTCGGCGAGCCCAGGTTCGTGGCAGTGACAGGTTCCCCCCGCTATGCGCCCATACGGCGTTCGCGGGCGCTGTTAGGGGCGGCGGATCAGCTTTATACCGAGGCCGCGGCGCGCAGGTCCATCAGCGGCAACAGTTCGCTGCGCCAATCGCTGCCAGCGGTGGTCAGCACCTCCTCAGCGCGCACCTGGTAGTAGGCGTCGCTGGCGCCCAGGGGGTTACCATCCTCCTGCACGGCGCGCACCGCTTGGACCAGGAGCCGGCGCATGGCAATCACCGCCTTGTCGGCGGGACCCAGGTGCTCGCGGCTGCGATCCACAATGGCGCCCATGCTTTCCTGGACAGCGCGGTCCTGAGCGTTGATGCCGCGGATTCCGGTGAAGGTCTCGCGCTGCTGGATCCGGCGGTCAATATTCCAGTTGTTCGAGCGGTTAGCCCGGCTGACGTAGCCGTTCTCCTCATCCACGTACTGCGGGCCATTGCCCAGGTTGGTCTCCAGGCGGTCTTCGGCGTTCAGGGGGTCGTCGCCGTAGCTGTAGATCCAGTTGTAGACCACGCAGCTATAGTCGTCGCGCGGCACCCAGATGTGGCCGGGAATCACCAACCGCTCCTCGTTGGTGGCGAGGTCGAACCGTTGCGGGCGGAGCTGGGTAAAGGGCATGACGAATTGATAACCGCGTGCATACAGGCGGTCGCCCTTGAGGTTGCGTACCCCGAAATAGCGGTAGCCATAATCGGTGACGTCGACCTCCAGGAGCGGGGCGCTGCCCTGCACCAGTGGCGTGTTGGCCGAGATTCCGGGCTCCTTGGTGTCCAGCGTCAAGCGCCGGTGCAAGATGGGTGCGTGAGAGGTGTCGATGCCGCCCTCCAGGCCCTGGAGCCAGTTGCACTGCTCCACCACCTTGGTCACGTTGCGATGTGACTCCGGCACCCGGGTCCATTCGAAATCGGGTGGGGGCGGCTGGCGATCGGCGGGGCCCATATAGGCCCACACCAGTCCGCCGCGTTCCACCACGGGGTACGCGGTCACCCGGATCTTGTGGGCAAAGGACTCGGGCTCGTTCATCTGCTCGGTGCATTGCCCGGTCACGTCGAACTTCCAGCCGTGATAAACGCACCGCAGGCCGTCTTCCTCGTTCCGCCCCAGCCAAAGGCTTGCCATCCGGTGGGGGCACCCCTCCTCCAGCAAGCCCACCCGTCCGCTACTGTCGCGGAAGGCCACCAGGTCCTCGCCCAGCAGCCGCACCCGTACCGGCGGGCCGTCGGGCTCGGGCACCTCCACCGACATCAGAGCGGGGATCCAGTAGCGGCGCATGGTCTCGCCCATGGGGGCGCCGCGGTCGGTCCGGGTGAGCAAGGTGTTCTCTTCACGGGTGAGCATCGGGCATCCTCCACGCCATCAATCGAACACACTGTACCGCCGTGGCCTCAGGCCGTAAACCAGCGCTACTCTGGGCTACGCCCGTGGAGGATGCAATTGGGAGCGTAAGCCGGCCGCCCGATACCATCGGAACGTTGAGCCCGCCGCTGCTCCTCGCTAGGTTTCCGGCCAACCCACTGCGGCGCGCCCGCAAGCAATAGAGCGCCGCCGAGCCACCGTGGCCGGGGAGCGCCTTGCAGCCATGTGTGCCTGCCTGAAGCGCCGCGGTAGACCAAGGGTGGCTAGCGGTGGCGCAAGGCCGCAACCTGCGCCAGGATGCGGGCGACCGTCGGGTCTGCCATCATCGCCTCGAGCGTCGCCGAGGCCTTGCGGAGCCAGTTGGGCCGCTCGCGGTGTGTGCCGGGGACGTTCTGCGGCTGGAGTTCCAACAGCAGGTCCTCCAGGTTCACCAGCACAGCCCAGGCGTTGCTCACTGCCAGGTGGCGCAGCGTGCCGGCCAGCCAGCGAGTCAGCGGCGGGTCGTCGGGCGAGCGGTCTTGCTCATCGTGGGCGACGAACGCTTCGATGGAGGTACGCACTGCCTCGCGTCTGCCATGCTCCTCACGGGCATGGTCCTCATCTATCAGGCCGAGGGCGAGCTTATCGTGGATATCCAGGCCATACCACCAGCCCGCAAAGGTGGGGGTGTCGTGGGTGCCGATCGCCGCCAGCGCCGCCGTAGTCGGTTGGGTGAATGGCTCGGCCGCGTTGCCTGTAGCGCCGAACTGTGCCACATGCATGGGCCGGAAGCCGTGCCGCTGCAGCAGGTGCTCAACCGCCGCTGGCACCGTGCCGAGGTTCTCGCTGGCCACCACGCAATGGTGGCGGTGCGACTCCAGGGAGAGGATCGCCGCCAGCTGATCAGCGGGATAGCGCACGTACACGCCTTCGGTGGCCGCGAAGCCCTGCGGAATCCAATACTGCCGGTAGAGGCCCATGACGTGGTCGACGCGCAGCACCCGGGCGTGGCGCATGTGGTGGCGTACCACGTCGATGAAGTAGCGGTAGCCGTCCTGCCGCAAGCGCTCCGGGTGGAGCGGCGGGAAACCCCAGTCCTGACCACCGATGAAGAGGCCGTCTGGCGGCGCGCCAGCCGATGCTCCTGGGGCGAAGCTCTCAGGGAACCGCCAGGTGTCGAACCCGGAGGCGTGGACCCCGAGCGGCAGGTCCATGTACAAGCCAGCGGGAGTCGCTTCCGGTGCAATCGATGCAAGTTGCTCGTTTGACAGCCATTGGACGTACTCATGGTAGTGGGCAACTCGCTGGTCGTAGTCGCCTGCATCAAGGTCGCCCATACGTA
>SHYE01000066.1 GCA_009692935.1 Dehalococcoidia bacterium | reverse complement strand
CGCTGCTCTTCACCGCACACAACCTGCTGAAACTGGCCCAGGTCTGGCGGCCAGCCTAACCCACGGTACCGTTTCGCTTTGCCTTCCCCCAACACCGCGTACCACGACGGACCACTCCAAGAAGGAAAGTCCGCAACTAAATGGACAGGTTCCTAGGGACATATCTGATTCCGAACTGTGTGAGGAATCCCTTAGCCCCGACCGTCGCCACCATCTGGGCCTGAAAGGATGCCTCCTTACGGCGGCATGACACCCGAAGCGCTACCTGCACCTCGACGGTGATTTCATGTCAGTGAGTGATGCCGTTGTCAGTGCGGCATGAGTTGTCTATGCTGGACAGCATATGAGCGCTTCCATCCACCGATCGGTTCCGGCTCTGCGCGACGGCTACCGCTGCTACCGCTGCTACCGCTAGGGTATCCGTGCTTGGTGCGGATACCCTTTCCTGTCGGGGCCTCGGCCCCGATTTTCGTTGTCAGCGATTCACGCGTCTGAGAGGTGCCTTATGGCCGAAAACCCACAACTTGAAACCCTGCTCAACCGGGGCGTGTTCGAGATAGTCGTTGAGCGGGAGCTGCGCGAACGCCTCAAGGAGGGTCAACCCCTCCGGTTGAAGATGGGGTTTGACCCCAGCCGCCCCGACTTGCACCTGGGCTACGCCGTTGCCCTTCGCAAGCTACGGCAATTCCAAGACCTTGGTCACCAAGTCATCCTCATCGTCGGTGACTGGACGGCGCGTATCGGCGATCCCACTGGACGGTCGGAGACGCGTACCATGCTGACCGAGGCAGAGGTGAACGCCAACGCCCAGACCTATCTGCAGCAGTTCTTCAAGATTGTCGACAAGGACCGGACCGAGGTGGTGTGGCAGAGCACCTGGTTCGGCAACTTTGGCCTGACCGATGTGCTGAACCTGACCAGCCGCTTCACCGTTGCCCAATTCCTGGCGCGCGAAGACTTTGCCAAGCGGTTCGCCGACCAGCGGCCCATCGCCATCACCGAGTTCATGTACCCGCTGTTGCAGGCCTACGACTCGGTGGCCATTCAGTCGGACGTGGAGTTTGGCGGCAGCGACCAGAAGTTCAACTGCCTGGTGGGGCGCGACATGCAGGAGATGATGGGGCAGCGCCGCCAGCAGGTGTTTCTGCTGCCGCTGCTGCTGGGTACCGACGGCCGCAAGATGAGCCAGAGTTACGGCAACTACATCGCGTTTGAGGCGCCGCCCAACGAGATGTACGGCAAGATCATGTCGACGCCGGACGAGGTGATGCTGGACTACTTCACCCTGCTGACCGACGTGCCGGACGCTGAGCTGCTGGAGTTCCGGTGGGCCATGGAAGCCGGTGGCGTGAATCCCATGGACTTCAAGCACCGCTTGGCCCGCGAGATCGTCACGCAGTTTCACGACGCGGGCGCCGCCTCCGAGGCTGAGGGCGAGTTCCGCCGCGTCGTCCAGGGCGGCGGCGTGCCGGAGGATATCGAGAGTGTCTCGATGGCGGCGGTGACGCTGGCGGACGGCCTGGTCACCATCCCGCAGCTTGTGGATGCGCTGGTGACCTGGGGGCTCGCCGCCAGCAAGAACGAGGCTCGCCGCCTGGTGACGCAGAACGCCGTCGAGGTGGACGGCGAGCGGGTGGGCGACGCGCCGGTGGCGATCCGCAACGGCAGCATTGTGCGGGTGGGCAAACGGCGGTACGCGCGGGTGACAGGCTAGCGCGGGCGAGACGTCAGGTCCCCTCTCCCAGGGGGAGAGGGGACCTGAAAGATTCCCCTGGGTCTTTCAGAGGCCCCCTCACCCTAGCTGTCCGCTAGCCGGAGAGTTAGCTGCCGCCTTACGGGGCGGGAGGCGTTGTGGGTTGCGCCGGCGGCTCTTCTGGTACGGGCGTGGGGCCGTTGCTGGTGCTGCGGCTACGATTCTCGAATGCTGACTTCAGGTCGATGCCGGTGACCGCTTCGAAGGATTCGACGAAGGCCATGAGGTTGGCGGGCACGATGCTCGAGAGCTTGCCCAAGGGGTTTGAGTTGCCGCCTCCAGCATCGATCACGGTGAACTTCTCGATTTGGCTGAGCGGCCTGGACGCTCCCTCGACCATCTCGGGCAGCTTTTCGACGCAGAGCTGGCCGAGCGTGAGCTGGACCGCTGCTGCTTCATAAGCATTGAGTGCGGCGGCGAGCCGTTCCTTGCCCTCGGCCTCAGCCAGCAGGCTGGCTCGCTGGCCCTCTGCCACTGCCAGCAGCCGCGCCCGTTCGCCGTCGGCTTCGGCCACCAGCTCCTCACGGCGAGCCTGGGCCTTCGCCTTCGTGACGTCGGCTTCCGCCTGACCCACCATGCGAATCTGCTCGCCCTGGCCGGTGCCGTCGAACTCCAGTTTCCTTGCTTCAGCTTCGGCCATGGTAACCATGGCTTGCCGCTGTCCGTCGGCACGCATGATGGCCGCCTGGCGTTCGGCGTCAGCCGGTTTAATGACGGTCGCCTCCAGTCCGCGCTCCCGTCGCATAACCTCCTGCTCTTGAACAGCGATCTGGCCCTGGGTGCGCAATTGCTCGATACGCACCTCCTCAACCGTCACCTGCTGGCGGGCGCTGGCGTCGGCCAGTGGACCGGCCTGTTGCGCCTTGGCCTGGGCTGCATTCACTTCTGACTGATAGTCGGCCATCTTCACATCGCGGTCGCGCTGGGCCGAGGCGATGTTTGCCTGGGAGATGGCTCGGGCGGTCTCGCCCTCCTGCAACGCTGCAGAGGAGCGAATCATGGCGTCGCGCTGGGCTTCCGCCTCCCCAATCTCGGCGTCCCAGGGAGTCGAGGTACCCCAAGTCGTCGCTGATGTGCTGAACCGTCAGCACGTCGATGCCGACGCCCATCCGCTCGAGGTCTACGGCCGACTCCTCGGCCACCTTGCTCGCAAAGGCCTGACGGTCGACGTTGATCTCCTCGACCGTGAGGATGCCGAGGATCGACCGCAAGTGGCCGGTCAAGGCCTCGTTGACGATGTCGTGAATCTGGACCCTGGTCATGCCAAGAAAGCGCTCGGATGCCGAGCGGACCGAGACGTCGTCGCCGCGAATCTTCACCACGGCCACCGTTTCCACCGACACGGGTACACCCTCCTTGGTGTAGGCCCCGCCGATTTTCACGCTGATAGTGATGACCTCCAGGCTCAGCAGGTCGATGCGTTCCAGCACCGGGACCACGAGGGTGGAACCGCCCTGCACAATGCGGTAGCGCGCTGGCCGGTGATGACGGCCGCGACATTCGGCGGTACTTTGACCAACCACCGGCTGTACAGGCTGATAGCGACGACCAGTACCAGCAAGACACCGAAGACCAATATCGCCAGACCGACCAAGTCGGCCGCACGTTGCAGATCGAACATGGGTACGCCCCTCGACGATGTTAGTTCATGGAAACTACCGGAGCCACCAGCAGTGACTCGCCAGCAAGCCCAATCACACTGACCGTTTGCCCAGGTTGCAGGCCTTCACTGCCGTTGGTGCGCGCCAAGTACACCATGCTCTGCCCCTGCGCTAGCACGGTCACCTCGCCGACTCCGCCGGGGCTCACCCTGGTGACGCCCGTGCCCTGCAGGCCGATCAAGGTCTGCAGGAGGGTGTGGGTGCTGCCCTGCGCCCTGGCAAGCCCCATCAGGAACAGGTAAACCACGCCGCCGACGGCGAAGAGGCCGCCCAGGGCGAAGAGCACGCTGACACCATCGGGCACGCCCAGGATGAGGGAGATGCCGCCGCCCGCACCGAAGCCGGTGGCACCGGCCGCCAGGATGCGGGGCGAGAAGGGGCTCGGCACGTCGCCACCGCCCATGTCGCCATCGCTCCCAGCGGTGATCTCGTCGCCGCCGCCGAAGAGGTCGCCGAGCACACCGCTGAGCACAACGAACACGAGGCCGACGAAGAACAGGGTGAGATAGACGAGCACTCAAACCTCCAGCGGTGGAAGACCCTGCATGACCTATGTGCGCTTCGGCGGCTACATCCGGCGCAGCACACCCTCACGATAGAGCACGCGCGCCAGCTCACCAATGCCTTCGCGGATGGTCCGCTCGTCGCAGAAGGCGAAAGCCAGCCGTATGTAGTTCTTTGCCGCGCCCGCTGGCGAGAACTGGGTGCCGGGATTATAGCGTACGCCGGCGGCGCTCACCTTGTTCATCAACGCCAGCGTGTCGACGCCTTCCGGCAGCGCTGCCCACAGGAACATGCCGCCGCGCGGAGTCACCAACGTCACCTGCTCGCCAAAGTGCTCGTCGAGCGCACCGATCATCGCGTCGCGCCGGCCCTTGAGGATGCCCTTCAGCTCCTGAACGCGCGCGTCCCAGTGCTGCTCGAGGTACCGGCACACGATCATGGGCACCAAGAAGTTGTTGCCGCCGCTCACTTTGCGGGTGGAGAAGGTGTCGAGCAGGCGTTGTGGCGCGGTCATCCAGCCTAGGCGGACGCCGGGACCGAGGATCTTGGAGAAGGTGGCGCAGTACATCACCCACTCCTTAGCGCCGGGGAGCGACGCGATGGCGGGCGGCACCTCGGCGTCGATGTTCTCGTGCACGTAGCAGTCGTCCTCGAAGATCAGCGTGTCGAAGCGTTGGGCGAGGGCCAGCATCGCCTTGCGCCGGTTCGCCGCCAGCACCGTGCCCTCGGGGTTCTGGAAGGTGGGGATGGTGTAGATAAACTTGGGGCGCTTGCCCTGCCGCTGCAGGTCAGCCAGTGTCGCCTCCAGTGCCTCGGGCTGCATGCCGTTGGCGTCGGTGGCCACGCCCACCACCTCGGCGCCCCATTGGCGGAAGTTGCGCAGCGAACCCAGGTACAGGTTCTGCTCGGTGACGATGACGTCGCCGGGGGCTATGAGCGTATCCAGCACCGTGCGGATCGCCTCATTCGAGCCGTTGGTCAGCAGCAATTCCTCAGCGGTGACATCGATCTCGCGGTCGAGCTTCATGCGCCTGGCGATGAACTGGCGCGCTGGCTCCGGGCCCTGATCCGGCGGATAGTAGGAGAGCAGGTGCCCCTCTTCGAGGATCGCCTGCTTGGCACTCTCGGCCAGCAGCGGCAGCGGCAACAGGTCGACGCCGGGCAGCACCGTCCCGAAGTTGTACTTCCAGTCCTCTTTCGGGTTGCGCGGCGGCCCCGGATAGGGATGAACCAGAAAACGGTCGTAATCCGGTGCCGGTGCTGCAGTCATCTGGGCCTCCGAAGGGGTAGTGCAGGTACTCTACGCTGCCCACGGTCACTCCGCAAGCGAGGGCTAGAACGTACGACCGTGGCAGTGTGCGGCTGTTCCGTCCAGTCGGGGTAGTCCGTCGCATGAAGAGGTGTGTCACCTTCCCCCTTGCGTTGATGTTCCCACGTGCCCGCCCGCGGAAATTCTAGGATTGAGGACATCCCCAGGCTCCGGCCGAGGGTCTGCCGCCCCTCAGCACTCCCCGCGATGCTGCCTAGCCGCGGGGTCGCTTCATCCCTAGTGGCGCCTCCTGCGGCGTGTGTCCGTTTCGCAACACGCCTCCCTTGACCGCAACCACCACCCTCCAGCTTGTGACTGGTGGTGATGGGTGGAGAGGCGCATGCAGCGAGGCTGTTCACGCCTTCAGGCTACCGCGATGCTGGTGAAGCGGCACCGTGCATTGTCACGCCGAAGCACGATTCGTTGCCCATCATTCCAGGGTGGGCGACGGTCGGCGGCAGCCTCGACTGGTACAATTTCTGGGAATCCCTCGCAGCGAGTCATCATTGGCAGAAGACACTCCACTACACATATTTCTTGGCCTAGGCAACCCCGGCGATGAGTACGCCGCCCACCGTCACAACATCGGCGCGCAGGTGATTGCGCTGGTGGCGCGGCAGCTCGGCGTGCGGCTTACCGAGACGTGGGGGCAGGCCCGGGCCGTGCGCACCAACTGGGAGGGTCATCCCTTGGTGCTGGCGCGCAGCCGCACCTACATGAACTCCAGCGGCGAGGCGGCGGTGGCGTTGCTGCGACGGCTGGATGCGCCTACACAGCAACTGATGGTGATATCCGACGACATGGACCTGCCGCTGGGCACCATGCGGTTGCGGGCCAAGGGCAGCAGCGGCGGCCAGAACGGCATGAAGTCGATGATTGCCCACCTGAAGAGCGAGGATTTCCCGCGACTGCGGCTTGGCATCGGCCGTCCGTACCCGGCCGAAGAGCGCTCGGTACGCAGCCGCGAGCAGTACGAGAAAGACAACATTCGCTGGCTGCTGGCCCCCTTCACCAAGGAAGACGAGAAGGCTGTTGGGCCATTGCGAGATCGGGCCGCCGAAGCGCTGCATTCGTATTTGGTAGACGGGATTGAGCGAGCGATGAATACCTATAACACCGGCTGAGTGCTGCCTTGCATCCCGTTCCGCTACACTGAGATCAAAGCATCGAATCGCTGAAAGAGGAGAACTTTTGAACACCCACATCACCACTGTTGCCGAGGGCCTGCGGGTCATGACCACCGAGATGCCGGACGCACAGTCGGTCAGCGTCAACATCTTCATCGGGGCCGGTTCCCGCTACGAGACGCTACCCATCAGTGGCGTCTCCCACTATCTGGAGCACATGCTGTTCAAGGGTACGCCGAAGCGCCCGACGGCAATGATGGTGGCGGAGGCCATTGAGGCGGCGGGCGGGCGTACCAACGCCTTTACCAGCCACGAGGTGACCTGCTTTCTGGCGAAGGTTCCCTACGACCAGCTTCCCATAGCGCTCGACGTCATCGCCGACATCGTGCAGCATCCACTGTTGGCGCAGGAGGAGGTCGATCGCGAGCGGCAGGTGATCATCGAGGAGATCCGTCGTGGCCACGATTCGCATGGCGGCTGGGCCTCGGAGCTTTCACACAGTGCGCTGTTCGGCGATCAACCCCTCGGTTGGAGCATCGCCGGAACCGAAGACACCGTACGCGGCATCTCGCGCCAAGACTTGGCCGACTATGTAGGGTCTTGGTATGTGCCGAACAACTGTGTCGTATCGGTGGCCGGCAATTGCACGCACCAGCAGGTGCTCGACCTGATCGGGAGCCACTACAGCGCCAAAGCGGACCTTGCGGTCGGAACGTGGTCGCCGGCCAGCAAGCCCGCCCCGACCCAGAAGGTCGTAGTCGAGACTCGCCCCATCAGCCAGGCCAATCTCTCGATAGTGATGCTGGGTATGGGCCGGCATGACCCCGATCGGTACGCCTTTACGGTCATGACCAGCCTGCTTGGCTCCGGCATGAGTTCTCGCCTGTTCAAAGAGGTGCGGGAACGCCGTGGTCTCGCCTACTCGGTGGGGTGTGGCGCAGCTCGCTACCACGACACCGGGGCGCTCTACACCTCCGCCGGGGTTGCACCCGAGAAGCTGGTGGAGGCCACCAAGGTGATCATGGGCGAGTACCGGAAGATTGTGGACGAGACGGTCTCGGAGGAAGAGTTGACCAAGGCGCGTGACTTCTCGGCCGGCAGCTTCCGTTTAGGGCTGGAGGACACGATGTCGGTGGCCCGCTGGACCGGCGACAGTCTTATCAACACCGGCGAGGTGCTGCAGGTGGAGGACGTGGTGGCCAAGCTCAAGGCCATTACCGCCGCCGACGTCCAGCGGGTGGCCAAGCGCATCTTCGTGAACAACGCGGTGGCTGTGGGCGTGACCAGCCCTCAAGACGATACCGAGGCCTTGCTGGACGCGCTGCGGAACTAGGAACAGGGGCATAGCGAGCCCGGCGCTAGCCGGGCGTGGTAATCGTGGGTGGGTGTGATTCGCGCCGTCGGTTCTAAGCTACGCGTGATTGTTGCGACACGATTGCCACGTCGCCTGCCGGCTTCTCACAATGACGGTTTGCCCCACCTACTCGCCGTCATTGCGAGCCCGGCGCTAGCCGGGCGTGGCAATCGTGGTGGGCGCGATTCTCGCCGTCGGTCTAGGCTGCGCGCGGTGTCGGCGACACGATTGCCACGTCGCCTGCCAGCTTCTTGCAATGACGGTTTGCCCCACGTACTCGCCGTCATTGCGAGTCCGGCGCTAGCCGGGCGTGGCAATCGTGGGTGGGCGCGATTCGCGCGGTCGGCCTAGGCTGCGCGCGATTGTTGCGACACGATTGCTTCGGAGCCTTCCGGCTTCTCGCAATGACGGATCTTGAGGGAGTCTCGCCTACCCGGCGGCCGCCAGGCGCTTGATCAGCTCCACGGTCATGCGGCCGGCCGGTTCGAGGTTGGTGGGGTCGATGAACTTGGCTTGGTCGGTGGCGAGATGGTAGTTGGGATCCTCTAGACGGTAAAAGAACACCGCCGGAATGCCGGCCTGGATGAAGCTGGCGTGGTCGCTGCCGCCGCCGGCGCCGCGGCCCGATGGGGCAAGGCTCACCTTGTACCCCAGGCTGTCCGCCACCTCGCCCACTTGGTTGACCAACGCCTCGCTGCCGGAGATGCGCCAGCGGTCGCCCACGCCCACCATGTCGAGGTTCACCATTGCTTTGAGCGCCTGGCGTTCGGCCGCCGAAAGCCCCCGCACGTGGATGCGACTGCCCCAGAGGCCAAGTTCCTCGGCGCCGAAGGCCATGAAGCACAGGTTGGCCTGCTTCGCCAGCGGCCAGAGCACCCGCGCAGCCTCCATCGTCGCTGCCGTGCCCGAGGCGTTATCATTGGCACCCGGGCCTGCCTGCACAGAGTCGAAATGGCCGCCGACGATGTAACTGCAGGTGTCGCTCGCCTTGGCCAACACGTTGCGGCTCTTGACCTGAACACTCTGTGTTTCGACTTTCAGCCGTACTTGAGCGCCGGGTTGCTGGGCGAGCGTGAGCAGCTCCTGGCCGGCATCTCCACTGACACCGACGGTGGGAATCGCTCCCGCGGTACCCAATGTGCCGCGAAATTCCCCGGCCTCGTTGTTGTACACGATGATGCCCTTGGCGCCAGCGTTTGCGGCGTTCTTCACCTTGTCGCCAAAGGAGAGGGTGCCGCGTTGCACCAGCACCACTGCGCCGTTTGCCGAAGCTGGGAAGTCCGCCGGCTGTCCCGTGCCCCGTACCGCCACCAATGGGGCGCTCAGGCTTCCACTGGCCGAGAACCCGAGACTATTGGTCGGGATGCGCTTTGCACCGCTCACTTCAAGCTCGGCCACCGCCTCGTCGGCTACCTCGAAATCAACCGGAGTCTGTTCTGCCGTATAGCCGTAGCTGCGGAACTGCGTGGCGATGTAGTCGGCGGCCTTGCGCTCTTCATCGCTTCCCGCCACTCGGCTGCCGATGACGTCGGCGAGCTGCTTCACATGTTCGTAGGCTGCTTGGCCCGAGAAGTCTGGCCCGACAGCCGCAGCCCTTGGTGCGGGAGTGGCGATGCTCGCAGGGGTCGTCTCGGCGGTGGCCACTGCCGTTGGGGCTCCCGGCCCTGATTCGCCCGCGGGCGCGGGTTGTGTACACGCGGCCGCGAACGCCAGCACCCAAGCCGCGCCGCCAACAAGAGTTCGACCGAGGAGAGGGTGCACGCTAGCTCCTTACCAAGTGCTACACAACAACTGTACGCTCACATGTTGCACGAACATTCGGCACATGCTGTGGTTATTGTAGCCGGTGAAGGGTGGCAGCCTTAGCTATGGCGATGGATGTGCCTGGGTGTGTTTCGGCCGCTGGTCCTGGTGGCCTACGCCGTTGCTTGCCCTACTTCTTTCGGAGTGGCCGCTTGCTCGGGTGGCCCCGTGGCCAGCATGGGTTGCAGCACCGGCTCGCCAACGGCCTTGCGACGGCGGGGGTACACCCGCTTGGGCTTGGCAGCGGCAGCCGGCTGCACGAAGGGCCGGGTCTCGGCCGACTCCACGCGCTCGCGGGCCCAGGCGCAGTACTCGGGGCTGATGTCATAGCCCACGAACTGCCGGCCTTCTTCCACTGCGGCGACCGCGGTGGAGCCGGAGCCCATGAAGGGATCGAGCACCACGTCACCGCGGTTGGTGTACAGCAGCATCAGGCGGCGGGGCAGCTCCACCGGGAACGGGGCGGGATGGTTGTAGCGCTTGCCGGCTTTGTCCGACAGCCTCGATTGGGTCTCCATGCGCCAGATACTGCGGGTCCAGTCGACGAACTGCTGATTGGTGATGCCGGTGGGGGGCAGCAGACCATCGGGGCCGCGCCGGCCTTCGAGCTTCATCGACTCTTTGCAGAACACCAGGACGTACTCGTGCACGTCGCGTAAGACGGGGTTCGACGCCCGCGCGAAGCTGCCCCACGCCGTGGACACACCGGCGGTGGCGCCCTTGTCCCAAATGATCTCGCCACGCATGAGGAATCCCTGTGCTTGCATCTGGCGGATGATATGACTGTGCAGCGGCAAGTATGGCTGGCGGTAGGTGTTAGCCACGTTGATGGCAATGCGGCCGCCCGGGGCTAGGACCCGGTTGCACTCCGCCCACACCGCTTCCAGCATCACCAGGTACTCTCGCAACTCCAGTGTGTCGCCGTGCGCATCGTAGGGCTTGCCCACGTTGTACGGCGGCGAGGTGACTATGAGGTGCACGGAACCGCCGGCTATGGTGTCCATCGCTCGGCTATCGCCGCAATTGATTACGTTGGTGAGCATGCGTCAGCTTTCTGGCCTATGGTCGGAAGGGCCCGCCGATGGGGCAACTCCAGGTAAATAGCCATAACTCGCGGGCGCGCGCGCCGTTACAGAACGTATCAGCGATAGAGAGATCGTGCTGTGTCGCCGCTACCTTCTTGAGCCA
>SHYE01000065.1 GCA_009692935.1 Dehalococcoidia bacterium | reverse complement strand
GGAAGATGGCGCCGGCGCTGCGCCGGACCTACCAGCAGATGGCCGAACCGAAGTGGGTGGTAGCCATGGGCGCCTCTGCAATGAGTGGCGGCCCTTTTGTCGAGACCTACAGCGTGGTGCCCGGCGTGAACCTCATCGTCCCGGTCGACGTCTACATTCCCGGTTGCCCTCCTCGCCCTGAGGCGCTCCTGGCAGGCTTGATCAAGCTGCAGGAGAAGATTGGCCGGGACAAACACCGGCAGCCCAGTCTTTGATCGCATTATGACCACTGTGACCTCCGGCTCTGCGCTGGCACAGGCCATCCAGGGGAGCTTTCCAACGGCTGTGACCGAGGTGTACTCCACTGCGGTGGTGCTCGACGCCTCGGCGATTGTTGGCGTCTGCGGCTACCTCAAGGATGCGCCTGACCTTGCGTTCGATTACCTGGCCGATCTCACCGCCGTAGACTACATCGACTACTTTGAGGTGGTGTACCAGTTGCTCTCGATGGGCCGCAATGCCAGCGCCACGCTGAAGGTGCGCTGCCAAGGCCGGAAGGCGCTGGCCGTCCCATCGGTGACGGGGGTATGGCACGCTGCGAACTTCCTGGAGCGCGAGGTCTACGACCTCTTCGGCATCGACTTTCCGGGGCATCCCGACCTGCGGCGCATCATGCTGTTCGAGGGTTTCCCGGGCCATCCGTTGCGCAAAGACTTCCTGGAGTTCGACCATCGCACCATTGCCGCCGCAGCGCAGGAGCGAGAGTAGCGCATGGTGACCGCGAACCCGTTCCTGGTCAACATGGGGCCGCAGCATCCCAGCACGCACGGCGTGCTGCGGCTGCGGCTGGTGCTCGATGGCGAAAAGGTACTGAACGTCGAGCCGGTGCTCGGCTACCTGCACTCCTCGAAAGAGAAGCTGCAGGAAGAGCACACCTACCTGCAAACGGTGCCGATCACCGATCGCATGGACTACCTCGCGGCGATGAGTAACAACCTCGGCGTGGCGCTGGCCATCGAGAAGTTGGCGGGCATCGAAGCGCCGGAGCGGGCGCAGTACCTCAGGGTCATCATGGCCGAACTGCAACGGGTGGCCAGCCACTGCTTCGCGCAGGCGGTCTTCCTGCAGGACCTGGGCGCATGGGGCGGCCCGCTGATGTACTTCTTGCGGGAACGAGAGCAGGTGCTCGACATCTTCGAGATGGTGTGCGGCGCGCGGCTCACCTATAACTACATCCGGCCGGGCGGCGTGTCCCAAGACGTCCCGCCGGAGTTCCTGCCCGCGGTGCATGGCTTCCTGGCGACCTTCCCGAAGAAGCTGGACGAGTACGAGGGTCTGCTCACCAAGAACGAGATTCTGCGCGCCCGAACCGTGGGGGTCGGCGTCATCTCCCGGGAGTTGGCGTTGAGCGCCGGGTTCTCGGGCCCAATGCTGCGCGGCAGCGGCGTGGACTGGGATCTGCGCAAACAAGACCCCTATTGCGTGTACGACCGCTTTGCCTTCGACGTCCCGTTGGGCCATGTGGGCGACTGCTACGACCGGTTCATGGTGCGGTTCTACGAGATTCGCGAGAGCCTACGCATTCTGCATCAGGCGTTGGAGCAGCTCCCGCCCGGTGAGTGGAAGACGCCGGTGCCCATCGTAATCCGCCCACCCGCCGGCGAGGCTTTTCAGTTGATAGAGTCGCCCCGGGGGATGCTGGGCTACTATCTGGTGAGCGACGGCGGGGCCGCGCCCTGGCGGTTCCACGTACGAGCGCCCTCGTTCCTGAACCTGGGCGCGCTCAACGAGATGCTGGTGGGCTCGACGGTTGCTGATGTTGTCGCGATCGTGGGCAGCATCGACATTGTGATGGGCGAGGTGGACCGGTGATCAACCAGTTCATCATCGACACTTTCGCCGGCGTGCTGCCTGAATGGCTCATCGCGCTGATGACCGGGGTGACAGGGGCCGTTGGTGTGCTGCTGTTCGCGCTCTCCTGCGCGCTGGCCGCCATCTGGATTGAGCGCAAGCTGATTGGCCGAATGCAGATCCGCTACGGCCCCAATCGCGTTGGTCCCAAGGGTCTGCTGCAGCCCATTGCCGACGCCATTAAGGTCATCGGTAAGGAAGCCATCACGCCCTTTGGCGTCGACAAGGTGGTGTATGCCGCGGCCCCGCTGGTCATCTTCATTCCGGCGCTGCTCACCTTTGCCGTGGTGCCGTTCGCACCGGGTGCTGCGCTGCTCAACGTCGACATCGGGGTGCTGTTCGTGGTGGCGGTGGGCGCGCTGGGCGTAATGCCGATTTTTATGGCGGGCTGGGCTTCCAACAACAAGTACTCGCTGATGGGCGCGATGCGGGCGATCGCCCAGACCGTCAGCTACGAGATCCCGTTGGTGCTGTCGCTGGTGGGGCTGGTACTCATGGCGGGCTCCTTCAAGATGGAGGACCTGGTGCTGTACCAGATCGAGAACGGCTGGTTCTTGCTCCTGCAACCGCTGGCGGCGCTCATCTTCTTCATCGCCGCCTCGGCGGAGCTGAACCGCACACCTACCGACATCATGGAGGGCGAGAGCGAGCTGGCCGCCGGCTACCACACCGAGTACAGCGGCTTCAAGTTCAGCCTGTTCTATGCCACCGAGTACACTCACGTGTTCGCGGTGTCGGCGCTGATCAGCACGCTGTTTCTGGGCGGCTGGGGCACCGGCCCTGTGCTGGACCAGGTGCCGGCAATCATTTGGTTCATCGCCAAAACCTACCTCTTGTTCTGTGTGTTCGTGTGGACACGAGCGACGCTGCCGAGACTGCGGATTGACCAACTGATGGCCTTCGCCTGGAAGTTCCTCTTGCCGCTGAGCCTGGTCAACATTATGCTTGTCGCCGTGTTGGTAGAGTTGAACCTGCCCGGAATCGTGGTGTTCGCGGTCAATGCGGTGCTCGCCGTCGTCCTGATCAAGGGCTGGGCGGGCCTGCTGTCGGCGCGGGGCGCCACTGTCGAGCAGCGCGTGTATATTCGCCCCGCGGCAGCGCAGTAGGAGACGGCATGGTAGGCTCGGGCATTCTTGGCGGCTTGATAACGGTGCTGCGGCATGTGTTGCAGAAGCCGTACACCCGGCAGTATCCCGAAGAGGCCGTCCCGTTGAAGGGCCGATTCCGCGGATATGACTTCGCCTGGTCGGAGGAGCGCTGCACCGGCTGCGCCACCTGCGCCAAGGCCTGCCCGCATGGTTGTATCGACATCGTGACCGATCCGCTGCCCAACGGCCGCTACAATATCGACGTCTTTGATATCGATATTGGCAAGTGCATGGTCTGCGGCCTCTGTGTGGAGGTCTGCCCCTACGATGCGCTGTTCATGGGCGCCGACTTCGCGCTCGCGTCCGAACGGCGCTGGGATATGGTGCAGCACAAGCAGGATATCGGTAGCCGCGAACGGCTGAGCGCCTACTTTCGTCCTGCATTCGGGAACGAGATTGCCGTCCGCAACGAACTGCGGGGCGACTACACCACATCGAAGGGTGTGGCCAAGCCAGCGGCCGAGGAGAAGAAGGCTTAGTGCCCCCCAGCGCCGATTTCGGACTCACGCTCAGCTTCTACGGGCTGGCCACCTTGACGGTCGTGTCGGCCCTGATGGTGGTGTCGCTGCGAAACATCTTCCACGCCGGCCTCTTCCTGGTATTGGCGTTCATCGGCGTGGCCGGCATCTATCTGACGCTAAACGCTGCGTTCATGGCCGCGGTACAGGTGTTGGTGTACGGCGGCGCCATTGCCGTTATGATGTTGTTCGCCATTTTCCTGACCCGTAACGCAATGACCCAGGGCAACCTCTCGGGCAGGTTTCAGGCGCCGGCGATGTTGGCAGCGCTGCTGATTGGGGTGCTGTTCAGCTACGCGTTCCTAATGGCCAACTGGGCATCGGGCAAGGGCGCGGCCGAGTACCTGCCGCCGGAACAGGTAGCCGACGCGCTGTTCAACCAGTTCGTGTTCCCGTTTGAGCTGGCCTCCATCATGTTGCTGATCGCCATGATTGGCGCCATCGTACTGGCCCGCACCCCCGGCCGTGAGACCGAGGACGCATGATCGAGATCGGCCTCAGCCACTACATGGTGCTCTCGGCGGTGCTGTTCAGCATTGGGCTGTACGGCGTGCTCTCGCGGCGCAACGCGGTCGGCGTTCTGATGTCGGTGGAGTTGTTACTCAACAGTGTCAACATTGCGCTGATCGCCATCGGGCGTTACGTGGGCGGGGCAGGCGCTACGGGGCAAGTGTTCGCGCTGTTCGTGATCACCGTGGCAGCTGCTGAAGCGTCGGTCGCACTGGCGCTGCTCATTGCCATATACCGCGATCGCGGCGCGGTGGATGTCGAATCCGCCACCGCGCTTCAAGGATAGGCCTCCGCCATGTGGATTGAGATAACCAAGGCGCCCAACCTGATGGTGGCCGAAATCTGGAAGGAACTGTTCGACGCCGAGGGTGTCACCGCTTTCATTGTGCCGGACACCACTGACTGGGAAGGCGTGAGCGAGCAGCAGCCGCGGCGCGTGCTGGTTCCCATGGATAAAAAGCACGTAGCCGAAGAAGTGATGCGCAAGCTATGACGGTGGAACTAGCAGCGTGGCTGGTGTTCGGCGCGCCGCTCGTGTCGTTCCTCGCCATCGTATTCGGTACCCGTCCGTCGGGTCAGCACATTCTCTCGGGCCGGCTAACTGCGCTGGCGATGCTGGTAGCGTGGTTTGCTTCGCTGTACCTGCTGACCCAGGTGCTGGCAGCCCCCGGCTTCGAGCTGCATCCCATCAGCTACCGCTGGCTCGAGGTCGGCTCGCTGCACTTGGAGTTCGGGTTCGCTATCGACTCGCTCACCGTAACTATGCTGTTGGTGGTCACCACCGTCAGCTTTCTGGTGCAGGTCTACTCCATGGAGTACATGGCGAACGAGAACCAGGACAAGAGCTACAGCCGCTATTACGCCAACATGAGTTTGTTCACGGCCAGCATGCTGGGTCTCGTGCTAGCGGACAATCTGTTCCAGGTGTACTTCTTCTGGGAGTTGGTCGGCCTCTGTTCGTACCTGCTGGTGGGGTACTGGTTCATGCGGCCATCGGCAGCGGCAGCCGCCAAGAAGGCGTTCCTGGTGACCCGCATCGGCGATGTGGGCTTTTTGCTGGCGCTGCTGGTGCTGTTCGTGCACACCGGCACCTTCAACATCCACGAGCTGTTCGGCCATGAGGCCAGCGACGCACTGCTCAAGTCCGGCTTCTTGGGCATGACGGCGCTATCGTGGGCCACGCTGGGCATCTTCATGGGAGCGGCCGGTAAGAGCGCTCAGTTCCCACTCCACGTGTGGCTTCCCGACGCGATGGAGGGTCCGACGCCGGTCAGCGCGCTGATTCACGCCGCGACGATGGTGGCGGCCGGCGTCTACCTGGTGGGCCGCATGCTGCCGCTGTTCCATCACGCGCCCGACACCATGGCGGTGGTGGCCACTATCGGCGGCTTCACGGCTATCTTCGCCGCGAGCATGGGCCTGGTGGCGAGCGACATCAAGCGGGTGATGGCCTACTCCACCATTAGTCAGCTTGGCTACATGATGCTGGCGCTGGGGGTAGGCGCGTATGTTGCCGCCTTCTTCCACCTGTTGAACCACGCCTTTTTCAAGGCGCTGCTGTTCCTGGGCGCCGGCAGCGTGGGCCACTACACCGACACCTTCAACATGCGCTACATGGGCGGTCTGCAGAAGGTGCTGCCCATCACCTTCTGGATGGTCCTGATCGCATCGCTCAGCCTGGCGGGGATTCCGCCACTGTCTGGGTTCTGGAGCAAGGACGAGATCTTGGGGGCGGCGCTCCAGGCCAGCCCACTGCTGTTCGGCATGGCCCTGGTGACGGTCTTTCTGACCGCATTTTATGTCATCAGAATGCTGTACCTCACCTTCGCAGGCGAGTATCGCGGCGGCGCGGCGGCCGAGCGCGTCGCGCTGGCTGCTGCGACGGTGTACTCAGGCGCCGGCGCCGCCCAAGCCGGCGAGGGCCACGGCCACGGCGGGCACGACACCCACGGTACAGGGCACGGCAACGGCCACGGCTCACATGAAGTGGCCATCCTCTTCATTCCGTTGGTGGTGCTGGTGGTGCCTTCGGTGCTGTCGGGGTTGCTGAATACGCCAATGTGGGACGGCCTGGCAAAGTTCCTGACAACGCACACCATTGAGACGACGCTGGGCGAACACCACCTGCCCTTCGATCCGGGCCTCGCGGCGCTCTCCACGTTCGTGGCGCTGGCGGGCATTGCCCTGGCACACCAGGTGTACGGCGCGCAGGCGATATCGGCGGAACGGCTGGGCGCCATGCTTGGGGGCTGGCCGTATCGCATTCTGCAGAACAAGTACGGCATGGACTACCTGTACGAGTTCCTCATCGTGAAACTGGCGTTCGGCCAGGGCCTGGTGGCGGGCCTTGCCCTGTTCGACAAGTACGTGGTCGACGCTGTGGTTAACGGCGCCGGCAGCGTATCGCGTGCGGCGGGCGGGGCACTGCGCACGCTGCAGTCGGGTCAACTTCAGGGGTATGGAATGGCGATTGTGTTGGGCGTGCTGATCATCACTGCAACCATGATGATCAGGAGCTGACCGTGGTCCTGCCTTTTCACCTCACCCTCTTGCTGTTCCTGCCTGCGGCCGGCGCGCTGGTGCTGGCTATGCTGCCGGCCCGCGATCACCGTTTGGCTAAACAGGTTGCACTCTTCATCACCGCCCTCGATCTGCTGCTCGCTCTCATGCTCTGGCCGGCATATACGCAATTGGCCGCGGCTAGCCGCTTCGCCTTCGAAGAGCAGTATGCCTGGATTCCCACGTTAGGCGTCGGGTATCACTTGGGCGTCGATGGTCTCAGCCTGCCGCTGGTTGTGCTGACAGGTTTGCTGGGCTTCCTGGCGGTGCTCGTCTCGTGGCACATCGAGCATCGGGCCAAGCTGTACTTCTCGCTGCTGCTCGTGTTGCAGACCGGCGTCCTCGGCGTGTTCATGTCGCTCGACTTCGTACTGTTCTTCCTGTTCTGGGAACTTGAGTTGTTGCCGATGTACCTGCTGATCTCCATCTGGGGCAGCCCGCCCCCGGTAGGCCGCCGCGAGTACTCGGCGATGAAGTTCTTGATCTACACGCTGTTCGGGTCGGCATTCATGCTCACCGGACTGCTGATTCTGGGCTTCACCACCGGCACCTTTGACCTGGTGAAGCTCTCGAGCCTGCCGCTGCAAGCCATCGGCGTGCCTACAACGCTGGTGTTCTGGCTGATTTTCATCGCCTTCGCGGTGAAGCTGCCGGTGTTCCCCCTGCACACTTGGCTGCCCGATGCGCACACTGACGCACCGACCGCCGTCAGTGTGCTGCTGGCGGGCGTGCTGCTGAAGATGGGCGGCTACGGCATCCTGCGCATTTGCATCACCCTGTTCCCCGACGTCGCGTACGTGTGGGCGCCCACGCTGGCGCTGTTGGCCGGTGTCAGCGTGCTGTACGGCGGCCTGGTGACACTGCGACAACGTGACCTGAAGCGGCTCATCGCCTACAGTTCGGTGAGCCACATGGGCTACGTCCTGTTAGGCGTGGCGGCCTTGGGCGAGGCGGCGCTGACCGGCGCCGCACTGCAAATGGTCACCCATGGCACGATCACCGCCCTGCTCTTCGCGGCGGTGGGCCTGATTTATGACAAAGCGCACACCCGGCAGATCCCCGAGCTGCAGGGGCTGATGCACCGCATGCCCTTCATAGGGCTGGCCTTCATGATCGCCGGCCTCGCCTCGCTAGGGCTGCCCGGCATGAGCGGGTTTGTGGCCGAGTTCCTGGTGTTTACCGGCAGCTTCGGTGAATTCCCTATGTATACCGTGATGGGCGTGCTCGGTATCGTGTTGAGCGCCGGCTACATTTTGTGGACCGCCGAACGCAGCTTCTTCCGCGCGCTGCCCCACCGCTGGGAGCATCTGCAGGACGCTGTGGCCGTCGAGCGGATTCCGCTGGTGGTGTTAATGGCGACCATTTTCGTCATCGGGCTCTGGCCCCGGCTGGTGACCGACGTGCTGAAGCTGGGCATTGCGCCCATTGCCGAAGCCGTGAAGAGGCTGGGGTAGCGTATGGACCTACTGGCGCTACGCGAGCTGCTTCCGGAGCTGATCCTGATCGCCACTGGTCTTGTGGTGATCCTCGTGGATCTCGTCACCAACGACAAGCGGGTGCTCCCCATAGTGAGTGCTGTGGGAGTGCTGCTGTCGATCGTCTTTACGGTCACCGGGCTGAGCGCACTGCTGCGCAGCCCGTTCGTGGTCGAGGTCTATTCGGTGCCGGGGGCCGTCTCGGCCGACGCGCTGGCCTATATGTTTCGGCTGCTGCTGAGCGCCAGCACCCTCGCCGTCATCGGCGCGTCATCCGATTATGTGCAGCGCCGCCTGATCGGCGCACGGGGCGAGTTCTACGCACTGCTGCTGTTCGCCGCGGCCGCCATGATGATCCTGACGGCCGCCACAGAGCTGATTACCGCGTACGTCGCCTTGGAGACAAGCGGTATCGCGCTGTACGCGCTCTCGGGCTTCCTGCGAGACCGCCGTTCGTCGGAAGCCGGCATCAAGTTCCTGGTGTTGGGCGGCGTCAGCTCGGCGTTCTTGCTGTACGGCATGGTGATCCTGTTCGGCCTGACCGGTACGACCTCCTACGCTGGCATTGCACCGGCGCTCCATGCGGCATTCCGCGAGAACGCGCTGCCGATCTCGCTCGCCGTGGTGCTTATTGTGGCCGGCTTCGGCTTCAAGCTGGCGGCATTCCCGTTCCAGATGTGGGTTCCAGATGTGTACGAGGGTGCGCCAACGCCGGTCACCATGTTCCTCTCGGTGGTGAGCAAGGCGGCCGGCTTTGGTGTGGCGTTGCGCATTTTCCACCTCGCATTGGGTGCGCCGCCGGTGGCCCTTGAGTGGACCTACATCTTCGCGGCGTTGGCGGCCCTGACGATGACGTTGGGGAATCTGGCGGCTTTACGCCAGCACAACATCAAACGGCTGATGGGGTACTCCAGCGTGGCTCAAGCCGGCTATCTGATGGCAGCCCTAGCGGTGCCCAACGACACCGGGACGGCTGCCGTCACGTTCTTCTTAATCAGCTACGCGGTGACGAACCTCGCAGCGTTCGCTGCCATCATCGCGCTGACCGAGGGGTTGGCCTCCGAGGCGATCAGCGACTTGGCCGGCGCAGCGCAGCGTTCACCGTTCCTGGCATTCTGCTTCACCATCGCCCTGCTGTCGCTCACCGGCATACCGCCCACTGCCGGGTTCTTCGCCAAACTGACGGTGTTCGGCGTTGCGGTGAATCAGGGGTTGCTTTGGTTGGTGCTGGTGGGCGTGGTCAACTCGGTCATCTCTGCGTATTACTACATGGCCATTGTGAAGGCCATGTACGTGGGAAGCGCCAAGGATGAGCGGACGATCCCCGCGGGGCTGGCGCTGACCACAGTACTGGTCTGTACCACGGCGCTTACCGTGCTGCTGGGTATCGCCCCAGATGCGGTGGTCTCGGCCGCCAGCACTGCGGCTGCCTGGCTCCCGTAGCCCCACCCGCGACGTTTTAGCCCGGCAACCTGCTGATGCGCTTTATCGTCATCCTGACTCTCGCCGTTGCGGTGACTTTGGTTCATAGTGGCATGCTGCGGCCGGGCGGCCCCATCCCGCGGCCCGACCTGCCGGTGCTCCTAGTCATGCTCTGGACGCTGACCTTGGGGCTGCAACCGGGCTTGCTGGCGGCGACGATCGTGGGGCTGCTGGCCGACAGCATGAGCGCTGCCCCGTTTGGGATGAACACGGCAGCGCTGATGCTGGTGGTGCCCGTCGCCATGCTGCGTGACCGTGAACTGGTGGAAAGCCGCTTTGCTCTGGCCCTGGTGCTGGCGCCACTCACCACCGGGGTATACTACGCGGTAAGCCTTGTGGTGCTTCAGGCTTCAGGCTGGCCGTTCGACTGGGGAGCAGAAATCGCCGAAGTGGTCATCCCAGCCATCGCCATCAACACGTTGGTCGCGGTCCCACTGTATGTGCTGATAGCGCTCATCGCCGCCCGTCTCGGCATGCCCTACGGTGGCAGGCGGGTGCGGCGGGCCACCTAACAAGGAGAGACATTTTGCTGTTCTTCAGCCGCATGCGCCGCTGGCGAGTGACGCGGAAGAAGAAGGTGGACGAGCGGGCACAAGTGCGCGCTCGCGTGCGCATTCTCAAGGCCACCGTGCTGATAACCTTTAGCGTGCTGGCCGGGCAACTGTGGCGTATGCAAGTGGTGGAGGGGGCGCAATACCAAGCGCAAGCCGAGGCCAACCGATTGCGTCTGGTCACTGTCGCGCCGCCCCGTGGGGTAATCTACGACCGCACGGGTAAACTGCTGGTGCGCAACGAGCCGAGCTTCACCGCGGCGGTGGTGGTGGCCGACCTGCCGATCGACCAGGAAGCCGCCGTAGTGAGCAAGCTGTCGGCGCAACTCAAGGTGCCCGCGGAGGAGTTGACCGCCGCCATCGGCGACCGGCGGGCGTCTGGCGAGATCTTCACACCGTTAGCGTTGAAGACCTCGCTGGACAAGGAGACGGCGTTCGTTCTTGAGGAGCGGGCGGTGGAACTGCCTGGGGTGAAGGTGCTGACCGAGCCACGACGGCGTTACGGAGAGGACAACCTGCTCTCCCACGTCTTGGGTTACGTCGGCCGGATTGCCCCCGATGAGTTCGAGCGCCTGCAAT
>SHYE01000064.1 GCA_009692935.1 Dehalococcoidia bacterium | reverse complement strand
TTCGCTGACGCCGCCCGAGAAGATGACCCCGTCGTATTGCTTGGCGCCCGGCAGTTGATCGGTGAGGAACAGATGTGCCTGCTCTTCAGGGAGGTGCGCCTGGGTGAGCACTGACACCAGGGTCTTGGCCACGTCGGCGGCCAAGCGGTCCAGGGAGTCATCATTGACTTTTTCGCCCAACTTCCACTCGAAGCCCGCGTGTTTTGCCAGGTAATCGCCGCCGGGCTCGAGCACCGTCAGCGCACCGGCAGCGTCTCGGGCGACCAGCCTGCCGCCGATATGAAAGGCGGCGGTGGCCAGCACGCGCCCCTTGTCCACAATGGTGAGCTTGGTGGTGCCGCCGCCGATGTCGACGTTCAGCAGACGGCTCTGCGCTTCCCGTGACGCCGCCACCGTGCCGGAACCATGGGCGGCGAGCACGGCCTCGAAGTTGTGGCCAGCCGTGGCGCAGACGAAGCTGCCGCGCTGCTCGGCGAAGACCTCGGCTATGGCGCGAGCGTTCTCCCGACGAACCGCCTCGCCGGTCAGGATGATCGCGCCGGTGTCCACATCCTCGGGCCCGACGCCAGCGTTACGATAGGCCTCGTCGACGATCGCGGCGAGGGCCCGCTCGTCGATACGTTCACGGTTGGCGGTATACGGCGTGAAGCTGACCGGCGCCAGGTGCAGCACTTCCCGCTCGGTGACGATGAACCGGCTGGAGAGGCCCAGGCCCATGCGGCGCAGCACCAAGCGTGACAGGATGACCTGTGACGTCGCGGTGCCGACATCAATGCCCACGCTGGTGAGCCTGATGGTGTCGAGTTTGGCGAGGGGATGATCCTCCTCGTTGCCGTAGCGCTCGGTCTCGGAAGAGTGCTCGTGATCGAGCGGGTCGTCATGCATGTGGTTGTCGTTACCTCGTTCGTTTGTCTGAAGCCTCGCAGGCAGCGAGCGGTTTCGACGCCCGGATAGTGTCACCCTTCTCGACGTTCAACCCTCCCCTAACCCCTCCCTGCTAGGGAGGGGAAAGAGGCGCTCCCGCCCCCAACGCCGTCATTGCGAGGCGGTGCCAGCCCCCGTGGCAATCGTGTCGCCATCGTCGCGCGCAGCTCTAAGCCCTGTGCCTATAGCGCGCCCGTTCACCGGTTGCCACGCCCGCCTGACGCCAGCTCGCAATCACCACGTACCCGCAAACGCGTCCAGCCCCGTCCTATCCCTTCTCCCCCTGCCTAGGGGGAGACTAAGAGGGGGTTCCGAAGCCCGCAGCCGAATCCGCGGTTCACCCCCGCAGGCTTCAGCCCTCCCCCACCCCCTGCTGGGGAGCGAATCTCCTTCGGACTAGTGCTCGTCGACCGTCGGCATGTTGGCGCGGGCCGCGGTCAGGCCGGCCTCGCCGGTGCAGTAGGGCGACATGTTCTTCATGCGACATACCAGGCCCCGCTTGCGGAGCTCCTCCTCGAAGATCGCGTGGATCTCGGGATTCTCATCCTCGTACTCCACCTGGAGGCCGCCCTCTTTGTTGCTCACCTCGCCGGTCCGCAGCACGGTGGAGAGGTTGGCGGTCCAGCGGTCCTTGGCGTACTTGCGGGACAGGCCTTGATTCAGCACTAGGTAGGTGGCCTGGGTCTCGCCAACGTTGAAGTGCTGGTGCAGCCACAGGCCTTTGCCGGCGCCAGAGAGGTACAGGCTGCCCTTCTGCCACTCACACTTCATGCGCTCCTCGTCGGCGCCGCGCTGCATCAGCACGAAGCCCTCGCCCTCGGTGATGTACAGGTGAGCGCCCGAGTCGTGGCGATGGGCCTTCTTGTAGTAACCGGGCTGGAAGGTGGAGATGTGGTTCTCCATGGTGCCGCTGCCCATCACCATGAACGCGTTGGTGCCGCCGCCGCCGCGGCTCTTCCACTCGTACATCGGCAGCTTATAGATGTCGGGGATAAAGTTGGTCTCCCACACTCGGCCCTTCCACAACATGGCCTCAGCGTTGAAGTACTCTTGCTCCTGGCTGAAGCGATCCTTGAACTCGAACGGATTGGCCCACACGAAGTCGCTGCTGACCCAGCGCCGCATCAACTCCGGCAAGTCGGTCACCGAGAAGTAGCGCAGCGGCTGGCTGATGCTGCCGTTGAAGATCTGATAGCTGGCGTTGGTGGGCAGCACGAAGTACGCCCCTGGGCCAAACTCGAAGGTCTGCTTCGCGCCGCCCTCGTACCACACGGTGGCCGACCCGCGGCCCTCCAGCACATAGGTGGCGCCGGTGTACATGTGGCGATCGGGTGCGGTCTGGCCACCGGGGGGCAACTCCACCAGGTGGGTGTCCAGGTGGTCCTCGCCGTCCATGTAGATCAGCGTGCCCTTCACGCCGTCGCCCTTGCGGGGCCATGGCCCGACCGGCAGCGTGAACATGTTCCTGATGTAAACGCCGCCCTCTTTGTGCGCCTCCTCGGCGTTGCGCCATTCCGCATAGGGGTCGATGCGGGTCATCGCCGGCTGCAGTTCGGGATCGGGCGGACTGACGTTGCCGGTGTTGGTGGTAGTCACGGAGAGCCTCCTGGGCATTAAGGTGGACGCCAGCCGTGGTCTGCAGACACGGTCAGGCACAACGGGTTCACAGTACCACAAAATCGTCGCGATCTCCGACGGAACCAGCCGTAAGAGCTGGGCCGAAGTTTGGTGGTGGACGCGCTTCTGGCACCGGCCGGAGCCCTCATCCTAACCTTCTCCTAAAGGGAGAAGGGATCGACCGTCCGACCCTCCGGCCCCCTCTCCCTCTGGGAGAGGGTTGGGGTGAGGGCTCGCCTCTCGCCTCTCGCCTCTCGCCTCTCACCGCCCAACCTGTCCTTGCGACGAAAATAGGTTCGCCGACGCCCGTCGCGATCGCCTGGCCCGCTCACCCTGAGGCCCTCGAAGGGCGTGCGGAGAACCAGCTAACCGGAACGCGGTAGCCCGCCCGCGCTTCGAGGGCCTCAGCATGAGCGGAACATAAAGTCGTCTATTTTCAGTGCCCGGTGATGCCCATGATCAGGGGCATGTCCGGTTCCGAGCCCGCGAGGAATCCCTTCGTGCCTGCATGTGCCAGCTCTCCGGGCATACACAACCCCTTCGGTGGGCCCCTTCGCTCTCGATGTGACACCGCCCCTCGCTTCTCACCCCGGCCTTCGCTACCTGGGCCCGTGCCCATCGTCACCCTCTCGCCACCCGCCTGCCCAACCGGCGCTTCTGCATCGGGACGGGTGTGGTGTGGTAAGGATCGCTTTTTGCGATTCAAACTCGATGAACGCCCGCCCACCCTCACACAAACAACACGCCCGCTCGCCCGGCTGCGCGGTAGAATCGCTGGGTCATGCCCAACCTACCGGAGCCATCCCCCGTCCTGCCTGCGAACGAGGCCGGCGCGCCCGAGCGGCGGCCTCGATTCTTCTACGGCTGGGTCATTGTGGCGGTCACGTTCCTGGGCGAGGCCACGGCCTCCGGCGCGGGTGGCGTCAGCTTCAGCATCTTTCTGAAGCCGATGATCGAGGCGTTGGGCTGGTCGCGCACCACCTACACCGCCGGCGTCACCTTCCAGAGCGCCGTCAACCTGCTGGTCACGCCCATCGCCGGGCCCATCATCGACCGTTACGGCGCCCGCGGCATCATGGTGTTTGGGTCGCTGGTAGCGGGCCTCTGCTTCGCGCTGATGACGTTCATCACCGAGCCCTGGCAGTTCTACGTGCTGTACGCGCTGGGGGCAGCGCTGGGCCTGCACGAGCTGGGGAGCCTGGTCAGCGGCAGTGTGGTCTCCAAGTGGTTCGTGCGCAAGCGAGGCCGCGCGCTGGCGATTTCGGGGCTGGGGCTGAACACCGGCGCAATCGTCGCATCGTCGCTGGTGGCGTTTCTGATCGATACGATCGGCTGGCGCAATGCGTGGCTGACGCTGGGCATTCTGGTGGTGGGCGTGGTGGTGCCACCGACGCTGCTGTTCATGCGCCGCACCCCCGAGGACATGGGGCTGCTGCCCGACGGCGCGCTGCCAATCCCGGTAATGCTGGCAGACTCGACCGGGCCGCCATTGCCGCTGCTGCGCGCAGAACCGCGCTGGCGATTGCAGGAGGCGTTGCGGGTGCGCACCACCTGGTTCTTGCTGATGGCGATCAACATGTACAGTCTTGCGGCCGGCGCGCTGGTGAACCACCAGGCCGCCTACTTTCAGGATGCTGGCTTCAGCCTGCAGGAGGCGGGGGCGCTGGTGGCGCTGCTGCACGCCATCACCATTCCGGCCAAGCTGGCCTGGGGCTTCGCCGCCGAGCACATTCCGGTACGCTACTGCCTGCTGGCCTGCTACGTCACCCGGCTGCTGGGCGTGCTGGCGCTGCCACTGGGGACCGGCGCCGGGCGGGTATACGCCTCAGTGCTGTTCTCGGGGCTGGGGCAGGGCGTCGGTGCGCTGATGTCGCTGATATGGGCCGACTACTACGGCCGAGCGTTCATCGGCACCATCCGCGGGGTGCTGGGCCCCTTCAGCCTAGTGGCGAGTCTCGCGGGGCCGCTGTTCACGGCAGTGGTGTACGACGCCTCGGGCAGCTACGACGGCGCGTTCCTGGTGAGCGGCGGCGTACTCGTGGGGGCGATTGCGCTGCTCTACCTGGCCAAGCCCCCGGTGAAAGACGAGGCCGGCACCCCGCTGGAGTGACAGCGCTGCGATAGTCCCTTCGTCACAAAATGTGTACGATGCGGAAAGCCTCATGTGTCGCTTGGAGCGTGTCCACTGCTGCTTTTGCTTTACCGCCGAGTTCTGCTCGCCTGCACAACCCTAATCATCCTTGCGCTATCCGGGATGGCGGTTCGGGGTCCGGACTACTTCCACCCCGTCACCGGCATCTGGCAAGAAATTCCAGAGAAAGTGGACTGCAAGTCCGAGCTCCGGGTCGGAAGGCCGTTGGCAGGGCAGGTTGAAGTCATGCTCGAAGAGGAACTTACTGTGGCGGGGACGAACACTGTGCGCTTAAGGGGAGAGCTGGCGGGGAATCGCACTCTGGCGTTGCGTGGCGACTGGCATGAAGGCAGCCTGACCCTCGCTCAAGATTCTGTGTTGAGTGGCGACTTGAGTGGGCGTTTCGGAGTAGAAGAAATGGCCTGGAGTTGCATCGGCTATGGCCGACGATGGCAGAAACTCGCCCCCCCCTGGATTGGTGGGAGTGGTGACCCGCCACCCGGACCGCCCGCGTCAGAGCAGGACGCGCTCGTAACAGGGTGTAGGGTTCCCGCAGTGATCCGTCCTGTATGCTAGTCCCCGAACCCACCTCGGAGGCACCCCGCGATGACCATGTCCTGGCTCAAGATGAAGGCCGAAGAAGCAGAGTATGTCGACCACCGAGCACTGCATGCCGTGATCAGCCGTGCGTTCCAGAAGCTGGGCCTGCCGCCCGGCGAGGCTGACCTAAGCGCCGAAGTGCTGGTGCTGGCCGACCTGCGTGGCGTCGACTCGCATGGTGTGCAGAACTCGGTACGGAACATCTACGTGCCACAACTGCGCAGCGGCAAGATCAACGTGAGCCCCAACATGCGCGTGGTGCATGAGACACCCAGTACCGCCACCGTGGACGGCCACAACGGGATGGGTATGGTGGTGGGCCGTTACGCGATGAATCTGGCGATGGAGAAGGCGCGCCAGGTGGGTTGTGGGTTTGTTTCGGTACGCAACAGCAACCACTACGGCATGGCCGGCTACTACGCTATGATGGCGCTGCCCCACGACATGATCGGCATGAGCCTGACCACCGCGCGCTCCAGCGTGGTGCCGTTGGGCGGACGCGAGCCACGGCTGGGCACCAACCCCATCGCCGTGGCCGTGCCCACTATGGACGAGCCGCCGTTCGTGTTCGACGTCGCCACCAGCACCGTGGCCGCGCAGAAGGTAGCCATCGCCAGCATCAGTGGGCGGGAGCTACCCGATGGCTGGATCGCTGACCGCGAGGGCCGCCCATCGAACGACCCCAAGCTGCCGCGCGACCAGCGGGTGCTGCTGCCACTGGGCGGCGGCACCCGCGAGGGCGGCGGCCACAAGGGCTACGGCCTCGCGGTGATTGTCGACGTCTTCTCGGGCATGCTGTCAGGCGCAGGCTGGAGCATGGACGTGGAGGGCTATAACTGCGGCCACTTCTTCGGTGCCTGGAGGGTCGACGCCTTCCGGCCCGCCGACGAGTTCAAGCGCGACATGGACCGCATGATCCGCGACCTGCGGGCCACCCCGCTCGCCGCCGGCTTCGACCGCGTGTACGTGGCGGGCGAGCCGGACCACGAGATGGAGCAGGAGCGGCGCGCCCACGGCATCCCCATCCACAAAGACGTACTGACGTATCTGCGCAAGCTGGCGGGTGAGCTGGGTTTCGAACCAGGGATTTGAGCCCGTCGGTCGGCCAGTTCATGAGCAAAGACCCGCTGAATGGCACGCCTTGGGACGGCCAGAGCCAGAACGCGTATGCCCACGCGGGAAACAACCCTGTGAACCGCGAAGATCCGACGGGAATGTCGTATGAGCCGAACGATGATGGGTTTGATTACCAAGACGAGGGTATAGGTTCTGCCATAGCATTCGCTCTCAGGGCGTTGTGTCTAGCTTTCTGTGCTGGGGCCATAGCCCCGGCTGCAAGCTTTATCCAGGCCGGTAATAGGTTCCACCAGTTCACGGTCAATAGCCAGGGGTTAGGAAACACCATAGACGAACTGTTTAAGACGATGGACCGCTATCGCGGTGGCACCGCTTATCTCGCGTGGCGAGAATACCATGGTATGCTCCAGCTCCCTGGGATGGTGGGCGATCACTTGCAAAAGGCACGGGAGCGAATTAGCAATCTTGAGGGTCTCATTCGCCGGCGGGAGCTCACAGATCTTGGAGATCTGCGGATTGCAAAGGAGCTATTGCGGGGTCGGCACCGAGCTATCCAGGGTCGCTTTCCCTATGACGAATTAGCCGCCAGGCAGTACCTCCAGGGGAACAAGGGGCGGGCGGACACCGTTGTGTGTCTGACCAACCTGGCTCTTGCCCCGTAATCCGATCCCCGACATCATCTGGCGTTTTACCTTGGTCAATGGTTCCTAGATACACCGGAAGCGGACGTTGGAGCAGCTCCCGATCACTTGAGGGGATTCGTGTTCCGAAGAGCGTTGTGGAGCCCGCGGTGCCTGACACGCAGACACCTCTGGTTGTTGTCCCATGGGCATATCAACGCCAACCTCGCCGCCATCCCGCGCCACCTGCTCCGTGACCTGTATCTGACCTCGAAGGCCAAGGAGTCGCTCACGCGCGGCCGCTGCCCGGACTGCCAGCAGCCGCTGGAGGCTATCGATACCTGGGAGCGGGCGTGCTCCAACCCGGCCTGCGACTACGTCTTCAACCTCTACTACCTCTACCACTGACCGCACGTGTTTGCGTCATCGACCCGGAGCACAGTATCGAACCCGACCTCAAGGCCGACCTGACCGGCCTCCTTGACTTCACCCAGCAGGCCATCACCCAAACGCTGCGCGAGCACATGGACCAGGTGGTAGCCTGGCAAGCTGGCACGCCGAAGTCTTGGGGCTTCCTCGCTGGCAAGACCGTCGGGAACGCCCGCCGACTCGCGGGGCGCAATCTCACCGACGCCGAACGCCGGCAGGTGTGGGCTGCGCTGTGGGAGGCGCTGCAGGTGGTCCGGCGGGTGGTCTGAGCGAGGCAGGGCGCCCGGCCGGGTAGTTGTGAATAACACCTATTCTGATGGTGGAGAACCCGCGGACGGATAATAGCGGGGAGTCCAGAGGGGCGGCCGCCCCTCTGGCAGGGGGTCTGGGGGGGGGGGGGCCCCCTGTTCCTAGAGTGCCATGGGTGGGCGGGCGGGATGAATCACCCCTTCTCGTAGGGAGTCCCTCCACATTAGCGGTCACAGACCACTAATGCAGACGCCCCCGGAGTATACTCACGGGACAGACTCCGAAGGCGCGCGCGCGCGGGCTGGCTGAACTACGACTGGCGTTAGCGAGGAGACCTCATTCCATGGCCCAACTGGTAGGCGTTTTTCACCACTCCCACGGTGGCACCACCTCTATGCCTGGGGAACTCTGGCGCGAACGGCGCATCTCCCGGCCCATACGCGAAGACACTCCCATTGAGGACGACGCCACCAACATTGCGAAGGCCGCTCGCGTGCATGACGCGTTCCGGGTGTTGCGCGAGAAGGTGGCCGAGGTGAAGCCCGACGTGCTGCTGTGCTTCAGCGACGACCAGCTCGAATGCTTCGACTTCAACAACTACCCGACCTTCGCCATCTACGTCGGCAAGGAGTTTCGCAAGAACCCCCGCCCCCAGCAGGGACCGGTGGCGGGACGCCATGCGGAGCCCGGCGCGGCCTTCGCCGGCCACCCCGAGCTGGCGACTGCGGTGCTGACCGGCGTGATGAAGCGCGGCTTCGACCCAGCGTTCTGCATGGATATGCCGAAGCCCGACCGTGGGATCGCCGGCGGCATCATTCGCACCGCCGAGGAGCTTACCGACTGGAAGCTGCCCATGGTGCCGGTGATGATGAACCTGTACTTCGCCCCGCAGGCCACGGCGATGCGCTGCTACCAGTTTGGGAAAGCCGTACGTGAAGTCATCGACGAGTATCCGGCCGACCTGCGGGTGGCGGTTGCCGGCTCCGGTGGCCTGTGGCACACGCCCAACATGACCGGCGCTTGGCTCAACACCGAGTTCGACCGGCAGATTCTGGACTACCTGGCGGCCGGCAACGTGAAGGCCATGGCCGAGTACCACGACAACTATGTGATTCCCGCCGATGACCCGAGCCAGGATCTCTCGAAGTCGAGCCGCAACATCACCGGCTTGCCGACACCGGGCGGTCCGGCGCTGGGCACGCGCGAAACCTGCGCCTGGATCGCAGCGGCAGCGGTCGCCGACGGCCGGCCCACCACCATTGTGGATTACGTCGACGTGTGGGCGTCGCCGGTGGGCAACGCCTTCGCCTATTGCACGGACCTGTAGGAGCCGAACGGGCGAGACGGGGGGTCTAGTTCAGCAGCGAGCGTGGGCGGTACTGGATCGCCTCACCGACGCCGAACGCCGGCAGGTGTGGGCGGCGCTGTGGGAGGCGTTGGGGGTGCTGCACCGGATACATGGACCCTTCGAGGGCCCGCTCGTCGCCAGTTACCGCACGAATTTGATGTTCTGCACGTGACTCCAGTTGCCCAACTGCACGCCCTTGCGTAACACGAATCGGATTGCGCTGCCACATCAAACGGGGTACTACCGCAGCACCTCCGAGCACCGGGGTCGGTGGGCAACGCGCTGACCCTCGCCCGATCCGCAGACTCCGAGCTGTTGTAGGTGACGGCACGCGCATGCTATCGTGCTTCAATCTGTTCGGAAAGGTCAATCAAGAGGCTAGGCGTGAAGAAGAGTGCATTATGGCTCGTTGCGCTCGCCGGCGCAACGCTTGCTTGCTCCGCCCCCCAGTCGGCTGACTCCACTGGCGGCGACAGTGGGGGGGCACCCAGACAAGGCGGAGTCCTGAGGCTGCGCAGCACGACGGACATCACCGACTTCGATATCAGCACCGCGCCGAAGACCAGCGCCCGCAGTGTCGCAAGTTACGTGTACAACCGGCTCCTCAGTAATCGGACCGGTCCGGACGTCCCGTACGAAGACTTCACCCTGGCACCAGAGCTTGCGGAGCGCTGGGAGCTCAGCCCAGACGCGACGGCATTCACTTTCCACCTCCGTAGGGGCGTCAAGTTCCATGACATTGCTCCTGTCAACGGGCGCGAGTTGACGTCAGCCGATGTGAAGTGGAGCTACGAGTATTGGTCGCGGGGCCCGGAGTTCCAAGGCAAGAAACTCCCGGCGAGCCAGTACCAGTGGTTCTTCGAGAACCTCAGCTCCATCGATACCCCAGACCCCTGGACGGTCACGGTGCGCTTCAAGTCTCCATTCGCGCCGTTCATGAGCTACGCCGCCTCCCAGTACAACGCCATCGCACCACACGAAGTGTTCGATGCCGATGGGCACTTCAAAGAGAAGGCCGTTGGTACCGGTCCGTTCATGCTCGACGCAGCATCCTCCCAAACCGGCAGCCGGTGGGTCTTCAGGCGCAATCCGGGCTACTGGAAGGAGGGACTGCCATACCTCGACACGCTGCAGGAGTTGGTCATTGTGGATGACTCCTCTGCTGAGGCGGCGTTTCGGGCCAAGCAGATCGATTTCCTGGACGCTCCCAGCTGTCACGAGGCTGAGCGTCTGCGGCAGGCTCAGCCTGACACCGGGTATTTCGAGGGTGTCAGCGTTGCCCCCCTCAACATCTACATCAACACGCGGGTGAGGCCGCTGGGTGACGTCCGTGTGCGCAAGGCCCTCGCTCTGGGAATCAACCGCGACGAGATTATCACAGCCCTGCAGTGCGGGAAGGGCGAGCCAGCCCTCTCCGGCGCCTTGAGCGACACCTTTACCGTGGACGAGCGCCGCAAGATGCTCCGGCACGACCCTGCGGAAGCGAAGCGCCTCCTGGCGCAGGCTGGGTTCGGCGGTGGAGTCGATATCGAATGGCTGTACACCAAGGAATATGGCGAGCTTTACCAGAACACGGTGACGCTGCTACAGGCCCAGCTCAGGCAGGTCGGGATCAATCTGAATCTCAAGTTGACCACCCGGGCGGACGTACAAGCGGCGCGGCGTACGGCGGACAGACACATGCTCACTGCGACCACGAAGACGTTGGAGTCGGATGTGGAGTCCTTCCTCTACCAGATGTACCACCCGAATTCGACGAACAACTACGGAGGGATAAGCG
>SHYE01000063.1 GCA_009692935.1 Dehalococcoidia bacterium | reverse complement strand
GTGGTGACCGCAGGCATGATCCAGTGACTGATGTTCACCCGCTTCTTGCCGGGAGTGTAGTCACGGGTCACCACGTTCATCAGGCCGTATTCGGTGTCCTCGATCATGGCGTAGCGCGGTACCAGGTCGGTCAGCGCTGCCAGGTCGGCGCGGCGTACGGCCAGCCGGGGGTTGTTGCTCTGGTCGCCCAGGGTGTTGTGCAGGAAGTTGGCGTGGCTGGCGTCGGCGTCGCCCTCCAGGCTCTGGAAGTAGTTGCACTCGATGTGCATCTTCCAGGTGTAGCAGTGGCTGTCCGGCAAATCCATGAAGCGCAGGCCGGGCAGCGGGGGCTGCTTGTCTTTCGGGCCCATGTACACCCAGATCGCCCCGCCCTTTTCGACGGCGGCGTAAGAGGTGATGGTGACCTTGTTCTTGAAGGTCTCACCCTCGGGCGCATTCGGCAGGTCCACGCACGACCCTTCGACGTCAAACTTCCAGCCGTGGTACACGCAGCGCAGGCCACTCTCTTCGTTGCGGCCGAAGAACATGGGGGCGCCACGGTGCGGGCAATAGGCGTCCACCACGCCGACGCGACCGTCGCTGTCCTTGAACGCAATCAGGTCTTCGGACAGCACCCGCAGGCGCCTGGGGTCGCAGTCGGGGCCGGGTAGTTCGCTGGCCAGCATCACGGGCAGCCAGAACCGGCGGAACACGTCACCCATGGGGGTGCCGGGGCCGGTCTCGGTCAGCATCTTGTTTTCTTCGTAGGTCAGCACAATCTCGCCTCCACATGGGTGTGTGCGCCGAGCGCTCTTTTGGGATCGTAGGGGTGGGGTCTATGGGTGTCAAGGAACGGGGGATGGTGGCAAGGCACTGGGTTAGATCGGTATGCCCCGCAGCAGGTCGCGTATGTTGACAAGCTGAGCGACGTCGATGGTGTCGGGCTCCCTGAAGTGCATTAGCCGATTGCGCAGGTCACGAGCCTAGTCGACAGCATCGACGAAGGGTTCCCTGTCATAGTTCTCGATGTGGAGCTGACTCCACAAGGCAGGGTTTTGTAGGACCCTAGTAAGCTCGCCTAATGTGAGGTCGCTTACGGAAGTGTAGCCGTCAGCCTTTTGCAGGCTGAGTAAATCGCAGATCGGGCCTATACCGATGACGGACACCGCTATGCGGAGACGCGATTCAATTTCGGCAATGATTGAGAACGGAACAGCTAATCCGGCGAACTGATTCTGGAGATCCCAGGCCGTGATGATTCCGACCAAGAGGTCGCCCACGCCGGTGACCAGGACGATGTCGTTCTTCCCTAACTGATTGATAACCGACTCGATGTCGTCAGTCAATCGTACCTGCGGCGGCTTGGGCTCCATACACTCGCGGACGTAGGTTGGCTCGTTGCCCTTCATGTGGGCGTCCGTGATGGATCGATCCGATATCAGCCCTTTTACGTCACTGTACCGAGGCTTGCCCTTGGGGGCAACCACAAGCTGCGAATACTTGTTCTTACGCATAACCGTGTAAGCATTCTTAACTGTAGCGTCCGGCGCGATGCACTCGACATCCTTTTCCGCGGAAGGGAAGTTCCCGACCCTAAACTCGATGAGGGCAGGCTGCTCAGTGGTCAGCTGCTCCTTTAGAACCTCAACGGCTGCGGCCTCTTCCTCGGCCACTTCATCTGTCGTCACCGAGTCTCCGGCTACCGCCAAAGCTGAGATACCGGTGTCGGCCTGATCGGCCGGTACCGATTGCCCAATGAGCCGGAATCGGACACGAGGGGTTCGGAGGGGCATCTGGGCGTCGATGGGTGGATCGGAGGCGATTCCAAGTTCTTCCATGACTCTATTAATCTCGGCGACGGTCGACGTGCGGCGGCGCGTGAAGCCAAAAGCAGCCAGAATGTTCTCGCCCATTCGACGCTGGCGTCTGCTTCCATCAAGCTCTTTCTTGATGTCCATCAAGTACTCATGCCCAGACATCATTCCCTCCAGCTATGCTCTCAATCTCCTGGTGCCATACGTCTTCAGTTTTTATATGCGGCGGCCCGTCGTTGATTATCGGCACCAAGGTACTGCCCCGTGTCCGCTAAATCTCGGCCACCGCCTCGCGCAGCGCCTGCTCGGTGGCCGCCAAGTCCTCGTTGGTGTGAGCCAGCGAGAGGTAAAACTTCTGGCCCGGCTTCAGGATGTTGCGGCGCATGAGCGCGGCGCAGAGGCGGGCGGCGCGGGCGCCGTCGGCCGCCAAGTGCTCGCGGTAGTTGGTGACCGGGGTTGGCGAGAAATAGACGTCGAAGCAAGGGGGCTCGCCACTGATCTGGTGGGGAATCTCGTGCTGGCCCAACGTCTCGTGCACCGCGGCCATCAGGCGCCTCCCGTTGGCGAACAGCTTCTCGTACTGGCCCGGCTGTCGCAGCACCTGCAAAGTGGCGAGGCCCGCCACCGAGGCGATGGGGTTGCCGCTGAGGGTGCCGATCATGGGCACGAAGTCGTTGGACGCTATGGCGGCGGGGTCGTAGTAGTCCATGATGTCGGCGCGGCCGCACACTGCCGCCAACGCGAAGCCGCCGCCCACCACCTTGCCCAACGCGCACAGGTCGGGCTGCACGTCGTAGTACTCCTGCGCGCCGCCATAGGCCACACGGAAGCCGGTGACCACCTCGTCGAAGATCAGCGGTATCTCGTAGCGGGTGCACAGCTCGCGCAGGCCCTGCAGAAAGCCCGGTACCGGCGTCAGCACCCGCTGCATCGGCTCGATGATAACGGCGCCGATCTCGTCGTGCCGCTTGGCCAGCAGGTCGGCGGTGTACTGCAGGTCGTTATAAGGGGCCACCAGCACCGTCTCCTGCACCGCCCTCGGGATGCCGCCTGAGCCGGAAGCAGGGGCCGGGAACTCGCCGAGTTGACCGGCTCGCGGCGCCAGGCTCATCAGGCTGTAGTCATGCATGCCATGGAAGCCGCCCTCGAACTTGAGCACCAGATCGCGCTTGCGGTACGCCCGGGCTAGGCGCAGGCACTGGAAGGTAGCATCGGTACCGCTGGTGGTAAACCGCACCTTCTCGGCGCAGGGCACGGCCCGGATGATCTCTTCTGCCAGTTCAATCGCGGGCAGGTTGGTCAGGAAATAGGTGCTGCCCTTGTCCAGCGCAGCCGCCACTGCCTCGGTCACGTCGGGGTGCGCATGGCCGATGACCATGGGCCCCGACCCCAGCAGGTAGTCGATATACTCGTTGCCGCTGAAGTCCCACAGGTGCGAGCCGCGGGCTTCGCGCACCACCAGGGCCTGGTCCTTGCCGAAGGTGACGTTGCCCAGCGTGCCCGCCGCGAGCGATTGGAACGCCCGCTCGACGACGGCGGTCTCTTCGGCGGTGCGTTGCTGTTTGCCCATGTGTCCTCCGATGCCCGTAACTGCTGCTTATTGTACGGTGCGTGAAGGAAGGCCGGTCCTCGTCATAAGAAGTGATACCCCAAGGGAGATGCTTGCCTCACAAATGGGTTACACAACCCAGAGGAGGCCAGCGTGGGCCCCGAGAGTGTCCGTGAGTATGTGAAGGTCATGAGGGAACGGTATCGAGCAGCGCTAACCAAGCGGGCGCGCGGAGCGCTGCTGGATGAGTTTTGTGAGGTCACCGGCTTCCACCGGAAGGCGGCCATCTGGCGGCTCCACGCGACGCGTAAGAGCCCAGCGGGACGGGGGCGGGGCGGTTGGTGACCTATGCGGCCGACGTCGTAGGAGTGCTGGAGCAGGTGTGGGAGGCCAGTGACCTGCTCTGCTCGCAGCGACTCGTGGGCGCGTTGCCGGATATCCTGGAGGCGTTGGAGCGGCATGCGAAATGGTAGTTGCGGAGCCGGTGTGGGCCGCGCTGCTCCACATGAGCTCCGCCACTATCGATAGGCGGCTGGCGGCCAAGCGACGGAGCCTTGGACGACGTCCGATGACGCAGAGCCCAAGCTCCTCTGGCGTACGTGCGCTGGTGCCCGCCCGCACCTTTGTTGACTGGGATGGGGTCGCCCCAGCCTCTTGTCAGGCCGAACGCTCTCCGGCGCGAGATCGCCGCCTGTCAGGGTGCGCTCCCCAAGCACATCGACCACCGCTTCGAACGTGCCTTCGGTAACCGTCAATCTGATGCAACTGCTTTTTCTGGGTAACCGTAACTAGTGAGTCAACACGCTGGACGCTGCCCGCAAGCGAGCCCATGCTACAATCTCGCCTACGGAGCCTGACCTACCATGCCTCAACCCCCACTCACCGGACTACGGGTCCTGGAACTTACCAACTACATGGCCGGGCCGTTCTGCGCCATGGTGCTTGCCGACCTGGGAGCCGACGTTATCAAGGTGGAGAACCCCAACGGCGGTGACATGAGCCGCGCCAACCCGCCGTTCGTGCATGGCGAAGGGGCTGGGTTCATGGCACTGAACCGCAACAAGCGTAGTGTGGCCATCAACCTCAAGCATCCCGAGGGGCGAGACCTGCTGCTGGCCTTGGCCGAGAAGGCCGACGTGCTCATCGAGAACTTCCGGCCGGGCACCACCCGCGACCTGGGCGTGCACTACGAAGCGGTGCGTGAACGGAACCCCAGCATTATCTACGCCGCAGTCTCGGCCTTTGGGCAGACTGGGCCCTATGGTCCCCGGGCAGGGCTCGACCTGATTGTGCAGGGTATGTCGGGCCTGATGAGCATCACCGGCGAAGAGGGAGGGCCGCCCATTAAGCCGGGCGCGCCCATCGCCGACCTGACCGCTGCGCTGTACACGGCCAACGCGATTCAAGCCGCCTACATCCATAAGCTGAAGACCGGCGAGGGCCAGTTTATCGACGTGAGCCTGTTCGAGTCGGCCGTAGCGTTGGAGGCGTGGGAGACCAGCGGCTACTTGGCCAACGGCGAGGTGCCGAAGCCGCTCGGCTCGGCTCACCGCACCAGTGCCCCCTACCAGGCGTTCCGCACGTCGGAAGGCTACGTGACCCTAGGCGCGACCTCGCCGAACAACTGGCGAGCCTGCTGCGTGGTGCTGGGCATCGAGCACCTGGAACGCGACGGGCGGTTCGAGACCAACGCGGTCCGTAAGGCGAATCAGGACGAGTTGGCGGCACTGATCGAGGCCATCACGGTGACGCAGAGCAGCGACCACTGGTACCGCAAGTTCGAGGAGGCGGGGGTGCCCTGCGGTATCCTGAACCGCATCGACCAAGTGGTGGCTGACCCGCATCTGATCGAGCGGGGCTTCGTGGTGGATCTGCCCCACACCAGTGCCGGCATGGTGCGGGCTATGGGCTCACCCATGCACCTAGCCGCGACGCCGGTGCGCATGGAGCGAGCCGGCCCGCTATTGGGCGAGCATACCGACGAAATCCTTGGTACGCTGCTGGGGCTGGATGCCGTCGCCATCGACAGGTTGGTGAGTGCAGGCGCGGTGGCGCGAGCGGCCAGCAGACTGATTATTACGAAGGCAGGTTTCTAGCGAAGCTTCAACCCTCCCCTAACCCCTCCCTACAAGGGAGGGGAATTGGCACATTCCTCCCCCTGGGAGGGGGAGGTTAGGAGGGGGTTGAGGTTCCGCCTAAACCACAGTATTCAACACATCCGGAGGCTGACAACATGACCGCAACCGCCCGTAAGACCTTCGACCTGGGCACCGAAGACCTGATCCTGGAGGCTGAGGGCGGCGTCGCTTGGCTGACCTTCAACCGCCCCCAGGCCCGCAACGCCATGACCTTTCAGATGTACGACGGGGTTGCGACCGTATGCGACATGGTGGAGGCCGACCCAAGCATCCGTGTTCTGGTCCTCCGCGGCGCGGGTGGCAAGGCCTTCGTCTCGGGCACCGACATCAGCCAGTTCAAGGCCTTCACCGAAGCGCAGCATGTCATTGACTACGAGGCGCGCGTGAGTCGCGCGCTGAACCGGCTGGAGAGCGTGAAGCGCCCCACCATCGCCATGATCGATGGCGTGGCGGTGGGCGGCGGCATGGGGCTCTCGATGTGTTGCGACATGCGCGTGGCTAGTGCCGAGTCCCGCTTCGGCATCCCGACCGCTCGCACACTGGGCAACGCCCTGAACGTTACCAACTACGCTCGGATGCTGGACTTGGTGGGCCCGATGCGCGCCAAAGAGATCATGTACACGGCCAAGCTCTACAGCGCAGCCGAGGCGCTGGCTATTGGCTTTCTGAACCAGGTGGTGCCCGCGGCCGACCTTGAATCGACGGTGCGCGAGTTGGCGACAAACATCGCCGGGAATGCCCCGCTCACTATCCAGGCCACCAAAGAGGCTATCCGTCGTATCCAAGTCCAGCGCCGGCTCGTGTCCACCGAGCATCAGGACATCATGCTCAGCGCCTACATGAGCGAGGACTTCAAGGAGGGTGTGAACGCCTTCCTGGAAAAACGTCCGGCGAACTGGCAAGGTCGGTAGCTGTTTAAGCAGTGTCATTCCGGCTAGTGGGAGGAGTCTCTTGGCGATGGGCCATGACGACATCCGAGGCTAAGGGATGCGCCCTCCGCCGGCATGACATCATCGTCCTCGAGGTGCAGAACCCGGTACCTCAGTTGCCACCAAGAACACTAGGAGACATCACATGACCACCAACCACAAAGACATCCGCACCCTGGGCCGAACCGGCCTACCCGTCACGGCCCTGGGCTTCGGCGCCATGGAACTGCGAGGCGAGCCGCGCGGCCGCGCCATCACCAACGACCAGGCTGATCGTGTGCTCAATGGCTTGCTGGACGCCGGCATCAACTATGTCGATACGTCCATCGACTACGGGGTTAGCGAGGAGTTGATCGGCGAGACTATCGCGCATCGGCGGTCGGAGTACTACCTAGCCAGCAAGTGCGGCTGTCTGGTGGGCGCGCCCTCGTCAGCCGACCGCGGCCGGCAACCCCACGTGTTCACCCGCGAGAACATTCTGGCGGGCGTGAACCAGAGCCTTAAACGCATGAAGACCGATTACCTGGACCTGGTGCAGGTGCACGCCAGCCCGTCGAAGCAGGAGCTGGAGAAGGAGGACGTGGTCGAGACGCTGCGCATGCTGCAGCGCGAAGGCAAAGTCCGCCATATCGGCATGTCAGGCACGCTGCCCAACCTGCCCGACCACATCGACATGGGAGTGTTCGACGTGTTCCAGATCCCTTACTCGTTGTTGGAACCGGAGCACGACGACCTGATCACCAAGGCGAATCTGGCCGGCGCCGGCGTGGTGATTCGCGGTGGTATCGCCAAGGGCGAGGGCGCTGACGGCAAGGCGCAAACCGATCGCTGGTTGCTGTGGCAGAAGGCGGGCCTCGATGAGCTGCTGGACGAAGGGGTGCGCCCGCAGGAGTTCATTCTGCGATACACACTCTCGCACCCGAGTATGCACACCACGATCGTCGGCACCATGGACCTGGACCACCTGAAGGACAACGTAGCCGCCTACGAGAAAGGTCCACTGTCGGCCGACGTCTACGCCGAGGCCAAGCGCCGGGTGAGCCTGGCGCTGAAGTAAGCGCATCAAGCAACCTTGGGCTGGGCCTACGGTGGAGGTTCACTAACCTGAACCTCCACCGTAAGCGGTAGCCTCCCGCTGAGGGTCATTGAGGCAGAGGGCGGGTAGCCTTGACCGTCTCGAACACCCGGTCGATCTGAGGCCTGATCGACGGCGATGAGGGCCAGCGCTGCAATTACAGCTGGGCGCCTAGTCCAAGAGCATTCGGGTAACGGGCGGTGACCACGGTTCGCAGGCCGCCGCGCGGCAGATAGTCCAGCGTCACTTCCATGCGCTGCGGGGCGCACACGCGAGCTGCGTCGTCCAGGATGCGATTGGCGGCGTGTTCTTGCACAATACCCACCGACCTATAGGAAAGCAGGTAGTACTTGAACGACTTCAGCTCCAGCAACGAGCGTCCTGGCAGGTACTTCACGATAAGCGTCCCCTGGTCTGGCAGGCCGGTCCACGGGCATACCGCAGTGAACTCGTCGGTGCTGATGACGATTTCGGTTGCGCTGCCGGGAT
Organism: Dehalococcoidia bacterium; assembly: GCA_009692935.1. Taxonomy (GTDB): domain Bacteria; phylum Chloroflexota; class Dehalococcoidia; order SHYD01; family SHYD01; genus SHYE01. The sequence continues at coordinate 3,045 of SHYE01000063.1, read as the reverse complement.
GCTCAAAGGTGAAGGCCAGCAGGCAGTCCGAGTGGATGGCCTCGACGCCCAGCACGGGTAAGTCCAGGAAGCGCTCCAGCGTCTTGTAGCGCTGCTTCAGATCGAGGTCTAGGTCAAGGTTCAACGCCTGCTCCTCAATGGGGGGTGGTTCCAGCGTAGTCAAGCCGTTCGCCCGGCGTCAATCTGACCGTTGTGCAGGCAGGCTGCGCCCCCCTATAGTGGTCTGCGCAAGCCGTGCGTGGGAGGTCCTTTTGCTGGTCAGTAAATGGTTCGTAGCCGTGGCGATGGTGTTCGTTACCTGCCTGATTGTGTCCAATATCATCGCCGTCAAGCTTATTGAGGCTCCGCTCTTTGGCGTGTTGGTGCCCGCGGCACTCATCGTGTTCCCGCTGAGCTACATCTTTGGCGACATACTGACCGAGGTGTATGGGTTTTCCCGCGCCCGCACCATTATCTGGCTGGCGTTTGCGTGCAACCTGCTGGCGGTGGCCTTCTTCACACTGGGGCAATCGCTGACCCCGGCGGCGCCCTTCCAAGACGTACAGGGCGCCTACGAGCGAATCCTCGGCTACACGCCCCGGTTGCTAGCTGCGTCGTTCATCGCTTACCTCATCGGAGAGTTTGCGAATTCAATGGTGCTGTCACGGATGAAGGTTGCCACCCGTGGCCGGTTTCTCTGGGCCCGCACCATCGGCTCAACGATCATCGGCGAAGGTCTGGACACGGTCGTGTTCAACGTGATTGCCTTCAGCGGCGTGCTGCCGGCCGAGGCGTTGGTGCAGACGGCGCTGGCGGCGTGGACTCTGAAGGTGGCGTACGAAGTTGCGGCCACCCCCGTGACCTACGCGATTGTGGCCTTTCTGAAGCGCGCCGAGGGTATCGACACCTACGACACCACGGCCAGCCTGAGTCCGCTGAGCCTCTAACCCTTGCCGGAAGCGCCCGCGTGGGGAATAATCCCAGAGCGGGTGTTACTTGGTGGATTCCCGCACCTATACCTAGAACGACGGACGAGGAGGAGTCAGCCCATGGCGCTGAACCTGCAGTGGGGAAAATGCCGGGCGTACCTGGTGGACGAGTGGTGCCGGTTGGCGGATCTCGATACCGGCCGGATGGACCTGTCGGTGCTGAATGGTGTGTATATGATCTGGCACGGCGGCGGTTCGCCCGCGGTGTTGCGGGTGGGGCAAGGCACGGTGAAGACCTTCCTGCGGGAAGCGAAGAATGACCCCGCGCTGCTGGAATACCAGAGTCACGGTCTCTACACCACCTGGGCCCGGGTGGCGCCCGCGCAAGTGGACGGAGTTGCCCGTTACCTGATCGACGAAATGAAGCCGGTGCTGCCATGCGACGCGCCCCCCGTGGAGACGGTGCCGGTGAACCTGCCCAACTGGCAACAAGCGAACGTCTGAGCCGGCACGGTAGTGCTCCCAGAACGGCGGCCCGCTGGCCGCCGTTCTGCTGTCTTATGCACTCCTCACCCTTCCGTTCGGGGCTTGATACGGTGGGAGGGGTGGGCGCGTGTCTGCGCTACCGGCCGCCTAAGGGGACCAGGCTTCGGTGTTAGTGTGTCGTGAGTTGGTGACGGTTGCTAAGCAAGCCCGAGGCGATAACAGCCTCGGGCCTTTGTCGGCTCGGTGGTGTCTCAGTCTACTTTGGGAGCGCCGCGAGTGCGTGGTAGGCGGCGCGTGGCGACCAGTCGGGCCGGAGTAGGCTGAACGCCCGTTTCCCGTCATCGACGCCGGAGAAGTTGAGGTTCCACACAATCATCACGCCGATATAGCCACGGTCGCGGCCGTACTGGAAGGCCTGCACCAAGAAGTTAGCCTGGTCCTCCTCGGAGTTCTGGTGCGCATAAGCCCACTCCTGTCCGGCCTCGCCGCCAGAGGCCCAGCCAAACTCGGTGAACCAGAGCTGCTTGGCGGCATCGCCGTTGCGCACCATCACCTCGCGGTAGAACTCGAAGTTGCGGAAATAGAAGCTACGGTGGGCGCGGAAGCCACCTTCGCGGCCCAGCGTACCGGGATCACGCGGGTCGGCCAGCGCCGAGCTATTGAACCCGCTGGGGTGCACGGCAATCGCATCGAAGTAGCCCCGCATACCCGCGGCGTACATCTGCTGCAAGAAGTCGATGTCGTCGATGGCCAGCGCGCCGCCGCCAAGGTCCACGGTACCCGCCGGCGTCAGTGCACCCACCAGCACCGTTGCCGCGGGGTCTGAACCCTTGATGGCGGTGTAGGCAGCCCGCAACAAGCTCACATACTGCGGGGCGCTCTGCCGTCCGGGCCCGCCCCACTCGCGGGCTAGATTCTGTTCGTTCCAGACCTCGTAAGCCTGCACCCGGCCGGGGTGTCTGGCGGCAATTGCCCCGACGAAGTTGGCATAGGTTTGCGGGTCGGTGGGCGGACCGTGTTCTGTCATATTCTGGCCCGGACGTGCCCAATCAGGCGCGGTGACCACTGAAAGGAGCAGGTTCACCCCACCACCGTTGGCCCCATTGACGGCATTGTCGACGGTGCCCCAATTGATGGCGCCGGGCTGGGGTTCCACTTCGGCCCAGCGAATCTGGACCTTGGCCCAGTTGAAGCCGGCGTTCCGAGTCATGCCTAGCGCGCGGCCGTAGTCGTTGTTGGCGTCGATTTGAAAGCCGTACCCGAAGTTGACCGGCCTAGCCCCCGATGGCGGAGGGGTACCGCCGACTACGGCAAGCGGCACTGGAGCGCTGCGGGCCGGTGCATCCTCGGGAGCGAGCGCATCCCCCGGCAGCAGGCCGGCCTCGGCTGCGAGAGCGCCGCCGAGCGCGACGGTGACCTGGCCGGCGGCGGCCCACGGAACGTTCTCTTTCCATTGCTGAATGACAACCCGTTGCGCCCTGAGTGTGAGATTGTTGCCCATATCGGTGACATGCGAGGTAGGCAACCCGTTCATCTGCACCGGATCGCCGGGCACGTTGTAGTAGGCCCGCCGAATCGCAGCGTTGTCGTCGAGCAGGGCAAGGCGCTGAGCTGCCGCTTCCTCGAACGTCTTGCCAGCGTCGAAGCCGGC
>SHYE01000062.1 GCA_009692935.1 Dehalococcoidia bacterium | reverse complement strand
TTGGTGTTGAGGTGCAGAAACAGGCCCGACTTCTCCAGGTGCGGGTCATCGCCCTGGAACGGGCCGATGCGACGCGCCGGATCACCGCCATCCGGGCGCTCGACCTTGATGACATCGGCGCCATAGTCGGCCATCAGCTTGGTGCAGAACGGCCCGGTGATGTAGTGCGTCAAGTCGATGACTCGCAGGCCTTCAAGCGCTGTCGTCGTCATATGCGGCGCCGGGGGCCGGTGAACCGAGGGTCAAAGCACCGCTGCGACTCTCGGTTCTCGGCGGTCCCTGGTTACCGGCCCTTCCATACTGGCTTGCGCTTCTCGGCAAAGGCCTTAGGCCCCTCCACCGAGTCCTCGGAGGTGCGCATGCGCTCAGTCCAGAAGTAGCTGCCGTTGATGGCCGCCTCAAGCGGCAGGTCGAGGCCTTTGAGCGCCGCCTGTTTGGTGGCACGCACGGCAATCGGCGCGTTCTCACAGATCTCGTTGGCCCAGCGCTCGGCCGTGGCGATGAGCTGGTCGGCGGGCACCACCTCGTTCACCAGGCCCCACTTGTGGGCCTCGGCGGCGGTCATTCGCTTGCCGGTGAGCATGTACCCCATGGCGATCTTCATCGGCATTTGGCGGGGCAGCCGGTGCACTCCGCCGGCGCCAGCGATGATGCCGCGGGTCACTTCCGGCAGACCAAACTGTGCCGTCTCCGCAGCGATAACAATATCGCAGGCCATGGCCATCTCGAACCCGCCGCCCAAAGCGTAGCCGTTGACTGCAGCAATGAGTGGCTTCGACAGGTAGGTGCGGGGATTGGTGAGGCCTGCCATGCCGCCGGGGTGTCCGGTCTGCGGGCGGGCGCCGCTTGCTGATGCCTCTGCCGAGGCCCGCAAGTCCATACCGGCGCTGAAGGCACGGTCGCCGGCGCCAGTGTAGATGGCTACCCACAGATCGTCGTCCGCCTCGAACTCAGCGAAGGCCGACGCCAGTTCCTGGGTCGTGGCCGCGTTGATGGCGTTCATCACGTCCGGCCGGTTAATGGTGATATAGGCAATGTGCCCCTTCTTTTCGAAGAGGGAGTATTGGCGTTCAGCCATCAGGAATGCTCCTTGGGAGTCACTGATAGTTGAACTATCAGTGGCGTAACGGGGCCAGTATACAGACGGACCAGAGCCAGCGCAAAACCCTGTATTGGGCGTAAGAACTCAGACGTTCCGGGATCATGTATTTGCTACGAAAATAGGTTCGCCGACGCCTGTCGCGACCGCCTAGCCCGCTCACCCTGAGGCCCTCGAAGGGCGAGGGAAGAAGCAGCCAGCCGGAACGCGGTAGCCGGCGCGTGCTTGGAGGGCCTCAGCGTCAGCGGAACATGACGTCGTCTATTTGCTACGACAATAGGTTCGCCGACATCTGTCGCGACCTCCCGTTCCGCTCGCCCTTCGAGGGCCTCAGGGTGAGCGGAGAACCAGCTAACCGGAACGCGGTAGCCCGCCGTGCTACGAGGGCCTCAGCATGAACGGAACATGACGTCGTCTATTTTCATGCCCGGTGGTGCCACTGACTAGAGGCATGTCTGATTCCGAATGCGCACGGAATCCCTTTGTCCCGACTCGTGTCGGCATCCAGATGGGAAGAGACCCCTCTTGTGTCGGCATGACACTGCGGCACGGTGCTCGCCCCAGCCATTCTTTTAAACCTCTGCCCGTGAGCGAGGCCGGCTGCAAGGCTACTTGTGCAGCATCTGCTCGTAGTTGATGCCCATAACCTCGGTGATGGGCTTACCAGCCCGTACGTCCTTGGTCATCAGCGCCTCACGTGCGGCGATGTCCTCGGCGGTCTTCAGCACCTCTTCGGCGCGATCAGCCGGCAGGAACACGATGCCGCTCCAGTCTGCCAGCACGAGGTCGCCGGGGTGCACCGAGACGCCGTCGATGGTGACCGGTACGTTGGTGGCTTCCTCGATGATGCGGCCGCGGGCGGTGGAGGGGATGCCCGACCGAGCGTACACCGGGAACTTCAGGTCGCGACTCTCGTCGATATCACGGGCAGCGCCGTCTACTATGACCCCGGCCACACCCTGCATCTGCGCTCCGTTGGAGAGGATACCGCCCCAACCCGCGGCATCGTACCGGGCGTGGTTCTCCACCACGATAATCTCGCCGGGCTTCGACACCATAATCGCCTCGGTGCAGAGGTGGCGGGCAGCCGTCTGCCCCGGCCGTGCTGCCACCAACCGTACCGTGACCACCCGCCCGGCAATGCGGGGCCCGGGCCACTGCGGCTTGATGCCGTACGCCACCCCCTTCAGACCGTGCCGGTCCATCGCGTCCGACACCGCACACGTGTCGATCTTACCCAGGCGCTCTGCAAGTGCATCGCTCATTCGTGACTCCTTGTGGATACATGCTCAAGGCCGCGGTATGCGGCGCATCGCCGAAAGTATACAGGATGCGCGCGGCAGGCAGGCTGCGACGATGGCGCGCCACGTCACCTGGCAGGGGCGCAATGCATTGCGCCTTCGCTGCGCGCTGCAGGCGAACCCGGTCAGGGCGTTGTCGACTGGCGTCGCTAAGGCGTCATGAATGCCGCCCCTACCGCGTTGACGCGGGGGATTCTGCCTCGTGACCAGCCGCACGGCACGTGAATGTGAGGGACGCCCCCCGACCTCGTAGGGGCAGACCCACGTGTCTGCCCAGCCCCCGCACAACACCGCTGAGCGGGTCCATTTAAGCAGGCTCGGAGACGAGACGTGACACCCCTATCTGGCGCGCCGGTTCGGCGAGGCGTTGATCGTTGGCGGCGCTTAGGGCAGACACGTGGGTCTGCCCCTACGGGGGGCGGCAGGGTGGCTAACGAAGGCCGCAGTGGCGCATCACCACGCGGATGGCGTCGTAGCCGACCTTGCCGTCAAGCGCCTCGAACACCGGCTTCAGCTGATGGCCGCCGAGCTTGCGGGCGGCCGACTCCACCCGGCGGTAGGTCAGGTCATCGACCCAGCGCGAGAGGTCGGTGGGTTGGCGCTCGGCGATGTAGTCCTCAAGGTAGCCCTCGACCGTGGTCAGCGCTCGGCCCGTGGCTTGAGCCACCTCCTCAACACCTGTGCCGCGGTCAAACATCGCATAGGCGTCGAGCTTCAGGCCGGTTGCCGGACCCGCTGGCTTGGGGCGCGCGGTCACCAGCACTGGGACCGCCGGCGCGGTCACGTCGGTCGATAGGCCATACTCACGGGAATAGGCGACAATCGCCGCCACGAACCGGGGGCCGAGGTCAGCCAGCTTGCGCTCGCCAATACCACGCACCTTGGCCAGTGTCGCAGAGGTGGCTGGGCGGAGCCGCGCGAGCTCTCGCAGCGTCGCATCGCCCAGAATCACGAAGGCGGGCACTGAACGTTCCTCGGCCAGCGCCAGGCGCACACCACGTAGATGTGCGAAGAGGCCACGGTCGACCCCAATCCAGCCCGCTTCTTCGTCGGTCGCTGAGGCTGCAGCAGGGTTCTCGGGTGACGACAGCGTGACGCTGACGTCGCCGGACAGCACGGCTTGCGCCGCCGCGGTCAGCGTGAGCACCGGACGATCGTCGTCGGTCCGTCGCAGCAGTCCCTGGTTCACCAATTGCCGGATGGCATGCTGCAGGTCGGCCAGGGGCATGCCACGCAAGGCGCCATGCTCCGGAAGCTGCTCATGCCCCCGCTCCAGAATGCGCTTGTTGCGGGCGCCGATCAGCACCTCTGCTACATAGGTCACGCCGAAGGGTACGCGCAGCGAGGCCACGCACTGCAGCACCGCGCGGGCAAGGTCGGTACCGTCGTGACCGGCCGGCCGTTCGTCGAGACAAACGTCGCACGCACCGCAGTTCTCCAGCGGGTACACCTGTCCGAAATAGCCAGAGAGGGCGGCGTGCCGGCACCGCTCGCTGGACGTAAAACCGGCCATATCCCGTAGCAGCGCCCGTTGAGCGGCAAGGTTTGCGGCGTCGCCGCCACCCATGGTGAGCAACCGCTCCCAGCGCGCCAAGTCAGCGGGCGCGGTGAACAGCACGCACTCGGCCTCCAGACCGTCGCGGCCGGCCCGCCCTGTCTCCTGCTGGTACTGCTCCACCGACTTAGGCAGCGCAGCGTGAATGACACAGCGCACGTTCGAGCGGTCGATGCCCATGCCGAACGCCACTGTTGCCACCACCACATCCAGCTTCTCGGCGGCGAAAGCCTCTTGGGTCTTGGAGCGCGCAGCCGTGTCCATACCGGCGTGATAGTGGGCAGCTCGTACGCCCCGCGCCCGCAGCGCGGCCGATAGCCGTTCCGTATCGTCGCGGCTGATGCAGTAGACGATGGCCGCCTCGCCCTGATGGCGCTGCAGCACCTGCACCACCTGCGTATTCAAATCGCCACGCTCCAGCACCCGATACTGCAGGTTCGGGCGGTCGAAGGTGCCGACGAGTACTTCAGCGTCGGCGAGGCCCAGTTGCGCGATGATGTCGGCCCGCACCCGTTCGGTGGCCGTAGCCGTGTAGGCGTGGATCGCCGCGCCCGGGAACGTGGTCTTGATCGTGGCGAGCCGGCGGTACTCGGGCCGGAAATCATGCCCCCACTGACTGATGCAATGCGCTTCGTCGATGGCAAAAGTCCGCACTTGCAGGCGCTTCGCCTGATCGAGGAACCAGGGGGTGAGCAACCGCTCGGGAGCGACGAACAGCAACCGATAGGTCCCGGCCGCGATACCGCGCTCCACCACCCGGCGTTCTTCGTCGGTCATGCCGCTGTGCAGCGCCGCCGCGGGATACCCGCACGCCGTCAGGCCGTCCACTTGGTCTTTCATCAGCGCGATGAGGGGTGACACCACGACGTCGGTGCGGCCGGCCACTGCGGGCGGCACCGCGTAGCACAGCGACTTGCCGCCGCCGGTGGGCAGCACCACCAGCGAGTCGCGATGGTGCAGCGCCGCCTCAATCGCCTCGGCCTGCAGCGGTCGCAGCGTGTCGTACCCCCAGTAGCGCAGCAGCACATCCTGGACGCTGGGTTGAGTCGGGGTGAGCGTTGGCATGGGGTGATGATACCGCAACTAGCACATGTGTACTAGTGGCTTATGGGGCGAGTTGGCCATTGTCATGCGGCCGTTGCGAGCCGGCGCCGACCGGGAGGAGCGCGCCTCAGCCCTCACCCGTCGCCCTAGACGGTCCCGACGGTTTCCCGTGACACCAGCCAAACGCTCCGGCGCCTTGCGACCTATCGCAATAATGGCGACGGAGGCGATGGCACCACCGTCACGTCGTCGATCAGAGCGAAGAAGCCCTTGCCTGGCACATTAGTGTGCTGGCGAAACTCCAGTCGCGCCGTCATGCCTGCCAACTTGGGGGTGTCGACGATATGGCTGCTCCAGTCGCCGTTCCTCAAGTCACCCACTAGGCAGCCGTCAGCGCTAGTGCCGGGACTCGTCGTTAGGATCCTCGGCTCCACGGGATACCCACCCAGCACGCCGCCATCGTTGTCCAGCAGTCGCAGTTCAAGGCTTACGGGGTAGGGCGCAGGTGCGGCATCGTCGTTTTCAACCAAGGCCCGGAAGCGCAGTGCCGACCCGAGCGTGAACGGGCTGGCAGTCGCGATGCCGGTAGAACCATGGGGCGCTCCAGGGCTGGAGCGCACGTTGAGTGCCTGGGTACCTGCGAAGGTGATGCCTATCGTGTTGTTCGCGCCAAAGCAGGCCCCCTCAGTCTCGACGCGGGCAATGCCATCGAGCAGTCCAGTAAACGTCCAGCCGGTGCCGCCGGTCTCGAAATCGCCGCTCGTGAATGGCGTGCCGCTGGCGATCTGCGCTTCGAACGACCCGAGGTCGCAGTGGGGGCCGTTGGGCCGGACAACGCCACGCTGGTCTACGCCGTTCACTGGGCCGGTGGCGCAAATCGCGTCGTTGCCGGCGTCGACCGCAAGACCGCCCAGCAGCTCGTGGGTCTGGGTAGGGCCACCGTTGTCGGCGAGCGGGCCCAGCACGGGCGAGCCCGCGATCGGCCGGATGCCGGTCACGTTGCAGCCGGCGTTGCTGCCAATCAAATTGGGGCCTGTAGCTGTGATCGCGCCAGAACAGTCGGGGGCCACCCCACCAGTGTTTCCTGCGAGCAGGGAGTTAATCAGGGTTGCGGACCCCTCAGTGTAAATACCGCCGCCCAAGGACGTCCCCGGAAGGCGGTCGTTAACGACGTTGTTCGTGACGGTCGAGTTCATCAACGTGAGCACGCCCAACGTGGTGTTCCATACGCCACCGCCGTGGCCAGAGATCTGCCCGGCGAAGTTGCCGCTGATAGTGCTGTTCGCCACGAGCAGCAGGCCGCTGTTCCCGATTCCGCCGCCGCTCCCGAAGGCGCCACAGAAACTATGGCAAGGCTGTCCAGCGCTGTTCCCCGTGAAGGTGCTGCGGAGTATGGTAGCCGTGCCCCGGTTGGCCAGCCCGCCGCTGATGCCGCGGCGCACCGTGGACTCGACCACGGTCAGGGTACCGCCGGGCTCGTTCACGATCGGGCTCACGAAGTTCTGGAGCGTGCTGCGTATGACGGACAAGGTGCCGCCTTCGTTCCGAATGCCCTTGGGGACCCCTGGTCCAAGCGGCACCCAAGGCGTGACAACATCCAGGGTCAACCCAGTGAGGAACAGCGTGGCACCGCTGGACACCACCCATTGGTGTTCACCGGCTGTGCCGCCGCGCACCACCACCGACTGTCCCGTGGCGTCCACACTCAACCCCGCTGGGTCAGTGATAGCGGGCAGCGAAGAGGCTAGCGTGATGGTACCGCTGACGCTGGAGGTGACGACGTCGGCACCGACACCGGAGGCGCAATCGGACTCAAGCGCGGCGTTCGCGTTGGCGTTCATGATGGCCTCGCGCAGTGTGCACTGCCCATCGCCGGAGCCGCCGTCACCCAGACTGTTGACCGTGATGCCAGCCGCTCGCGCGCCGCGGACGTCTCTGTCGAGCGAGATTAACGCCAGCATCGCGGTCAATAGCAGAGCCCGTTGATCACGGGGCGGAATCCAGTCAAGTGTTGCATGGCGGTCCCTCTTCGCGTCTTGGATTAGCGTACTGACTGCGCGCGAGTATTGCACCGCCGGGAGTGACGATCAAGCAAGTTCCAACCGCCCATCTCGCAGCACCGGCACCACGTCGAACACGTCCCGCTGGGCACAGGCACGCAGGTCGGCCTCGAAGTCGGGCAGCTCGCGGGCAGAGGCCGAGGCCCGGAGCGCGCGCAGAGGGTCGGCGGCGTAGGGCGCGGCCGCCAGCATCGCGATCTGCGCGGCGTCGGTCGGGCGGACGTCGCCGCCAGCGAGTTCCGTCAAGCGTGCTGCCATCAGGCCAGCCACCACCGTGTCGTCGAGCGCCTGACGGCGGACACGGCCCGAGCAGGCGAACACCACCGGCCGGCCGGAGCGGTGCGCGTACTGCACCACCGCCTCCAGATTCACTAGCGCGCCCATCAGCACCTCGGCTGCGCCCAGAGCGGCATGCAGCGTGGCAGTGCCGTTACTGGTGGTGAAAACGACCAGCCGCCCGCCGACCGCAGCACGGGTATATTCAGCCGGCGAGTTTCCCAAGTCGAAGCCGGGGATGCGGAGCCCGCCGCGTTCGCCCCCCAGCAGCGGGCGGCCGCTCGCCAGCGCTGCCGCTGTCCGGCGCGCGGCGGCCACCGACACCACGGGGATGACGCCGTCACGACCGTCGTCGCCGCACGGATCACATCGATGACGACTACCGTGGCTCCCACCGGGTGCTGTCGGCGCAGCTCTTGCGGGGTGAAGGTCACGTCAAGGTGCATGAGCGGTGTCCAACGCAGATTCCCACTCCTTGTGCTCGCCCCGCCTCAACCATCCATTGCCCAGCGCCAGCTTTCGTTAGACAATAGCCCAACCTATGGCTGAACAATACCTGTTTGAGAACGTGTCCGAACTTATGGCCGGGTTCCGCGGGGTGCCCGGCAACCGCACCTTCTATATGCTGGCCGGCAACGGCGACACCTGGGTCCGCTTCTGGCTGGAGAAGACCGAGTTGGCCGCGCTGGCCGAGACCATCGACCAGGTGCTGGCGCAGCAGGCCCGTGGCGCAACCCGGCCCGATTGGGCCGACGCCGACCCGAATCAGCTCCTCTCCAGTATCGAGCCTCTATCGTCGCCAGCCGCCGATTTCCAGGTCGGTCGGCTGGGCGTGGCCCACGACCCGCAGCGCGACCTGCTGGTGGTGGTGGTGCAGGAGGCGAGCGCCGGCCGGCCGGTCAAGCTGCAGTTCTTCGCCACCAAGCTGCAGATGAGCGCACTCAGTAAGCGTATCGCCGAAGTGGTGGCATCGGGGCGGCCGCTGTGCCCGTTGTGCAACCAGCCCATGGAGGACGGCCATGTGTGCGTGCGCTCCAACGGTCACCACAAGGTGACCGAGTAGGGCTGGGCACGTGGCAACCGCGGCCGATTACAGCGATGTGCTGGGCCCGGAGTACGAGCAGGCGCACACTACCGCTGACCCCGACTGTCCGCCACCCTGGCTGCCGGAGTCGCCGCTGGTGCTCAATCTGCTGGCAAACGCCGACATCACCGCCATCGATCTTGCGCCTGACGGCTCGAATTACACCTTCGTCGCCCAGCTGGATGGCGGGCCGGCGGGCAAGTGGCTGGGCATCTACAAGCCCCGGCGCGGCGAGATACCGCTGCGCGACTTCCCTGACGGCACGCTGTACAAGCGAGAGTACGCCTCCTATGTGGTGAGCGACGCCCTGGGCTGGGGGTTCGTGCCGCCCACGGTGGTGCGCGAAGGGCAGCACGGCGTGGGCACGATGCAGCTGTTCATCGCGTCCGCCCACACCGAGAACTACTTCAGCTTGCGTGAGCAGCGGGTGGACGACCTGCAGCGCATGGCGTTGTTCGACGCGCTGGCGAACAATGCCGACCGCAAGGGCAGCCACTGCCTGCTGGGGCTCGACGGCCGGATGTGGGGCATTGACCACGGCCTGACCTTTCACCATGTGCCGAAGCTGCGCACCGTCATCTGGGACTACCAGGGCGAACCGATCCCCGAAGGCTTGCTGGCCGACCTCGACCGCTTCCACACCGATTTCAGCGGGAACGGAGCCGCCGGGCAGGCGTTGGCCGCGCTGCTGCATCCCGTTGAGATGGAAGCGCTGGTCCAGCGGTGCCGGGTGCTGCTGACCGAGCGCACCTACCCGCTGCCGGGCCCCTGGCGCAGTGTGCCGTGGCCGCCGCTGTAGCTGGCGGCCACCGTCGGCCATAGCTCTACAAAGCCTCAGCGGCCCAAGCGACGCTGAGGTCCCCGCTGGCGGGAGCGGATGTCCAGGCGGATGGTTGGCGCCTCGCCTGGTTCGGGCGGATTCGCTGCGCGCTCCCGCATGAGCTGGTTGGCGGATTTGCCACCGCGGTCAGGCTGAGGTGTGTTGTTCCAGATATTGGTGAGCAAGGCGAGCCAGAGGTTCAGCTCTTCCAATGGGCAGTATCGGTAGAACGCCTTGCCCAAAACTGCGTCGACCATACCGTCGAAGTCGGTCCGATGTAGGTGAGGCTGCATCGCCGCACGCCACACTGCCGTCGGCTGCACGAGCCCAGGTTGACCCTGCGCCTTCGCGTACTTGCTCATGCGGCGAACGGCTGCCGCCAACGAGTCGTCGCTGGGTATCGGGGGAGGCGGCGGGGCCTCGTTCTCGGGTTGGGCACCGTCCTGGGCCCTCCCTTGAAGAAAGCGCTCAAACGCCACTGGGTCCCAGATCGTCTGACCGAGCGTCTTGCGCAGCCCACGCCCGACCACCACGCCCAGAGACACCCATCCCGGTGTCATGAGCCAACCCCCCGCAATGGGTAGCACCCCGGTTACCACCAGCTCATTCTCGTGCAGGCGATCCGCCATGGCAGGGAACTCGACCGAGAACCGCTCACTGCCCGACTGCAAGACGAAGCCCTTGCGGGGACGCAGCTTGGTGACGGCGGCGGTCACGAAACGCGCGCCGGAAAAGACCGCCTGGGCAGCCCTGTCGATGGGCGCAGGCATCATGGACGTGGCCAGCCGCATTGCGGGCGTATCGCCCTCAGGTAGCCGGTACTGGAACGCAAACCAGGCGAGGAAGCGGCGCTCTCTTCCCGGCTCCTCGCCAACGCTGGGCAAGTACTTCACCGGCTGCGGATCCTGCGTGCCGAAGAACAGGTCACGGACGGCCTTTCGCTCCTGGGCCAAGCTGCCGGCGGTGGCGCAGAGCTGCATCACCGCCTCCACGTCGCTGTGGTCCATCAACTTCCCTGGGTCTGGCCTCGGGATGCCTCATCCTCCTCCAGCCCTTGGTTCGCTGCGATGGCGCCTACCGAAACAGCCGTAACTGCTGCTGTGCCCACTTGAGCGCGTTGATCACCGGCTTGGCGAACTCACCGGGGCGGGGCGCGCCGTACATGTGCGTGGCGACGTTCCAGGCCATTTCGGCATTGCCGGCCACGATGGCGCCGCGCCAGTTCTGGTAACCAGCCGCGGTTGCGCCGCCGGCGCCGGGTTCGAAGCGTTCCAGCGGTGCCCAGGGCTTGGTGCGGTCGGGATGAGTGAGGGGTATGCCTCCGGCCTCGCGCACCAGCAACACGCCGCCCGCCACGTCCCAGATCTTGGGGGCGCCGAACACCGAGTACTGCAGCGTGCCATCGGCGGTGAGCGCCAGCTCTACCGCGATGCTGCCGAGGGTGCGGACCTCGCCGTGGTGGTTGCGCACGTCACCGCTGAACCGCAGCCGCCGCCAGTAGCCGCCGGGTAGCCCGCTCAGGTGGTCGGCCTGGGGGGTGGCGTCCCGGGCGACATGCACCCGGTGGCCCTCGAAGAAGCAGCCGCCGCCGAGGTGGGCGTGGTACACGCCCTGCTCCAGTAAGCCGCTGGTGGGTACAAACACAGCGCCGACGATGGGCATGCCGCGGTAGAGCACGCCGACCGACACGGCGAAAAAGGGGAGGCGATTCAGGAAGTTGGTGGTGCCGTCTAGCGGGTCCAGCACCCAGAGGTAGTCGGGGTCGGCGCCGTCGAGGTTGTTGCCCTCTTCGCCCAGGATGCTGTGGCCGGGGTAGCGTTCGTGGATGGCGGCGTGCAGGTACTGCTCGCTCTCACGGTCCACCACACTGACGGGGTCGCTCTTGCCGCTGCCCTTGTACTCGATTTCGACGTTGGTGCGGAAGTAGCGCAGCAGGATGGCGCCGGCTTCCCGGGCGAAATGGGCAGCGTCAGTTTCGAGCTGCGCCAGGGTGGCGGCGTCAGGGATGATGGGAGGTGTTTGTGGGTTAGGTTGGGTCATCGGTTCTACTTGGCATGCCTACGGGGAGGCGCGGGAATCCCACCCGCCCACCCGCGTTCACTCTTAGGAACTGAGGGGACACCCCTCAGACTCCCTGCCAAAGAGGGTTGCACCCTCTCTGGACTCACGCGCCGACCCTCCCTCA
>SHYE01000061.1 GCA_009692935.1 Dehalococcoidia bacterium | reverse complement strand
GACGCTGCCGCCGCGTTACAGGCGACCGGTGGCGAGCTGTTGGGGCGCGGGCTGAGGATTGCCACGGGGGTCACCGACGCGCTGGTCGGCACCTGCCTGGTGCTCGTTAGCAGCCTCTACCTAGTCGTCGACGGCCACCGTATCCGCCATAACCTGGCATCCATCATTCCGCCGAGCCGGCAGGGCCTGTTCGTGTTTCTCGAGGCCAGCGTCCTCCACATCCTCGGCGGCTACATCCGAGGGCAACTCACCATAGCCGCGATCGTTGGCACGGGAGTCGGCCTGGGGTGTTGGCTGCTGGGGGTACAGTTCCCGCTGGTGTTGGGCGTTCTCGCCTTCTGCTTCGAACTTGTCCCGATGGTTGGGCCGCTGCTGTCATCGATACCGGCACTCGTCGTCAGCTTGTTTCAGCCGTTCCCACTCGTACTGTTCGTACTGGCATTCTTCCTGGTGGTGATGCTGGTGGAGGGCCAAGTGCTGAGCCCCCGCATTACCGGTCAGGCCGTGGGCCTGCACCCAATCGCCACGATTCTGGCGCTGATCGGCGGGGCCGAGGTGGCCGGGATGTGGGGGGCTTTGTTCGCGGTGCCCTTGGTCGGCCTGGGCGCCGTGCTCGGCCGGGCTGCTCTGAACGAGTTAAATGGCCGCCCAGCCAGCCAGGGAACGCAGGGAGACCCGTCGGTTTAGCCGGGCGTGCGGCCGCCTAACCCGGACGGATCTCGAAGCGGTGGTACTGGTTACGGGGAGCGCCCCACTTCACATCCACAGCGTGTACCGAGGCCCCAGGCGGGCCGCCCCGCAGCGCGGCCAACAGATGCTCTAAGCCAAGCTGCATACCCTCGGCGATGACCTCCACCGAGCCGTCCTCGAGGTTACAGACGTAGCCCACCAGCTTGTTGGTGGCCGCCTGCTGCTGCACATAAGCTCGAAATCCCACCCGCTGCACGTTGCCCTTGACCAAGGCATGCAGACGGCCGCGCGTTGCCTCCATTGTGTGCATCTCCTCCGCTTCAGTGCTCCAATGGTACTCTAGAGCTACCAGACCGGCAGCGGTCTATCCCTACCGACATGGCCACCCCAAACCCCTCCATCCGTCGCCGGCGCCTTTTGCGGTTACGCCTAACCGTTCTTACGGTGCTGGTCGTTGCCACCGCCAGTTTGACCGTTGTCTTCCTGCTCTGGCGCGCCGGTGTCGAGATACTGGCTGACGAGAGCGGCGCCGGCATTCGCCAGGTTATCCCCTTGCAGAGCCTGCCATGGGAGTCTGCCGAGACCGGGTGGCGGGGTATCGCACAATCCGGCGCCCCCGCGATCAACGCCAGCTTCGCGACAGGGCCCCTCAAGGTTCTCGGCGACGTGTACCCCGTCGGTATCGGTGTCTACCCCACCTCAGAGATCAGCTATCAACTCGATAGGCAACACCTCGGCTTTCGAGTCAGTATTGCGATCGACGACAACACTCCCGCGGGTCAGGGGCATACCCGCTTCATCCTCTATGGCGACGATCGCCGTCTGTTTGATAGCGGTGTGGTCACCGCTGGCGGGCCCCCGCGACTGGTGCGCATCTCCGTGGCGGGGGTGGAAGAGCTACGCCTGGTGGCCATCGACGAATCCGATGGGGCGCCGGGCTATGCGGCGTGGCTGAAGCCAGAGCTACGGCGAGAGGTAACCCTGGAGGGCGTGCTGACGTCGCGGCCCGAGCCGGTGGCGGTCCGCAGAGCGCCTCGCACTGCTTCCGACGAACGGCGGAGGGAGCAGGCGGCGCCAACCCTCACCGACGATAGCGGTACGATCGCGGCGCGCCAAGGCAGGCGGCGGCCGGGGCAGAACACGGCCCCGAATGTCTCGGCAGGCGACGCCAGAACGCAAGATCAGGCCGAACTGCGAGCCTGGGAACGTCAGGAGCTCGCGAGCATTCAGTCCTTGCTCGACGGCACCTTGGGCGAGGCCCCGATGCCACTGGCGACGTATGACGCGACTCGGGCGCGGTACGTGCTACTGAGCGAGGAACTCGCCGTGGTCATCGGCTATGGGGGCGAACAACTCGCTGCTATAAGCGTCTTTGACCGCCGGCTGGGGATAGCCCTGGTCCGCGAGACGTCGCCCCGCGTCACGCTGTCCAACGGCAGCGTGTACCGGCCCGATCGGGACTTCATAGCCCTTGAGATGGCCTCGGAGCGAACGGACACCCCCGACGACCCCGAGTTCGGGCCGGGCGCGGTGGCCGACGTACGGATGCTGCATCCGCGCGATGGCGCCGTGCTCTCGCTGAAGGTCGGGGTCTATCAACGGGGTTTTGTCCTGGCGGAGATGGCGGTTCAGGATGCGCCGGCATCAGCCGGCGGGGCCATCTTCGATCTCTTCGACCTGCGCCGCAGTGAAGTGGTGCTCGGCGAGCACATGAGTTTTGTGACCGGCTTCGGGCGACCCGCCGGTGGCGATCTACGCCGTGACGGCGCGCTGCGGACCGAGCCAGTGGACGAGGGCAAGCCGGTCTTGCTGTGGAGCGAGGACCTGGGACGAAGTCTCGTGCTGGGCACACTGGACCCCACCGGGAACCCGGCAGAGTTCGAGGTGCAGCTTTCGCAGCGCCAGGCGACCGGCCGGCTCCGGTTCTCGGCCACCAACGTGGCGGATAGTCCGGCCATCCGATCGCCGCGGTTCTACCTGGCGTTCCCTGCCACCACCAACCCAGTGGATGCGCTGGCGGGCTACCGCGCGGTGTTCGCGGCGCTGTACCCACCGCTGGAGCAGCCGCCCTGGTTCAGGTTCGAATGGAACAGTTGGTACAACTACTACATGGACATCAACGAACACGAGATGCAGGCCAAGATCGAGTTCATCGCCGGCTATCTCAGCGACATCGGCCCGTGGCAGGTGGCGCTCGACGCCGGGTGGTATCAGGCGGAGGGTGGGGCCGAGGCCGACTGGCGCGCGGTGGACACCGACAAGTTTCCGTCAGGCATCGCAGAGCTTGCCGACTTCGCCCACAGTCGGGACGTTCGCATGAGCCTCTATTTTTCGGCGCCGTATCTCGACAACCGCGCGCTGCCGGTGAACTGGCTGGGCCTTCGAGGCCTGATCGAGGCTCATCCAGAGTTTCTGCTGCCTATCGACAAAGACGAGATGGGTGAAGGATACCTGTACAACGTGCAGGATCCCGCATTCCGGGACTACTTCCGCCAACTCATGCACGACTTCTTCGTCACCTACGGCGTGGACGGCATTGAGGTGGATGGCCTGGGCACGGTACCCAGCGCGATCGGCGTACCGCAGCAGCTCCGCGACCGGTTCGGCATTGTGCGCAGCGCCAGCGGACAGACCATGGACTGGTACCGGCTGATTCACGACACCGTACGGTCGCTTCGCCCCGACGCATACATCTATGCGGGCTGGCACTCGCCGCTGTTCGCCAATCAGTACGCCCACGCCTTCTGGTACTCCGACGAGCACCCCTCGTTTAGCAACCCATACCCCTATGGCGGCCTGAGTCAGCATGTGGACTACGCCATTTTGCAGCAGGGGATGTGGGGCCAACGCTCGCACATGGGGTATGCCTACGGTGACCCCAAAGTGGAGCCGGCCCCGCGCTGGTGGCTGGAAGCGGCAATCGCCCTCGGCACCCAGATATCGCTCGGATTCGACCTCAGGGCCCTGAGTGGTGAAGTGCTTAGCGATTTCCGTGCTCGCCTGATCCACTACCATCCGCACGAGGCCCCCATCTTCACCGTTGGCGCCTACCCGCCGGATGCTTTTGGCACCCATCGGCAGGGCACCACCTACCTGGGCCTGATGAACCGGGACAGCGTGGCACGCGACATGCTGGTTTCACTCCAGGAGGCGGGCCTGGATGCTGCGCGCGCCTACACCGCCTATGACGTTTCCGCAAGCACCTATCTCAGCGTACGCGAAGTTCTGGAAGTGCCGATGGCCCCAGAAAGCTTCCGCCTGTTCCTGCTGCGCGCCGAGCCGGGCGTGATGTGGACCGACAGCAGCTACCAGGCAGCGCTCTCGCCGGGTGAACTGGCCGTGACGACCGATGGCCCTAGTGGCTTGGCCGCCTTCATGGAAATTGCCACGCCCGAACCTAGCGTGGTGCTCCTGAACGGTATTCCACTGGACCACGACGGCGATCTCGCTGAAGACGTGTCCGCCCGTTACGACCCGGCCATGGGTGTCCTGCGCTTGCAGTATCCGCACGACCGCCACACGATTACCGTGCGGTATTAGCTCCGAGGCTTGCTGGGATCGTCGGCCTCGGTGGCGCCCGGAATCGAACGGAAGTACTCGGTGAGCGGACGGTCGTCGGTGAGCATTGGCCCCGGCGGCATGCCTGCCACCACCCTGTCCAACGATGCGTGGTAATTGACGCTCACCCCTTGCGCCGACACCTCGGCGAGACCAGGCGCCCTGAAGTACGCCTGGTCTCGCACGGCGTCCACCACGCTGGGCTGGGCGAAGCGCAGTCTCGCGACAGCCTCCACCTGTTCTTGGGTGACCGGCCCGGTACTGGCCACCACCAGCGTGCCGGAGTACATCAAGCTGGCGCCGGGGAAGACATCTGCGATGGTGCGGACCACCAGCGGGTATATCTGGGTGAGCCCAGGATTGACCCATTGCACGAACAGGCCTCCCTCCTTCAGCGAGCTCTTGACCAAGCTGAAGTACTCCCGAGAGTACAGATTGCCGCTGCCGGCGTGATGCGCCTGGATAATGTCGGCGGTGATCACGTCGTACTTCTTGCCGCTCAGCAGCAGGTGGTTCCGCCCGTCGTCCACCTTAAGGCTGACGTTTGGCTGGTTCATCACATCGTTGTTGATCGCGCCGAACTGGGCGACAGCAGCATGCACCACCGACTCCGATAGCTCCACAACGTCGATGTGAGAGTCGCTGAAGCGGCTGAGCGCGCCCGGAGTCGCGCCGCCGCCCAGCCCGATCACCAGCACGTCCCTAGGGTTGGGGTGCAGCACCATACCAAGTTGGGCAATAAGCTGGTGATACTGCACGGGGGCCGGATGGTCATAGGCCTGCTCTCGGCTGTTCAGGTACATCACCTTGTACCCCTCTGGGTGGCGTTGCACACTGACGGTGCTCTCAATGCCCTCCTCGTACCACAGCAGCGTATGCCCCTTGAACAGGTTGGCAAACATCTCCGGGTAGATGTCGGCAGGCCTATTGCCGGCCAACAGCAGGAAGGCAACCGCGAGCGCCGGCGCCGCGAGGCGCAGCACCTTGCGGTGCCAGAGCGCCACCGCCGCCAAGAGCACTGCTAGCGCCAGGTTGATGCCCGCCAGCATAAGCATGCTGGACTGACTGCCGATCAACGGAACAAGCACCAGCCCCCCAGCCAAGGACCCGCCGATCGCGCCCAGCGTGTTGGAGGCGTTGAGACTCCCGATGTGGGCGCCCTCTTTGCCGCGCTCGTGGGCCAGCGCTTGCGCCGCCACGGGGAACGTCATCCCCAGCAGGATGGAGAGTGGCAGCAACGCGAGGGCCACCACCACGGCCATCGTGAACACCGGCCGGCCCAACAGCGGCGCAAGCTCGGGAATAGCCACCAACTCATCGCGCAGTACCGGGAGTTGCGGAATGAGCTGCAAGGCCCACAGGGCCAGCGCACCGATCGCGAACTGCAGCAAAGCCAACACGAACGTCCAGTTCCAACGCCACCCGATGATCGGGCGAGTGAGGGCGCTGCCGACTGCAAGACCTACCAAAAACGTCACCAGCATCACGGTGAAGGCGTAGGTGGTGCCGTTCAGAAACAAGTCCAGAATGCGAAACCAGATCACCTCGTAGGCCAGTGCGCAGAAGCCCGACACCGCGATCCCGAACAGCACAGCAGCCGCGGTCCCCCTTCCGGCTAGGTGCATCGGCCGCAGGTTCGGCACGGCTGCCCGGCGGCGAAGTACGTCGGTCAATCGCCGGGCGAGGCCAGCACGCGCCTCGGGCTCGGCGACCGGCAGGGACTGATGATGACCGGCGCCCTGGGCTTCCGACTTGCGCCGGGTCAGCAGCGCCAGCACCAGCGCAATCACGCCGATGGTGAGGTTAATCGCCGTCCCGGTGTACACCGTAGTCTGTAAGCCGTAGGAGCCAATCATCACGAAGCCGGCCAGCAGCACGCCGGTGGCAGCCCCGGCCGTGTTCAACGCGTAGAGCAAACTGATGTTCTCCCCCACCTTGCTCAGGTGCATCAGCGAGGCGCGCACCATGAAGGGTAGGGTGGCGCCCATGAGCGCTGTGGGCACCAGCATGACGCCGCAGGCCATCAGGAACCGGACGGCGCTCAGCAACACTTCCGAGCCCTCGATGTTCTCGTGAAGCTGCACATAGATGGGAGTGATGGCGGCGATGCCGGTGAGGCTGGCCGCAGCGCTCAGGCCGATCGCAATCTCCATGATGCCGTAGTACAGCAGCGGCCAACGGACACGGTCTGCCATGCGTCCTACCAGGAAGCTGCCGAGGGCCATGCCCGCCATGAAGCTGGCGAGTACCGCGCTGATGGCGTGCAATGTTACGCCGAACAGCAGTGCCAGCGAGCGCGTCCAGACGACCTCGTACATCAGGGCGCTGACCCCAGAGCCGAAGAACATCAAGAGGAACAGCAGGAAGATGCTGACGTTGCCAACGTTACGCAGCAGGCGGAGCATGACGCTCTGGCTGGCCTGGGGTTCACTAGTACGCGTGCCTTCGAGGGTCTGTGCTGAACCTATCAAGCCACGCCACCTTCATTTGCGCTTCGGATAACTCAGGTGAGCGTAGGGGCAGCGCTCAAACCCTGTCAACCGTTCGTATGGTTCTCCGCCCACCGTTACACTCTAGATACCGTTGACTGCACGCACCCTCATGACTCAGCACCACCTCCGACTCGTCGGTCAAGCCTTTCCCGATCGCCCTGCGTTTGACACCGCGGTGTCTCGGGCGCTGCTGCAGCGCGCGTCCGACGGGCTGGAGCCGGCGACGCTTCGGCTTTACCGGCCGGCGGCCATTGTCGCGTTCGGCCCGCAGGACGTGGCAGCGCCCGGCTTTGGGGCGGCGGTGCATGCGGCCCAGGCACTTGGCTTCGCCGGGGTTCTGCGGTTGGCGGGCGGCCGTGCGGCGGCGTTCCATGAAGCCACCCTCGCCTTCTCGTGGACCATCCCAGACGCTGACCCGATACCCGGCACCCACCGCCGTTTCCGAGAACTGGCCGAAATCATGCTGGCAGCGCTGGGCAGCTTGGGAATCGACGCCCGCATAGGTGGAGTGGCCGGCGAGTATTGCCCCGGGGAGTACAGCGTGAACGCCGGCGGCCGCACGAAACTGATGGGCGTTGGCCAGCGCATGGTGAGCCGAGCCGCACACGTAGGTGGCGTGGTGGTGGTGGGCGACAGCTACCGCATTCGCGATGTGCTGCTGCCGGTGAACCAAGCGCTGGGCCTGGCATGGGATCCCGACACCGTAGGCAGCGTGGAGGACGAGACCGGGGTATCAGACTACCCAGCGGTCGCGGGGGCTATCGAAAGGGCCTTCGCGGAACGGTACGCGTTGGAGCCGGTACAACTGAGTCCTGAGGTGCTGGCACTGGCTGCAACGCTGACCGAACAGCACGCGGCTCGGCCCTAGTAGGGGTAGCCCTTCAGTCCCTGCTCGCCCTTGAGCGCCGAGATTTCGCCGGTGTGGTGGCAGGCGTGGGTAGCCACGATGCTCGCCAGGAACGCCGCCACCGGCATCGCTCCGCCGGGGAAGCGCTCCCCCACCAGCCGATCGAGTTCCGCTGGATCGGCCGCACGCACATAGGCCTCGGTCGTGGCGTAAACCGCTGCCCCGTAAGCCCGGGCCGCGGCAACGTCTACCTGCACCCGGCGTGCCCAGCCGTCATAGGCGCTACTGTCCATCGGCCGCAGCTCACTCGCGCCGGTCTTTCCGCCCCAAGCGCCCTCGAACAGCGTCCCTAGCCCGCGCACCATGCCGTTCACCAACGAGTCCTCGGCCATCACGATGTGCAGGTAGGTCGCGCCGATCGGGAGAGCGAGGCCTGGCGGCGCCCACTGCGCGACCTGGGAGGACACACCCTCCATAGTGCCCTCCAATACGTCGTGACCCAGCTTCAACAGAACCAACAGCAGCTCTTTCTGGTCCATAAGCGCCCTCCACTTCGCGGTTCTGATTAGAACGGATAACCCTTGAGCCCCTGTAAACCCTTCAGCGTCGATATTTCGCCGGCGTGGTTCGCAATGTGGTTGCACATGATGTTGGTGATAAACACCGCAGCAGGCACCGGCGGGCGCCCAGGGATGTGCGGCGTGACCATGCGCGCCATCTCCGCCTCATCAGCCGCGGCCACGTAGGCCTCCATCTTGCCCTGGATCAGGTGGGCGTACTCGCGGAAGGCAGCCAGGTCCATCCGCAGCCGGCGCGCCCACTGGTCCCAGGAAACGCCGGGCTTCTCGCGGATCTCGCTCAGGCCGGTCTTGGTCGCCCACTCGCCTTCGTAGAGCGGGTTTTGGCCGTTCATCAGCACCCTGTGGAACATCATGTCCTCGCCGGTCACCACGTGGGCGTACAGCGCGGCAATGGGGTGAGCGATGCCCGGCGGCACCCAGTGCAGTACCTCGGCGGGCGAGTCGCCGATGGTGGTCTCGAGCACTTCATGATTGCGCTTGATCAGCGCTTCGACTATCGGTTTCACGTCCATGGTCTACTCCCTGTTGGTTGTCTCGTCACCGTCGTCGCCCGTCCAGTTCCGTCCGTCGTGATCTTTGTCGAACCACCATCGCCCAGGTTCTTCGAAAGGCTCAGGACGATCGGAACAACAGCCACACGCTCCCGCTACGTCGTGGTGCCCCACACCTGGCGCGCCACATCGGCCA
This sequence comes from Dehalococcoidia bacterium, assembly GCA_009692935.1. GTDB lineage: Bacteria > Chloroflexota > Dehalococcoidia > SHYD01 > SHYD01 > SHYE01. The sequence continues at coordinate 2,601 of SHYE01000061.1, read as the reverse complement.
CCAGCTTCATCTTGGCCCACTGCTCGTCCTCGCTCAGCAGGTTGCCGGGTGCGGTAGACGCGAAGCCGCACTGCGGACTGACCGCCATCTGATCGAGCGGGAAGTGCTTCGCTGCCTCTTCGATCCTCTTCACCATAGCGTCCTGCGACTCCAGCGCAGCCACCTTGCTGCTCACGATGCCCAACACCACCTGCTTGTCGCGCGGCATCAGCCGCAACGGCTCGAAGCTGCCCGAGCGCTCGTCTTCATACTCCAGCAGGTAGCGGTCGACGTCCAGGGTGTTGAACATCTTCTCGGCAATGGCGTCATACCCGCCCTCGGCGTACCACTGACTGCGGTTGTTGCCGCGGCACAGGTGAATGGCCAACACCGCGCCGTTACGCCGAGCCCCAGCTAAGCACTCGTTATCAGCGCGAATCGCCTCGTCCAACGCTGCGTCGGGGTCCATGCTCATCTCGGTGCGGATGAACTCACGCCACTTGGGGTCGCAATAGTAACTGTAGCGGGGGGCATCAAGCTGGATGTACTTCACACCCTCCTCGACCAGAGCATTCACTTCGGCTTTGATGACCGGCACGATGTCCCACAGCAGCGCCGAGGGGCTGGCATACACAGCGTCGCTGATGCCCCTCTTGTAAGAAATCGCCGGGAACTGGTTGGCGGTCGGCAGCGTCATCTTGATGTCGCCGGGGCTGTGCCGTTTCAGGAACACTGTCTCGTGGGCCGTCATGCGGCGCTTGGCCTTGATCTTACCGGTAGCCACGCCAAGGGGGGTGGCCACCCCGCTGGCCGCGCCCTGCCAGTTGCGATGCACTGTCTCTTGATCGCTCATGCCCTCCACAGCATCGTTGAAGTCGCTCATGAACGTGGCGCGGCGCACTTCGCCGTCGGTGAAGATGGCGAAACCCAACTCCTGCTGCTTGCGGATGATGTCGAGTGCCGCCCTGTCCTCGAGCGCCCGGACCTGGTCCTCTGGCACATGGAAGTCACTGCGGGCCTTGAGCAGGCTGGCCGGTCGAAGAAAGCTGCCGAGGTGGTCGGCGCGGTATGAGGTGGCCATGTGTTATGTCTCCTTGATTGACGCGGCGTCTTGGCCGAGGGATGCCCCCTCAGCAGATACCAGGCGCTTGCGGGTGCGGAGGTTCGACCCTCCCCACTTCCGTCCCGGGCTAGGGGTTGCAACTGAGCAAACGGCATGACGGTGCGGGCGGTTACCCGCGCACGAACAGCATAACCGACGTGCTTCACCAACAGGCGCACAAATCGCGGCCGGACAAGCTGAGCCTGTTCAAGCTGACTGACCTGCCTGGTGAAGCCGGCCACTCGTTAACAAGTCACCGTCGAGGTGTCGGGGAGGGGCTTCGGTGTCATGCCGACGTAAGGAGGCATCCGTTCGTGCCCGGATGGCGGTGCCACCGGGCATAAAGACCAGCGAGTACTTGCCCCGCTCGTCCTTCGAGAACCTCAGGGTGAGCGGAGACTCAACCCCGAGCGCTGATTCTCCGCTCGTGCTTCGAGTGCCTCAGCATGAGCGGGGACGAACGTCGCCGAAGAGCGGGACGCCTGCTTCACCAAGTGATGCTGGTGTCACCTTACCGGCGGCGGAGGGTGCGAGTACAATCGAGCAATCGCAGCCCGACCGCAGCCCGACAAGGAGAGCAGCCGTTTTATGAGTATGACCGTTGCCCATCTGCTGATGCAGAGCCTGGAAGCGCATGGTATCGACCGTGTGTTCTGTGTGCCCGGAGAGAGCTACATCGGGCTCACCAGTGTGCTGATCCAGAAACAGACTATCCAGCTTGTGGTCTGCCGCCATGAGGGCGGCGCAGGCTTCATGGCCGTCGCTGATGGCCGGCTCCGCAATCGCGCGGGCGTGGCCATGGTATCGCGCGGCCCGGGCGTGGCGAATGCCATGGTGGCGCTCCACTCGGCCTTCCATGATGCGACCCCCATGGTGTTGCTGATTGGCCACGTAGAACGCCGGGACGTGGGCCGGCAGGCATTGCAGGAGCAGAACTACGCGCGACTGCTGTCGGACATCACCAAGCAGGTCATCGAGGTAGTCGATCCGGCGCAGGCGTCTGAGGCGATCGCGCGGGCGTTCTTTACCGCGGAGAGCGCAACCCCGGGCCCGGTGGCCGTTGTCCTGCCGGAAGACATCTTCGACGAGGTCACCGATGTGCTCGTTGACCAGCCGCGCCAGCGGACCACTGCGGCACCAGCGCCCGGCGACCTCGACCGACTCGCCACCCTGCTCACCGCCGCCGAGCGGCCCCTGGTGTTAGTGGGGGGCGCACTGCTGACGGAAGCCGTGGAGGACCCGTCAGTTCTGGACGATCTGAGGCGTCTTGCGGAGGACTGGGTTTTGCCGATCAGTCCGACCCACATACGACCCCAGCTGTTCGACTCCTCGCACCCCAACTACGGTGGCTACATGGGCATCCGGGTCGCGGCGAACCAGCTGGATGCGATGAAGCGCGCCGACCTGCTGGTGGCGCTTGGTGAACGGCTCGGCGACACCATCAGTCAGTCCTACACGTTCCCGACCGCGCCGCAACCCCAGCTCCCCTTCGTCCATATCTGGCCCGATCCAAGCGAAGT
>SHYE01000060.1 GCA_009692935.1 Dehalococcoidia bacterium | reverse complement strand
GCTCACCAGCAACACCATCGACAAGTTTCCCGTCTTCATCCTCACCGGCATACTGGCGTGGAACCTGCATACAACTGCCTTGAACAGCGCCACTCACTCCGTGGTTGGGCAGGCTGCGCTGGTGCAAAAGGTGTACTTCCCCCGTGAGGTACTTCCGTTGTCAGCGGTGCTTTCGAACACCGTCAACTTCTTGCTTTCGCTGCTGGTGCTGTTTGCCATGCTGTGGCTCTACCAAGTGGAGCTGACAGCCACGCTGCTGTTCCTGCCGGTAGTTATTCTGGTGCAGGTGATTTTCACCTGTGGCGTGGGGCTCATTCTGAGCGCCGTCAACGTGTTCTACCGTGATGTGGCCACGATCATGGAGACGCTGATGCTGGCTTGGTTCTTCCTCACGCCGATCTTTTACCAGATCGAGGATGTGTTCCCCGCTTACAGCCGGTTGATGTACATTCTGAACCCTCCGGCCAGCTTCATTGCCGCCTATCGCGACATTCTCTATTACGGCAGCATCACCAACTTGACGTTCTTTACCCGCACCACCATCAGTTCGGTGCTGGTGTTCATTGTTGGTTATATCTTCTTCGCCCGGCTCAGCCGGTCGTTTGCCGAGCGTTTGTGAACCCCAGCCTTCCTGCCATCAACTTCGATGGCGTCTCCAAACGGTACGTCATCCATCACAACCGTCCACGATCATTTCAGGAGTTGTTGGTCTCGACGGTACGCCGCACGCCTGGAAGCGTCGAAGACTTCTGGGCGTTGCGCAAGGTCAGCTTCTCGATACCCCACGGCGAAACGGTGGGGGTGTTGGGCCACAACGGCTCGGGTAAGAGCACGATTCTGAAGATGGTGGCGAGCTTGTTCAGCCCAACCTCAGGCAGAGTCGCAGTCAACGGCAAGGTGAGCGCGCTCATCGAGCTGGGGGCTGGCTTCCACCCCGACCTCACCGGACGAGAGAACGTGTTTCTGTTCGGGTCGATCATGGGCATTGGCGGCCGCGAGATGAAGCAGCGGTTCGACGGCATCGTGGACTTTGCGGAGCTGCCGCAGTTCATCGACGAACCCGTAAAGCACTACTCCAGCGGTATGTACATGCGGCTGGGGTTTGCCACCGCACTCAGCGTTGATGCTGATATCCTGCTGATCGATGAAGTGCTCTCCGTGGGTGACCAACACTTCCAGGACAAGTGCCTGTCTGCGATCGAAGAGCGGCAACGCCGCGGCATGACCATCGTGATGGTGTCGCACGAGTTGGCGTTGGTCCAGCGCTTCTGCCGCCGGGCGTTGCTCATGGACCATGGCCACCTCATCGCCGATGGTCCAGCGCACGAGATTATCAGCCGCTACCTTGAGGGACAGGGATCGTGATGGCCGCCCGCACGGTGCTGATCACTGGGAGCAACGGCTTGCTGGGCGACAAAGTGCTGGCACGCGCCGTGGGCCGCTATCGGGTAACCGGCATCTCGGCGGCGCCCTGCGTCAACCCCGAGCACGGCGATTTCACCTTCCGCCAGGTGGACATTCGCGATCGCGACGCCGTGATGCGGGTGATGCACGAAACTCGCCCGGATGTGGTGCTGCACACCGCCGCAATGACCAACGTGGACGGTTGCGAACGGGACCCGGAGACCGCGTGGGCAGTGAACGCTATGGGCACGATGCATCTGGCTGACGCCTGCGTGCAGACGGGCGCGCGCATGGTGTTGCTCTCGACCGATTACGTGTTCGACGGCGAGCACGGACCCTATCGCGAGGACGACCGGCCGCGGGCCATCTCGGCCTACGGGCGCAGCAAGCTCGCGGCCGAGCAGACGACCGCCGCCACCTGTGAGGACTACGCCATCGCCCGCACCAGCGTGCTGTATGGCTGGTCACCCCACGCCCGTACCAACTTCGTCACCTGGTTGGCCGGCGAACTGCGGGCCGGCAAAGAAGTGAAGGTGGTGACGGATCAGACCAGCAGCGCCACACTGGCCGACAACTTGGCCGACATGGTGCTGGCGCTCGGTGAGGTCGACGCGCAGGGGACGTTCCACACGTGTGGCGGCGATTGGCTGAGCCGGTACGAGCTGGCGCTGCGCATCGTCCGGTTGTTCCAGCTCGACGGTGGACTCATCATTCCGATAGAGACAGCGGAGTTGCGGCAACCGGCGCCGCGGCCCAAGCACTCCGGCATGGTGGCAGAGCGCATTCTTGAGGCGACTGGCGTGCGCCCGCTCAGCACGGACGAGGGCTTGGCCGCGTTCAAGCGTTCCTGGAAAGCCGCGCGGCCATGAGCCCGCTGATGCTTGTCATCCCTTTCCAGGAGAAGTTGACGGTGGGTGGAAACGCACGCATCCATATCGCCGCTCCCAACCCGCCACCTCAACCCCCTCCTAGCCTCCCCCTGCTTGGGGGAGGAAGCGTTAGGGCCCATTGAGCCGCATCGTCATCTGCGGCGTCCAGACGCTGTATGTGCGGGGAGGCGTCGAGGTTTTGGTGGACAGCCTGGCGGAGGCGTTGCGGCTGCGCGACCATCAGGTCGATGTCGTCAATTTGCCGTACGTCGATCAGCCCCGCACGCAGATCCTGCAGACCTTCCTCGCCTGGCGCATGCTGAACCTGCGCAAGATTCACGGACGCTCGGTGGATATGGTTATCCCCACCAAGTGGCCCTCCTACGCCGTATCGCACCCCAACAAGGTCGTGTGGCTGGTCCACCAGCACCGCCAGGCATACGAGTTGTATCGCACCGTCTACAGCGACATGCACGCCCGGCCCGACGGCTGGTTGTTCGCCAAGCTGGTACGGTGGCTGGACGCTTGGGCCCTCGGCGAGGCCAAACGGCTGTGCAGCATCTCGCGCAACACTGCGGACCGGCTCTGGCGCTATAACCGGCTGGAGGCTACGCCGGTCTACCCTCCGCCACCACTGGCTGGGCGCATCCGTCCCGGGGAGTACGGCGATTATCTGCTGGCGCCGGGCCGGTTCGAACCGATCAAGCGGGTGGACCTGATGGTGCGGGCGATGGCTTCCGTGCAGAGCCCGTTGAAGCTGCTGCTCGCCGGCGATGGGCTGGAGCGGGCGAGGCTCGAGAAGTTGGCCGCTGACCTCAACTTGACGGACCGCGTGAAGTTCCTCGGGCGGGTCTCGGACCAAGAGCTGCTGGACCTCTACGCGGGGTGCCTCGGCGTGGTCTACCCGCCGTTCGACGAGGACTATGGCTATGTGACCGTGGAGGCGTTTCTGGCCCGCAAGCCGGTTGTCTCAGTCACCGATGCGGGCGGCGTGCTGGAGTTTCTGCAGGACGGGGTCAACGGCTTCGTAGCGCAGCCCAACGCCCGCGCCTTGGGGGACGCTATCGACCGCCTGTGGGATGCGCGCGCACGCGCGAGCGAGCTGGGCGCCAACGGCTACGAGCGGGTGAAGGACATCACGTGGGACAAGGTGGCCGCCGCGCTGACGGGCGCGGGGAGCTAGGCATAGAGGCTCGCTCGATATTCCTCCACCAAGCCACGTTCGATTCCAGACGCGAGTGCTAGCAGCTCGGCCTTCAGTGCGCTGTATTCCATCTCGGTAAGCTGTCTCAGGGCGCCGGCGGCGGGGCGGGCCTGCATAATGCGATGCGGTGCCCTGTCGGTGGATGAGTGGCGTCCAAAGAGGCCCCTTCCAGGATGGCTGCGCGGCGTAGGCGCCCCGCCTCTCGGACCGGCATGCGAGCTACACGCTCTTCGAAGTCCGCCAACAGCCCAACGCCGGTCCCGAGTGCAGCGCGCTCCACTGCTAGCCGGAAGCTCGGCACGAGCAGCATTTTCTCAAGTGACGTTACGCTGGCTTCTCTTCCAGCAACTTCCATGGACAGGAGATCTGCTAAGTACTCCGCACGTTGCGACTGCCGGTACAAGAGGTGGACCAGTGCTGCCCCGTAGACCTGCAATCCCCACCGTACAACGATGGCCAACAGGTTAACAGGGAACGCCGCCAAGCCTAACAGGCCTCCCTGGTCCCAATTGGGTTGCAGCATCCAATGCCACCTTTCAAGGGCCCGCAGGGCCGACCCGACCAGGAGCGATTGTGCGGCGTCGCCATTCACACCGTGGCCGAACTCGTGCCCGAGTGTGGACAGCAACTCCTGGGGCTTAAGCGAGACCACCAACGGCAAACCTAGCCCAAGCACCCGCTGCTGCCGAAAACCCAACCGACCGAAGAACGCATTGTAACTACCGTCTATAACCACCAGATCCACGCCCCGACAGCCAAGCACTCCCGCAATACGGTCTAAGAGAGCGAAGAGCCGGGGCAGACGCTCGCGGGTGTAGTGCACCTGCGGCACCTGCCCCAAGTCTGGCCTCAAAAGCCAAGCGAGGGCCAGTCCACTGGCTCCCGTAAGGATTAAGAAGGCATTGGGCCAAGCGGTCGACATGACCGCCAGGCTCCCAACCAGCAGGACAACGGTGATCCCATGGACCAACAGGGCCATGGCCCCGGCCGCCAGCACAGTTGGCGACAGGCGCGGGCGGAGGTCAGCCCCGGCCCGCAGGTCGCGCAGCATACCATCGCCCAAGCGCTGGCCTAGTCGCCGATAGATCCGGGCAAACGGACCGCCATCCGGGAACGGCGCCTCTGGTTGCACATTCCATTGGCAAGCATCACACCAAGTCACGTAGCCAGAGTAGACAGGGATCGTCGTCTGGCACCGCGGACAGATGATGCTGGTATTGGGCTGGAACGGGACGGGTTCGGTCATCTTGGTAAGGCCATCGGCGGTCTCACGAATAGTGGTCATTGTATCAGTCGTCCGGTAGCAGTCGCCGCTCAGCCTCATGTGCCACCCACCGTACCGCCGCACCTTGACCCACCCTAACGGCTAACCTAGAATAAGCGTACCTTGGGTTTAGGGCAGCGGTTACGGCTGCCTGTTGTACGTGCGTGCCGTCGCTCCCATGCTCTCTCACCCGTCCTTGGCCCCCTCATCCCACCCGGTCCGGATCGCGGAGATCGAGGACGCCTTTCGTAGCGTCTTGAATGCGATCGGCGAGGATCCGGGACGCGAGGGTTTGGTCACCACGCCGGCACGCATCGCCGAAATGTACGGGGAGCTATTCTCGGGACTCACCGAAGATCCGTTGCTGGAACTGAGCAGCGGGTTCGAGGAGGGCCACCAAGAAATGGTCATCCTAAAGGACATCGACTTCTACTCTATGTGCGAGCACCACTTTCTTCCGTTCTTCGGCACAGCCCACGTGGGTTACATTCCCCGGGGCCGGATTGTCGGCGTCAGCAAGCTGGCCCGCGTGGTGGAGATACTTTCGCGCCGACCGCAGATTCAGGAGCGTCTGACCTCCCAGATTGCCGACACCATCCGTCAAGCGTTGGAGCCAGCCGGGGTGGCCGTGGTGATGAAGGCCGAACACCTTTGCATGACCATGCGTGGGGTTAAAAAGCCAGGCAGCCGGGTGGTCACCTCCGCCACCCGCGGTCTCTTCCGGCGCGACCCTCGCACCCGGGCTGAGTTCCTTGCCCTGCTGGAGGAACGCTAGCCCGTGGCGTACTCCGTAACCCTGGGAGCTCTGGATAGCCTGGAGGCCACGTGGAACGACGTGCTGCCGGCCAGTGCCACCGACAGCATCTTTCTGACGCCACGGTGGCAGCGCCTGTGGTGGAAGCACTTCGGCGAAGGGGCTGAGCCGCTGGTCTTCGCTCTGGAGCACGATGGCACGACCGTCGGCATCGCCCCAATGTATCTTCGTGACGGCGAACTGAGCCTGATGGGCAGCACCGAAGTGTGCGACTACGGCGACTTTGTCCTACCGGCCGAGCACTGTACCGGCGGCCTTAGCGCGCTGTTCGCGCACCTTGAACCGTTACCTTGGAGCACACTGGTGCTCCATTCTGTTCCCGGCGAATCGCCCACCCTGGACTTCATGCGCGCGCTAGACTCCCGCTACCGGGTGGAGATAGAGCAGGAGGACGTGGCGCCGCAACTCGAACTCGGCGACGACTGGGAGGCCTACCTGAGCGGTCTCAGCAAGAAAGACCGCCATGAATTGCGCCGCAAGTTCCGGCGACTCGATGCTGCTGGTGATGTTCGGTTTGTGACCTGCACCGACCACGGGGCGCTTCACAGCGATGTCACCGACTTCCTGAAACTGCACCGCGAAAGCCGCGACGATAAAGCGGCGTTCATGACCGACCACATGGAGGCCTTCTTTCGCGAGACGGTGACCGAGTTTCTGGGTGACGGCACGGCCCGCCTCTCGTTCCTTGAGGTCAACGGGAATCGAGCGGCTGCGATTCTGGCGTTCGACTACCGCAACGATCGGTTGCTGTACAACTCCGGCTTCGACCAGTCTTTCGGGTACCTGAGCGTGGGATTGTTGCTCAAGGCACTATCACTGCGCGAAGCCATCAAGGGCGGCAAACGGCGGTACGACTTCCTGCGGGGCAATGAGCCGTACAAGTACGACTTGGGGGCGGTCGATCGGCCCATTTACCAATGCACCGTGCGGAGGGCTGACTAGCACCCGTGCGCATTGCCATCCTCTCGGTCCACACGTGTCCCCTGATCACGCCGGGCAGCCGCCGCGAGGCAGGAGGCATGAACGTGTACCTGAACATGCTCACGCATCAGCTAGCCAGTCGCGGCATTGCGGTTGATGTGTTCACCCGCTGGCACGACCCGGCTGAACCCGAGGTGATGGAGGCAGCGCCCGGCCTGCGCGTCATCCACGTCGAGGCCGGCGGACGTGGTCCGCAGCCCGACCGGCCGCTGCCGCCACTCACCGGCAGTGTCACCGAGCAGATTTTAGCCTTCCAGCAGCGCGAGGGCTTGGTGTACGACTTGGTGCATGCGCACTACTGGCTCTCCGGCTTGGTGGGCCTCGAATTGAAGCAGCGCTGGGGCGTACCACTCATCGCGATGTTCCACACGCTTGGCGCGGTCAAGAACCAGGCGCGAGCCGGAGAGCACGAACCGCTGGGCCGAATCGCTGCTGAGCACGAGGTCATCGCCGGCGCAGACGCGCTGGTGGCCGCGACCGAGGACGAGCGCGATCTGATGGCCCGGTTGTACGATGCCGACGTGAGCCATGTGCAGGTAATTCCCCTGGGCGTGGATACCAGTACGTTCCATCCACTGGAAAAGCAGCTAGCACGGAAAGCCTTGGGGCTCAATGGCGAGCGTTTGCTACTGTTCGTCGGCCGGCCGGACCCGCTGAAGGGCCTTGAGGTACTGATCTCCGCCGCCTCGCAACTGGACGACCCTGACGGTGTGCGGGTAATCGTAGTGGGCGGCGACGGCGGCAGCGAGGAGGGCTTTCAGCGAGCCCACGACCTGGCAGCACAGATCGACATGACGAGCCGGGTGGACTACCACGGGTCGGTGGCGCACGACCGCCTGCCGTATTATTACAGCGCCGCCGACGTCTGCGTCATCCCCTCATACTACGAGAGCTTCGGCCTCGTGGCTCTGGAGAGCATGGCCTGCGGAACGCCCGTGGTCGCAGCACGCGTCGGCGGACTGCGCAGCACGGTGCAAGACGGCGAAACGGGCTATCTGATCCCGTGGCACTGCCCAGAGCCGTATGCCGAGCGGTTGGAACTGCTGCTGGACAACGAGATGCTGCGCCGGGCGCTGGGGACTCAAGCCCAGGCGGCGGCACAGTCATATAGCTGGAGTGCCGTGACCGACCAAATTGAAGCGTTGTACGAGCGGGTATTGCACACAAACCCCATCGGTTCTTAGACGAGGAGATGCATGGCGGAAGAACCAGAAGTCCCCGGCGCATGGGCGCAGAAGATCATGGCGGTGATGGCACACCCCGACGACCCTGATTTCTCCTGTGGCGGCACCTTTGCCAAGTGGGCCGCCGAGGGCAAAGAGATCATCTATGTACTGTTCACCAGCGGCGACAAGGGGACCAGCGATCCGGGCATGACGCCCGACCGGCTTGCGCCGATACGCGAGCAGGAGGAGCGGGCGGCAGCCAAAGCGCTGGGCGTGAAAGACGTCATCTTCTTGGGCCATCCCGACGGCGGGGTTGAGGACACGGCTGAGGGCCGGGGGCAGGTTGTGAAGCTGATCCGAGAGTTTCGCCCCGACATTCTGGTGACCATGGACCCCTTTCGGCGCTACACGCAGCACCGAGACCACCGGCACGCGGCTATCATGGCTATGGATGCGGTGTTCCCCTACGCCCGCGATCGCCTCTCGTACCCCGAGCACGAGCAGATGGGTCTTGAGCCGCACAAGGTGGGCGAGGTGTTCATCAGCGGTCCGGAAGAGCCGGAGTTCTTCATCGACGTACGTGACACCTTCGAGACGAAGATAGACGCCCTGATGTGTCATCGGTCACAAGTGGGCGAGGATCGGGCTGGCTTCGCCGAGCGGCTGCAGGGCATGTCGCGCCGTTTCAACGCGAACTTGCCGGAAGGCTACGAGCCGGGCAAGTTCGAGGCCTTCCGCAAGATCAGCTATCGTCAGCGCTAGCGTAGCGGAGCGCAGCCACTGCGCAGTATCCTAGAACGGGAAGCCGTGAGGCTGCCCGTTCAGTGCGCTCACCGGCGCTAAAGAGGGCCACCATGGAAAAGCTTTCCTTCTATCTGTTCTGGGCTGCGCTCATTACCCTGGGGTTTGCCCTCCTGTTCCATCTGGTCACCCTCGTTCGCAGGCACCGGGGCACCAGCACCCTGAATGGCATGTTCACCTGGCTTGGCGTGGTTTTTCTGGCGGGGGCCTTGGTAACCCGCTGGTTCGCCACAGGCCACGCACCGTACTCAAACATGTACGAGTACTCTATGAGCTTCGCGCTGGGCACCACCGTGGCGTACGCGGTGATGGACCGGAAATACTCGCTGGGGAACCTCGGCGCCATCGTACTGCCGGTGGTCATCGCACTCATCGCTTACGCGATGACGCTGTCGTCGGCCATCGAGCCATTGGTCCCTGCGCTGCAGAACCAGGAGCTGCTGACCATCCACGTGGCGATGGCCGTCATATCCTACGGCGTGTTCACGGTGGCCTTCGGCGCCGCCGTGTTGCAGCTGACACAGGGACCGCAAAACCGCTTCGCCTTTCTGCCCACCTGGGAAACCCTGGACGAGGTGAGCTTTCGCGCTGTGGTCGTGGGCTTCCCCTTCTTCGCGCTGCTGCTGATCTTGGGCGCCTACTGGGGCAACATCGCCTGGGGCCGTTACTGGGCCTGGGACCCCAAGGAGACCTCGGCGCTGGTCACCTGGCTCATCTATGCGGCTTATCTGCACACCCGCAACCTGGCCGGTTGGCGCGGCTCCCGCAGCGCTATCCTGCTGATAGTGGGCTTCGCAGCCGTGCTGTTCACCTACTTCGCGATCAACCTCTGGATCGTCGGCCTGCACAGCTACGCCGGCGTGTAGGGCGCGCCCCAGGGCGCTAACCCGGCTCGTGCGAGGCGCTCATCGCGACCGGCGTGTCGTCCAACCGCTCAGAAGGGCAGCCAGTTCCACGCTTGCCCCCGTAGCACCAAGTCGGGGAGGGCTGCAGATGGCGCAGCGGCCGCTGTCGGGTTCGAGGTGTGCCCTGGGGTCTGGGACTCCCGCGGCGCCTCAATAGCCGGAGCCATGAGGAGCAAGCCGGCCCCCAGCATCGAGACCTCGGCTCGGCGCCCCAGACCGGTGTTGCGCCGCCCCCGGAGGGCCGCGAGGGCTGCGCAGGCCGCTATCAGGGCTGTCGCACCATCAAGGGGATGGCCTGCGACTCGCAGCGGCCCACCGCCCGGATAGCGGGTGGCGTCGGCGAGGCCCACCACCGCCTGCATACCGGCGTCGAAGGCGCTCCACCAGTGGCGAGCGTCGCCAGACGGGAACGCGGTAATCGCAACCGACACAAGACCAGGGCTCGACGCCTCAACGGATTCCGCAAGGCCGAGGTTCTGCTGGGACCGGGCGCTGAGGTTTGTGAGGAATACGTCGCTCTCGGCCAGCAGGTCCCGCAGCGAGGCTCGCCCTGCGCCCGTGCTCAGGTCGGCGACCACCGTCCGCTTGTTGCGGTCATACCAGCCTGGCGTTGCGCCCACGGGGTGTGCCAGCCGGGTCACAGTAGCCCCCAGCGACGCCAGTAGTTCGCCTGCCATCGGCCCAGCCACAGCAACACCTAGCTCGAGCACCCGCAGTCCGGTAAGCGGCAGCGGGCCCGCGGGTACTGGGCGGACGTCCCCGGTGCCGCGGTCCAGGAATGCGACCGGGGGCGGGAGACCGTGGGCGTACGCGGCGAGCAGTTCGGCCATTGTGGTTACGGGAACGAAGGCATGCCGGAGTTCCTGGGCTCGGGTGGCTGCCTCCAAGCGGGTCCGGCTCACCAGCCACTCGCTCAGCCGCTGGTCAACGGCGTCAGCCTCAACGGCGAGAGGTGACAGGGGGGCCTCGCTCTCGAGCAGAGCGGCGAGCAAAGCGGGGTCACTCGGTGCGTAGTGCGCGTAGATGTGGCCATCGGCGCAGGGCAGTAGCGTATCGGGGTATGGCGAGCCGTCCGTCATGGTGGCGCTGCGGGGGCCACGGCGGCGGGGTGCCGCACCGGTTTCCCAGTGACTCCTTGCAGTTCCTAACAGGTAGGTGAGCCACCGCTGCGTGTCTAAACTGGCCGTCGTGCCTGGTGACGGCTGGTCGACGCCACGGAGCAGTTCCGCCAGCAGCGTGAACGCCAGCGCCAAGCCCAGCAGTCCGCCACAGAGCGGCACGGATGGCCAGGCCGGCGCACGGTCTGGGTCCCCGGTCAGTTCGAGGGCACCGCAGGCCGCGGCGAATGTAAGCTCGCCTGACCCGCCGCTGCCGGGCAACAACAACCCTCGATACGTGGAAGCGCCGTCCAAGAGCGATGCCTCGCTATCAGCGCCCGCTTGTGCAACGTCGGCACCTAAGCAGGCCAACAAGCGGGCGGCCGCCCTGCCTGCCGGGGATGCAGGAAGCACGGCCTCGGCACCTAGGAGCGGACCATGAGTGACCATGCTTCCAGTCTACTGCGACGCCCAGCCACCAACCAAAGACGCCCAGCTTGGCGGCTGGGCGTCGGGGGCCAACGCACTAAAGGCTACCGAAGGTCCTTCACGTACTGTGCCAGCATCCAGCGCTCGTCTTCGCTCAGCAGGGTGTACCAAGCCGGCATCAGACCGCGCCCGTTGGTGAGGATCCAGAATATCTCGCCATCGGTCTTGCTCTTAGTGACCGAGTCCAGCAGGTTCGAGGGTTGGACGGCCGCCTTGTCGCGGGCGAAGTATACCGCCACTTTGCCCTTGCCGTCGCCCTTCTCGCCGTGGCACACCGCGCAGTTCTTGGCGAACAGCACCTTGGCCCGTTCGGCGTTCACCGTGCTGCGGCGCGGCCCTTCGGCCTTCTGTGCGTCGCCTAAGCTCAGCGCCTCTTCTTTGCCGGTGGTCGGCACCGAGTCTTTGGGAACCTGCCTGCGCGGTGGCTCCTGCAGCTTGGTGGACGACTGGTAGTGCATCTCGACGAACACATCGATGGGGTAGGTGTTGTTGCCACTGCAACCCACTGCCAGCAGCAGCAGGGCTAGCGGGGTC
>SHYE01000059.1 GCA_009692935.1 Dehalococcoidia bacterium | reverse complement strand
CCGACCAGCCCGCCCTCACCCGGGAGGTGGCGGCCTGGGAGGACCGGCGCAACGCTAAGGGTGGTGCCGTGAATTGGCGCTTCACCACCGCCAACGCCCGTATCAAACTCAAACGCCTCTACCCAATTCATTAGTGGCCGACCACTAGCAATCCTCTGTTTGTCGGATTATGACGTATAGAACTACACACAGAGAGGTATGTCATGACCGCCGTCCACGAACGCACGAACGTCATGTTCCCGCCGGACATTCTGCGCGAACTGCGAACGCTCGTGCCGACGCGCGAGCGGAGCCCTTTCGTAGCGGAAGCAACTCGCCGTCAACTCTTGATTTTGAAGCAACGCCTGGCTCTTAAGCAGAGCGCTGGAGCCTGGGCTGACGCTGACCACGGCGATCTTCATGACGCCCAGGACATGGGTGCTCATCGTCGTGCCCGCAACCAGGCGTGGGAGACTCCCAGGCTGCAGGTGGCTGAGGATCGAGCCGAGTATCATGTTCCTTCTGGACAGTGATGTACTCATCTGGCACCTGCGGGGCAAACCGCATGGGCCGGTTCAACTAAGCAGCCTGCTCGATGAGGGGCTGCTCTGTACGTCCACGCTTGTCTGGTTTGAGGTGTTGCGGGGTGTATTCCCGCACGAGCGCTCGGCAACGCTGGCTCTGCTGGACGCCCTGGAGAGCATAGACGTCGACACCCATGTAGCCGACCTTGGCGGTACACTATGGAAGACCTATCGGGAGCGGGGCCGTGAGCTGGGTGCGGTGGACTGCCTGATTGCGGCCACCGCCCTGCAGCATGACCTGACGCTGGTTCCCTTGAACCTCAAAAATTTTCCGATGCCAGAACTCCGGGTGTACGGAAGGGAGCTGAACTGATGCGTTTCACCAAGATGCACGGAACCGGCAATGACTTCGTTATGGTGGACGCACGGTCGGCAGCAGCCCGCGATTGGCCCAAGCTGGCGGAGGCGATGTGCGACCGCCACTTCGGCATCGGCGCCGATGGCCTGATTCTCATGTTGCCCTCAACCCAGGCCGACTTGCGGATGCGGATGTTCAACCCCGACGGCTCCGAGGCGGAGATGTGCGGCAACGGCATTCGGTGTTTCACCAAGCTCGCCTTAGAGGAGGGCATGGTCGCCGCAGCCGCCGAGGCCTTTAATGCCGAGACGGGCGCCGGGCTGCTGGAGCTCCGGCCGGTCTGGCAGGGCGCACGGGTCGAGGCGGTTCGCGTGAACATGGGCGTTCCCATTTTTGAGCCCGAGCGGATTCCAATGGCTATGGCGAACAGCGCGCTGCAGCCCGATGCTCACGGCAGAGCATGGGTCGCCAGCGCCGGTATCGAGGTGGCGGGGCAGAGCTACCGGCTGGCTTGCGTCAGCATGGGCAACCCGCACGCCATCCTGTTCACCGATCGAGATGTGGCGCTATTCCCACTCGAGAAGCTCGGCCCGCAGTTCGAGCATCACCCGTTCTTCCCCCGCCGGGTGAATTTCCACGTCGCTAATGTGCTCGACCGGAGTACTATTCGCATGCGTACCTGGGAGCGTGGCGCAGGCATCACGCTGGCATGCGGCACTGGCGCTTGCGCAACCGCGGTGGCCGCCTACGCCCGGGGCCTGACCGATCCCAAGATGGACATACAAGTCCCCGGGGGGCGCTTGACCATCGAATGGCCGGGCGCCGGTGATGTGTTCATGACGGGGCCGGTACAGCGCGTGTTTGCCGGCGACTGGCCTGACGGCGACTAGGAGGTACGGGTACATGGCAGACACATCCGAGACACCGGCAGTTGGCGTGCCCGAACGCAGCCAGTTCGGGGAACCACGCCACGTGATTGATCCGCCGGCGCCGTTGCGGGCAATGACGATCCAGGCGCATCCAGACGACCAAGAGTTCACCGTCGGCGGCACGCTGGCCAAGTGGGCACCAGCAGGCACGCACATCGTGACGGTGTGCATCACCAGTGGGGGCGCCGGCTCGAACAAATACACCCCCGCAGACATGACCTCAGCTAAGCTGGTGGCCATGCGTGAGCCGGAGCAATTGGCGGCATGCAAGGTGTTGGGTGTTGCGGAAACGGTGTTCCTCAGGTATCCCGATGGAGCGCTTCAGCACACCCTCGAGCTACGCCGGGATCTCACCCGCATCATTCGCCGGTATAAGCCGGAGGTGGTGATTACCGGCGACCCGACGGTGCGGTTTTACGGCAGTAGCTACCTGAACCACCCTGACCACCGCGCCGCCGCTGATGTGGCGCTCGATGCCGTGTTCCCATCGGCCGGCACGCGGTTTGTCTTCGAGGAGTTGCTGGCCGAGGGGCTGCCGCCGCACGAAGTGCAGCAGGTATGGCTGCATGGCTCGCAGCAGCCGGACACCTGGATCGACATCAGCGGAACGCTAGGCACAAAGCTCGCAGCCTTGCAGCAGCACACGAGTCAACTTGGCGAATGGGATCCGTCGTCGATGCTTGCGACGTGGGCCGCCGAGCAGGGCGCAGCGGTCAGCCTCACAGCGGCCGAAAGCTTCCGCCGCATGATCCTCAGCGAGGGCTAGCCGAGCGGCCGGTGCCAGCTAATCCCGCCGGTTGGTTACCCGCGGGTTTCGCCGCGAACAAGAGCAGTCCGCAAGCAAGCCACACGCCGCTGTACAGCCATAGCCCGGCGTCATAGCTCCCGGTGACATCGCGCATATACGCCAGCAGGATTGACCCCGAGGCGTTGCACAGGGTGACCAGCGGCTGAGTGACGCCCGCGATCGCGCCGAGATGTGCCCGCCCGTAGTAGGCGCCCCACACGGCTTGAAACAGCCCCACGTAGCCGCCGATGCCAAAGCCGGTGATCGCCCCGTAGCTTAAGACCCACAGCCCGGTCAGGCCAAAAATGCTGACCGTTCCCGCGGCACACACCAGGGCGATGACCACCAGCACCCGCCTGATGTGGAACCGGTCGCCCAGCGGGCCCCACACAAAGCGGCTGCCGAAGGAGGCGAGGCCGAAGCCGCTGAGCCCCAGCGCGGCCAAGTCGGGTGCAATGCCGCGATCCAGGAAGATCGGCACCAGCGTTACCGTGAGTGACGTCATGGGAATCGCGCCCAGCGCGGTGCCGATCATAAGCAGCCAGAGATTGCGGTGCCCAAGGGCCGTCCGTAGGGTGACCGCTACCTCTTGCTGCCCAGCGTCCCGGCTCGCTTGCACCGCTACGGCGGTGTCCCCGTCTGGATGCATGCCAAGGTCTTCAGGTTGACGGCGTATGAGCAGTGGCGGAAGCAGCCCGATGACGACGCTCAGGACGGCGAGCATCGTCCAGACCGAGCGCCAGCCCATCGCGGCCTCCACGGCACTCACGAACGGTGGCAGCACAAGGAGCGAGCAGGCTCCGCCCATACTGGTGAACGCCACCATGGTGCTGCGCCGGCGAATGAACCATTTCGGCACCACTACGGCGGCCATGATGAAGCCCTGTCCCGCCATACTCACGCCACCGAGCAAGCCGAACAGCAGGGCGAAACTCCACTGATCGGAAACCTGCCCGCAGAGGTACGCACTCAAGGCCCCAACAACGCCCGATGCCGTGACCAGCGCCCGTACGCCACGGTCGCTGTCGGCCATTCGGCCCAAGAACGGGGCGACGGCTCCTGCGGTGATGCCTCGGACGGTGAGCATGCCAAACAGGAAAGAGCGGCTCCACCCGAGGTCATTCTCCATCGGAACGGCCAGCACGGAGAAGGCCCAAAGTTGGCCGGCATTCGCGAAGGCCAGCACAAAGGCGATAGCGACCATCAGGTAGCCGTAGAAGAACGGCAGGCGGTGCTGCCAGCCGCCTGAGGCCGCCGGGGTTGCAGGTCCCGTCATGGGAGCATCGGTGCCGGGCACTTAGTGCGGGCTAGTCCAGCAACCCGGGCAGGGGGTCGATGGTGATAACACCGCGCTGGAGGTCGATCGATTGGACCACGGAGCCGATGGCGGGGATCAGGTACTCGCGCTTGCCGTCGTGTGCCACATACACATCATTCGCGCCGGTGGTTAATATCTCGGTGACGGCGCCTAGATCGCGACCTTCCGCGGTCTTGACCCCAAGCCCCAGTATCTGGTGCTGGTAGTACACGCCCTCGTCAAGTGGAGGCACACCTTCGCTGGGGATGTCGAGCAGCGCGCCTT
The DNA here is from genome assembly GCA_009692935.1 of Dehalococcoidia bacterium. Lineage (GTDB taxonomy): Bacteria > Chloroflexota > Dehalococcoidia > SHYD01 > SHYD01 > SHYE01. Next base: position 7,480 of record SHYE01000059.1, on the reverse strand, counting down.
GGAGCGCTTCAGCATCATCGCGAGTTCGCACTTCGGCAAAAGCGACGACCATCTTGCCGGATGCCTGGCGGACGCGGTCGAGGGTGAGAGGCCGGCCCGCGGTAAACACCACGTTGCCGGGAAGAAAGCGGCGGGGATTGGTCGAGATGACCTCAATGGTCACATCGCCGCGCAGACCCCACGCTGAGATAACGCGCCCAACAATCAGCCGGTCTTCAGACACAGGCGTGGCCGCTACGACTCTTCAGGCTCCTCGGGGATGTTGGCATCCTCGTTATCGGGGACTGCCTGTCCTTCTTCCCCGGTGCCGCCGATGACCAGCAGTGGCTGACCACCGCCGTCCTTCTGTGCCGCCGACACCTTCAGCAGCACTCGCATCGCTTGGGCAATGCGCCCGTCCTTGCCGATCACGCGCCCCATGTCGTCTTGCGTGACCTTGAGGGTGATGACCCGGCGACCGGGGACCCCTTCCTCGAGCACCACGACGGACTCTGGGTCATGCACCAGCGATTTCGCGACGAACTCGACCATATCCTTCATGAGGGACTCGCCTAGTTCGAGGGCTCTTTGGGAGTCGCGTCGGCGGAGGGAGCCTCGGCCTCGGCCTCAGGCGCCGCAGCTACCGGCTCGGCAGCGACCGGCGCTGCGACCGCCACCGCCACCGCTTCCGGCACGACCTTGGTCTTCGGAATGGCAACGGCCTTGCGGGTGACCCCGCCCTTGCCATCCAACAGGCGTGCAACGACGTCGGTCGGCTGGGCGCCGTGCTGCATCCAGTACAGCAGCCGCTCCTCTTTCACCACAACCGTGGCGGGCTCTGTCAGCGGGTTGTAATACCCCAGGTTCTCAATGAAGCGCCCATCACGGGCGAAATGGTTCTCGGCCGCCACAATACGGTATGACGGCGCTTTCTTTGCGCCGGTGCGGCGCAGGCGAATCTTGACCAACTCAGTCCTCCAGCGGCAAACGAACATAATACCGCGCCCCGCGGGGTGCGGCTACCTAGGCTATTCTAGCACGACTGGATGGTGCGGTGTAAGCATCCCAAGCTGGTTCGTCTAGATTTTCCAGCTCAGGAAGCCGGTGGACTGCTGTTCGCCGGCCAGCCGTACCGCGGTCGCCAGCGCCCGCAACTCGATGCTGTCATCCAGAGGCGTGAGTAGGCCCGGGGCGGCGCCGGCGTGCGCGAGGGCCTGGGCCAACAGATGGTCGGCGAATGCCGGGTTCTTGGGCAAGAACGAGCCGTGGAGGTAGGTGCCGTACACCGTTCCCTGGGTTGCGCCCTCCGTGTGATCCACACCGTTGTTCCCCCACCCTTGCGCCACGGTCGCGAGCGGCGTTGCCGCGGCACCAAGGTGCGTCCGGCCGCCGTGGTTCTCAAACCCCACCAGCGTGGCGCCGTTCCAGGTGGCGGTCAGGTTGCCGATGCAGCGGTGCACCCGGTGTCCAGGATGTTCCGTGTACAGGTCCAGCAGCCCCAGACCTGGGAGATCGGCGCCGTCGCCCGGCCGGTAATAGCGGCCTAACAACTGGTAACCGCCACAGACGGCAAGGAGTACTACCTGCCGCTCGACCGCCGCGCGCAGGGCGTCTGCCTTGAGCGAGAGCAGATCATCGGCTACCCGCCCCTGTTCCCGGTCGGGACCGCCCCCCACGAAGATCAGATCGTATCCATCGGGATCGATGGCGTCACCAAGACCGATGGCCTCTACTGTGACGGAAATGCCGCGCCACCGGCAGCGGTTGACCAGGCACACCACATTGCCACGGTCGCCGTACAGGTTCATGTGGCGCGGGTACAGGTGGCCGATCCGCAGGGTGGTCACCGCAGCGCTTCCTGCCAGTACGGTCGCGTCATGTCCAACCGAGTCATGATGTCTCGCAAGTACAACATGGCCGTATACGTAGGCAGCACGTACAGCGTCTGCCCTGGCAGAAGCTGGTACAGGCTGGTCTGCAGGGCATGCTGCAGGTCGGGCAGCGCCTCCAGACTCGGTGCTTCATCTCCTTCAAACCAGTGGGCATGCTTCAGGCGCAGGGCCATATCGGCCGCGCGCCGCCCGCTGGTGATTACCCTGGCTATCTGACCACGCAACAGCTCGTAGTCCACGTCCCAAATCCACGAGACGTCCTGTCCGTCGGCCACGCCATCGTTCAGCGCCAGCAGCAGGGCCTTCTGCCCCGGTTCGGCGGCCAGCGCGCGCAACACCTGGTTGGCGCCAACCGGGTTCTTGGTCAGCAGCGTCACAATCGCCTTGTCACCCACCTGCACGCGGTCTGCCCGGCCGAACACCGGTTGCAGCGTGTGCAATGTGCCTGCCAGGCCCCCCAGTGGTAGCTGCAGGGCGCGGAGCGCTGCCAGCGCCCCCAACAAGTTGTACACGTTGTACAGGCCCGGTAATGGGATGCCAGCTTCCACCGTCGCGCCGTCAGCCTGAACGGTGACCTGTGATCCGGCCAGCCCGGAACTCCGCACCGTGGTGCACTCAACGTCGAGCGGGGGACGTTGCCAGCCGCAGGTTGGACACCGATAGTGTCCGAGGTGCCCGAAGTAGGTGACCGTGTAATCGTAGGGAGTGCCGCAGGCGAGGCACTCGACGAAGTCGGCAGCGTGTTCCAGTTCTGGCTGGCCGGCCGACGGATCGTTCACGCCGAAGTACACCGTCGTGCCGCTTGCCGCTGACCCCAGGCCTGCGACCATGGGGTCGTCGGCATTTAGTGCGAGCGACGACTGGACGGGAAGGGTGGCGATGATTGCCCGCCAGCGGCCGACTATCGCATCGACCTCGCCATAGCGGTCCAGCTGATCCCGGAACAGATTCAACAGCACCACCAGCCGCGGCGACAGCCGTGCGACTGCTTCGGGCAAGGTCGCTTCGTCCACCTCGAACAGGCCGATAGCGTTGGGGCCGAGTTCACCCTGCGGGGTATTCACCAACGCTGCAGCGATGCCTCGCATCAGATTCGATCCGGTGCGGTTGTGCACCACGTGCAGGCCGGCCGCGGTCAGCAGGTCAGCCAGAATGCGACAGGTGGTGGTCTTGCCGTTGGTGCCGGAGACCAGCACCACCCCCTGCCCCAGGCCGGCGGCCAGTCGCTGAATCAACGCCGGCTCCGAGCGTTCTACGATCAGGCCTGGGAGCGAAGTGCCGCCGCCCACGCCCGCCCGGCGCGCCGCCCTACCGGCCAGCCTTGCGAATTGCAGCAGGCCCGGTTTCACCAGCTGAACCTGCGCTTCGTCTCCAACGGACGCAGCAGGTGGAGCCGCGTCACAATGCCCCGCAGCACGCCGCCGCTCACCACCGGCAGCTCGTTCACGTTCCGCGCATCCATCTCCTCGAGCACGGTAAGCGCCGGCGTCAGCGGATGCACCATCGCCAGTTGCGAGACCGGCGTCATCGCGTAGCGCACCTGCACCGATTGCCGCTGATGCTTCGGGACCCTGTTCAGATCATGCAGTGATACCAGCCCGCGCAACTCGGTGCCCGCCACCACCGCCATGCCCCGCTGCAACGCCTCTGGTGTCAGGTACTCGGCGACCACTTGCTGCACCGGAGTCTCCATCGGTACCGACAGCGGCCCGGTCGACATCAAGTCGCCGGCGGTGTAACTCGCCAGGGCATCGCGCAGGCGGACCTGCCGAACGCTGCCGTTGGCCGCCATGTGGAGAAACCAGCCCACTATGGCGATCTGCGCCCCCAGGAAGGCCCCATTTCGGTTGAGCACCAGTATGGTGATGCCGCCGGCGATGAAGGCTAGCGCCATGGTTCGTCCCAGGGCGACAGCAATGGCGGTGGCGCGCCGGCCGCTGCCGGTTGCCCACCATAACAACGCCCGCAACACCCGGCCTCCGTCCATCGGGAAGCCGGGGAGCATGTTGAATATCGCCAGAATCAAGTTCTGAATCGCCAGCCACGCGGCTATCGACTGCACGGGATCACCCAGTTCGCGGGTCGCTGCCCATAACGCAGCGAACAGCGCCGACAGTGCGAAGCTTGCCAGGGGGCCGGCCGCTGCCATTACCAGCTCCCCGGAAGGGTGCGGCGCCTCACGTGCTATCTGTGCGACACCGCCCAAGATGAACAGCGTGATGCTGCGAACCGGTAGCCCAAGCCGTAAGGCCACCACGCTGTGTGCAAGCTCGTGCAGCACAATCGACACAAAGAACAACAGGCTAGTGACGGTGGCCGATAGCAGGTGGAGTTCCAGCGGCCAGCGTGGATGCGCCATGGGGAACCACTCGCTGGCCAGGTAGAAGGTGACCAGCGCGAAGATGGCAAGCCAGGAAACGTTAATGTAGAACGGAATGCCGAGTAGGCTTCCCACACGAATCGATCCAGGCATCGTTTAACCGTCGTTAGCGCAGGGTAGAACTCTCCCTATTGTGGCACAGCTAGCGAATGCGGAAGCGGCGCAGGCGCAGCGAGTTGGTCACCACCGACACCGAGCTTAGCGCCATGGCCGCCGCCGCAATCATGGGATTCAGCATGCCCAGCGCCGCCAGCGGAATCCCGATCAGGTTGTAGATGAAGGCCCAGAACAGGTTCTGCTTGATGGTACGCAGCGTCGAGCGGCTTAAGACGACGGCCGTGGACGCGAGCCGGAGGTCGCTGCCTACCAACGTGATATCCGACGCCTCAATGGCGATATCGGTACCCGTGCCGATGGCGATGCCGATGTCCGCTTGCGCCAGCGCCGGCGCGTCGTTGATGCCGTCACCCACCATCGCCACTACCCGGCCCTCCGCCTGCAGACGGCTGACTTCGGCAGCCTTACCGTCGGGCTGCACCTCGGCCAGCACCCGGTCGATGCCCACCTGGTCGGCGATGGCCTGCGCCGTCCGGGCGTTGTCGCCGGTCAGCATGGCCACCTGCATGCCGGTGCGCTTGAACTGGCGTATCGCCTCCGCCGCATCGGGTCGTACGGTGTCTGCTACCGCAATAACACCGCTGACCACGCTGTTGATGGCCACCAGCACTGATGTCTTGCCCTGCAACTCCAGGCGCTCAAGCGCTTCGCTCGCCTCCGGGGGCACCTCAATCCCCTGCTCGCTCATCAGCCGGCGCGAGCCGACCACAACGTCGCGTCCGGCCACCGTGGCCTCCAAGCCCTGACCGGGAATCACCTTGAAGCCAATAACCGAGAAACCAGGGTCGGTGCCGGCCGCTCGGGCATGCTCCACAATAGCTTCCCCTACTGGGTGCTCAGAGCCGCGCTCGGCTGCGCCTGCAAGTTGCAGCAACTCGGCGGCTGGAAGGCCGTTCAATGCCAAAATATCCGTGACCGCAGGGTGTCCCACGGTCAGGGTGCCCGTTTTGTCCAGAACTATGGTGTTTACCGCATGTACCCGCTCCAGCACTTCGCCGCCGCGCACCAGAATGCCCAGCTCGGCGCCGCGTCCGGTGCCTACCATAATCGCGGTCGGCGTCGCGAGCCCCAGCGCACAGGGACAAGCGATGACCAACACCGCCACCGCGTTCAGCAGCCCGGTCGAGACGCTCGCTCCGCTCAGCAGCCAGCCGGCGAAGGTTGCCAGCGCAATCACCATCACCACGGGCACGAACACGGCGGAGACCTTATCTGCCAGCCGCTGGATCGGCGCCTTCGAGCCCTGCGCGTCCTCAACCATTCGTACGATGTTCGCCAGGACAGTGTCTTGCCCAATGCGATCGGCCCGCACCGTCAATAAGCCAAGGTGGTTCACGGTTGCCCCAACCACGTGAGCGCCCGCCCGCTTCTCCACGGGGATGCTCTCGCCCGTGATCATTGACTCGTCCACCGTGGAGCCACCCTCGGTAACGGTACCGTCGACCGGGATGCGCTCGCCGGGGCGAATCAACAGCAGATCGCCGACCGCTACCTGTGCCACCGGAACGCTGGTCTCAACGCCATCCCGCAAGACGTGTGCCGTCTTTGGTTGCAGGCTGATCAGCGCACGAATCGCACTGGAGCTGCGCCCCTTCGCCACCGCTTCCAGGTACTTTCCCACCAGAATGAGGGTGGTAATGACTGCCGCTGCGTCAAAGTACACGGCCTCCGTCTGATAGCCAGTCGTCAGTAGTCCCCACACGCTGTAGAGATACGCTGCCGTGGTGCCCATCGAGACCAGCGTGTCCATAGTGGCGGTACGATGCCGCAGGTTCAGCAAAGCCACCCGGTGAAACCGCCAGCCGAGCACTGCCCACACGGGGGTAGTCAGGGCCCAAGCCAGGAAAGCCCGTCCATCCATCAGCCAGGCCGGCAGGACGTCCATCCACGCCATCGGCCACATGGAGAGCACCGTGACAGGCGCAGTCAGCGCGACGCCGAGCAAAACGTCACGGCGCAGGGCCACGGCCTCGCGCTCGCGCCGCAGTTCGCCAATGTCCACTGGCGCTTCCGTGCCCACCGCGTGCGCTGCGGCTCCCAGTGTGGCCGCTACGGTCGTCGATTCGCGCGCCTCATAGCCATAGTCCTCGACTGCGGCAATCATGGTGGAGAGGTCCACCAGTTCCGGATGGAAGGCGACGCTCGCCTTTTCGGTGGCGAGGTTCACCGACGCGCGCTCGACCCCGGGAAGCTCAGACAGCGCCTCCTCAACCCGCCCCACGCACGAGGCGCAGGTCATACCACCGATATCCAGCACTAACTTCGAGGGGGGACCCGCAGGTATGGCGGGTGCGATCGGCTCGGCAACCAGCGTCGCCGTCATGCCGGGCGCTGCCATCGCCGCCGCTAATATGTGTGCCGCCGGCCGGGCTCCCGCCTCGTCCTTCAGATAGCGTTGCGGGTCAGCCTCGAAGCGCTGTTTGCAGGGCAGTGAACAGAAGAAGTAGCGGGTTCCCGCGTAGTCCGCGGCCCCTGCGGCGGTCGCTTCGTCGACCTCCATGTGGCAAACCGGATCTATTGCCATCGTTCGCCTCTCCTACCTCTCCGCTAATCGATAAAGCTCGATCAGTTCGGACACCACCTGGTCTTCGCGCCCCTCGCGCACTCCGGCCAGAACGCACTCCTTCAAGTGCCCCTCCAACATCAGCGCTTCCAGCTTCTGGATGGCCTTGCGGATGGCCAGCGTCTGGCGCAGCACGTCGACGCAGTACTTGTCCTCCTCGATCATCTTGCGGACGCCTTTGAGATGGCCCTCCACGTAGTTGATCCGCTTTACATAATCTTGACGTAGTGCGTCGTCCACTCGTTCTTCTCCTGGAGCGCTTGACCCATACCCCCTGGGTGGGGGTATACCCAGCATACGAGCAGCGGCTTAACCGGTCAATGTTGCCTACGGCCATGGGAGCGATGCCGGTTATAATGGCTGGCGAAGCCGACGTAGGAGGTTATCAGTGTCGATTGCGTTGCGCGGACCCAAGCCGGTGTGGTTCCTGGCGGCGGCGGCAGGCGTGGTGGCGGTTGAGCTGTGGGTGGTGGGGTATCTGGCCATCGTTCCGAACCCAGACCGCCTCGCGTTGGCGGTTACGATTGACCTGAGTCTGGGCGGGCCGGT
>SHYE01000058.1 GCA_009692935.1 Dehalococcoidia bacterium | reverse complement strand
CGATCAGGATGCCGAACCCGCTCGCCGGTCTCATTCCCCCCCAGGCGATTGCCGCCGTCGTGGGATTGGTGGTATTGGCGGCGCTGGTACTCGGCGCGCAAACGGTGCTGCAGCAGATGGGGGAGCAATCGCGCCAGCAAACCATGGCAGCGCTGCAGAAGATCGCGACCCTTGAGGGGCAGGCCGGAGCGGCGGATTCGGCCGGACGCAAACGCGAACTGCTGACCGAGGCCGGCTCGCAATTGCAGGGCCTGCTGCAGCGGACGCCCGGTCAGCCGGAAGCTACCACTGCGCTCGCCCGGGTACGTAAGGGCCTCACAGACCTCGACGCCATTGTCCGGCTTACCGACCTGCGGGTTGTAGCCGACTTTGGTCAGGTCACCGGCGGCAACGTGCTGATGAGGGATCTGGTGGCGACGCCCAGTGGCCTGATGGTGCTGGATCGGGCGTCGGATCGCGTACTGCTGGTGGGCCCCACCACCCAACAGGGCGATGGGCAGCGCCCCGTGAGCACGTTTGCACAGTCGGCCGCCCGGGGCCGTCGCAACCTGGGCCACCTCACCTGGCTGCCCCGGGCCGGCGCTTGGCCCCGTGACAGCCTGTTGTCGCTCGACGAAGGACGCGGCCTGCTGGAACTGGCTCCCAACGCCGAGCCGCGCCAGCTGGCATTGCGCGGCGCCGCCGAGTGGGAGAGCGTCGCCGCGATGTTCGGCTACAACGGCGTTCTCTACGTGTTGGACCCCAAGGCGAGCCAGGTCTGGCGGTATGCCCCAACCGATAGTGGCTTCGATAGCAACCGGCAGTCCGCAGTCCCAGCGCTCGATCTCCGCGACGCTGTCGATCTGGTGGTCGACGGTGACTTCTACGTGCTGGTCCGCGATGGGCGGCTGCTCAAGGTCAGCGGCGGCAGGATTCTGCCGTTCGGCCAAGACGGCTTAGATAAGCCCATGCTCAACCCCGTCGCGGTAACCACCACGCCCGAACAAGCCTCGTTGTTCGTGCTTGACCAGGGCAACAAGCGGGTCGTTGAGTTCCAGAAGGCCACCGGAAAGTTCCTGCGGCAATATCCCATGGGCGAACTGCCCACCGTCCATGATCTATGGGTCGATCGCGAGCGGAACACGCTCTACCTCGTCAGCGACCGGCAGCTCCACGCCGCCGGCATTCCCGGGGGGTAAGCCATGCGCATCATAGGCATCGAGACCTCCTGCGACGAGACAGCCGCAGGGGTGGTGGTAGACGGCCGCCATCTGCTCTCCAACGTCATCTCGTCTCAAGAGCACCTGCACGCCCCATACGGGGGCATCGTGCCCGAGGTGGCGGCGCGCGAACACCTGCTGGCGCTGCCCGCCACCATCCGCACGGCGCTCGAGCGCGCAGATACCGCTTGGGAACAGATCGATGCCATCGCCGTCACCCACGGCCCGGGCCTGGCCGGATCGCTGCTCACGGGCCTCAGCTACGCCAAAGGCTTGAGCTACGCGCTGGGACTCCCGCTGGTGCCGGTGAATCACCTGGAAGGCCACCTCTACGCCAACTGGCTGGATGCACCGGAGCCTGAGTTTCCCGCCGTCGCACTCATCGTTTCCGGAGGCCATACCGCGCTGTTCTTGGCGTCGGGCCACGGCGCCTACCAGCGTTTAGGCGGCACCCTGGACGACGCGGCGGGCGAGGCTTTCGACAAAGTGGCCCGGTTGTTGGGGTTGGGCTTCCCCGGCGGGCCGGCCATCCAGCGGGCTGCCGCCGCGGTAGGCGCGTCACCGACGGCGTTCAAGCTCCCGCGGGCGTGGTTGCCCGGCACCGCCGACTTCAGCTTCAGCGGACTGAAAACCGCCACCCTCCACTTGCTGCAACGTTTGGAACGGGAAGGCGAACCGGCGCCGGTTGCTGAAATCGCGGCGGCATTTCAGGGAGCAGTCATCGAGGTGTTGGTCGCGAAGACCGTCGCAGCGGTCGCCGAACACGGCGCTCGTTCGGTTCTGCTGGGCGGGGGCGTGGCCGCGAATCTCATGCTGCGAGAAGTGCTTGCAGAACGGGCCCCAGTGCCGGTGCGGGTTGCGCCCGTGGCGCTCTGCACCGACAACGGCGCGATGATCGCAGCAGCCGGGTACTTCCGTTTCCACGCGGGCGACCGCGGCTCCCTGGATCTGGATGTGGCGCCCAGCCTGCCCCTGACCGCCCAGCCGATCTGATAGCCGGCTTATACCCGGAGCAAGCAGCGCTCCTGACGGCCCCGAAGGCAGCACCATTGGTGCAGGTGGTGCAGCCCCTGCTGCTGGCAGGCGTTGAGCACCTCGCCACCCAGCCGCAGTGCCGCCGTTAGCTAGCGCACCACGCCATCCGGCTCCAAGGCTCTAGTCGTATCCCAAGCTTGCCGGATGGCGCCGGCCCACAGCTCGTCACCGCCGCGTTCAGCATGGGCCAGCAGGAAGGGGTAGGCGACGTTCACCGCGACCGCCGCGGCACGAGCGCTGCCGACCGGCGCCGGGCCACTCACGCCGGCCTGTTCGCCGGTGACGGTGAAGGCATCGATGAGTGTGCGCGGCTCGGCCAGCTGGCTCAGCAGCCACTGCGCCGGACCGCCGCCCTCGGCCCAGCGCTGGTACCATACGGCCGCGCCCAATAGCCGCCGTGCCGGGTGTGCCGCGGGCCGGCAGCCGCTCATGTCCCAATGCACCAGGTTATCGGGGGCACGCTTAGGCTCCGCCGGCGGGGCGCTGACTGACCTCGGCGCGAACTTCGCGTGCGACAGCCCTGCTGCTGCGAGCAGGCGTTCCTGTTGCACCGGTAAGGCGACGGCCTCTGCTTGCCAGCCGGGCCCGACGGCCAGGCAGACCCGCCGCATCGCTGCACGGTTGTGAGGCGTGCCCGGCAGGTCCAGGCAGGCGAGGGCGAGCTGCTGGTCGGGGTTGCGTTCCAGCTTTGGCTGCCCCCGCCGGGCCTTGATCCGCAGCCGCCGCCGTCCCAGCTCGCCGAGGCGTAGCGGCAGCGCCTGGGGCTCCAGGCCGTGGCCGCAGCCGGTGCAAGGGTGCCCGCCGGCTGGTTCGGGCTGCTGCGCCTGGGCAGGCAGACAGGCCACTGGTACCCGCCGGCCGCCGGGCAGTTCGGTCACGCTGGCGCCGCCGGGCCCTGACACGACGTGCAGTATCACGGCGTCATAACGCGAGTCCTGGTGATGCCGGTGCTCGCGCCAGTCCGCTTCGGTTCGGTGGACTTCGACGTCACCCCGCACGACGCGTCCCCGTTCTGTCGCGATCACGGCCCCGTGGAAGTCAGGACCTGCCCCAGGGTTGGACAACCCCGGGAACAGGATGGCGAGACGCTCTCCCTCGGCCGTGGTCACCACCGCGTTCGGCCCACGGAGCGCGGCCCAGGCCGCTTGGAGGGCGGCCTCCGGCGGCGCGGGGCTTCCTGCGGCGTTGGCCTTCAATATACTGCAGTTTACACGTTAACGGATATTTGTCCAGCGCTCGCACCGGCCGGGTAAGAGCTCAGTGTTGCTGAGTTGGCCTTGAGAACTGCGGGCTAAAGCCACGCAGCACCATCAGACTGCGCTGATGGTGCTGCGTCTCGACAGGAGAGTTCTGGGAGACGGCGAGTCACCTCAGGCAGGGTGTGGGGGCGCCTGTCCTGAGCCCGTCGAGGGGTCCCCCACTTTGGGACGCCCGGGGGAAAGCGGGCGGGATGAGCTGTTACGTGGCCGGTCGTGCACGGCGTTAGGTGGCGTTAGCCGACCTCTGTCGATGGGATCTCGCTGGAGGTTTGGTAGGCAAAGCCCGCCTGCTCGGCCACCACCGTCAGCAGCCGGGCCGAGGCGCCGCGTGGCGCATACTGTCCGGTCTCCCATTCGCTAATCGTCTGCTGCCGGGTGCCCAATTCGCCGGCCAGCTCATGCTGCGTCATGCCGAGAAAACTGCGGAGGCCGCGCACACCGTTGGCATCCCACTGTGCCTTGCGGCGGGGCTTAGGATCGGTCATGCCCCGCATGGTAGGCGGCCCCGGCCTTGAGCGTCAAGAGCAGCCCGGCGGACCTAACCGCCCGGTGTTGAGCGGCGCGGGCCGTGAGCGATGACTGCGAGGACTCGGGAGCTGGGTATGGCGCGGCCGTGGCCCGTTCCCTGCGGCTGGACCTCCGAGTCTCACTCCCCCCAGGTCCTCCCCAGGGCGAGCTGTTCGCTGAAGGGTTCCATAGTGTAGGGCGAGATGTAGAGCGGGCGGGTGCACGCGGTGCAGGCCCCGGCCTTGATCAGGCGGTCCTTGTCCATGGCCTCGCGCACGGTGTGCATCGGTGGCAGCGGAATCTGGTTGTAGTGGTGGCAGTCGGGACACTCCACATCCACCAAACCGTCGAACATGTCGAAGTCTACCCGCAGTAGCCACAGCAGGTGGCCGATGGCCACTTCCGGCCGTTGCGGGTCGAACACCACCGCGCGGTCAAGCTCGGTGAAGCCGGGGGCCTGGGGGCTACTGGTCTGCACGATGGGGATGATGGGCTTCTGCAACGCGATCGCCGCGCCCAGCTCCTGGTGCACCCAGGCCGACCCGGCCCCGCCCGCGGTGAGCAGCACCGCGACCTCGGCGGCGTCCTTCATCGCGTCCAGCACCGCGTCGCCGGCGCGCTTGCCGGGGTGGGGGAAGTGCTCGTACATGTAGGCGCGCAGGCCCATGTGGTCGAGGATCCGGTGGATGCGGTCGGCCAGCAGAAAATCGGCCTGACCGTGGGAGAGATAGAGATGGAACGGGTGCTTGGTGGTGTCGAAGGGTTGATAGCGGTTCATCGAACGACTCCCCTCTTGGCCCCGGAAGGTGTTTCTCCCACCCTCCCGCCCTCGATAACTTTGAAGAGGTGGGGACACCCCTCGTGCTCCCCGGCAGCGGGGCTGCGCCCCTCTGCACTCCTCGCCTCTGTCCTAGTCACTTCCCGGTTGCTCCCCATACGTGGCCCCGATGCGGGTCTTCAGCCGTCCTAGGCTACGCCTCACCGCCGGTGATGGATGCGAACTCGGCGCGGGCCTCGGCCTCGTGCCCGCTGCAGTACGCCTCGGGGAAGCCCCGCACGTGCGCTCCCGGCAGCACCACCTCCCACATCGCCCCCGGCACGCCGCATACGGTGCAGGCCCGCGCCACATCGGGCTCCTCCATATGGTGCAGCGCCACCCCATCTCGATACGCCACCAGTTGCGTCATGCTCAGCTCCAAGCCCGTTCTCCGGCCTTCCGGTGCCTGTCACTATCGGCTGGCCGGACGTTGCTCGCCATGCTCGCTAGCACTGGCTCCAGCCGCACTCCTGACAGGTCATGCACCCCTCGGCCATGTACACCGTGGCCTGCCCGCAGTCGGGGCAGATGGCGCCCACCGCGTGGCGGTACTCGGCCATCACCGCTGCCTTGGGCGCGTCCATCATCGGCAGCGCCTTGGCGTCGGCCACCGGCATCGCGCCGCTGCCCTGCATCGCGGCCTGCAGTTCGGTCACGTCGCCCATGTAGCGGCGCAGCGCCTTCGCTACCGCGTCGGGAATCGAGCGCACCCGCTCGCTGCCGAAGCCGGCCGTGGCGTAGCCGCCGATGCCCTCGAACTGCTCGATGACCAGCATCAGCCGTTCGCGCCGCGATAGCGTGGAGTCCATACGCAGCAGCTGCGAGATCACCCGGCAGGTGGCCTCGGTCATGGCCTGCACGTCTGACCCTGCCTTGCCGATGGTGGCGAACACCTCGAAGGGCTCGCCGCTGTCGATCTCGCTGACGGTGACGTACAGGTTGCCGAAGGGCGACTGCTGCTTGATGGTCTTGGAGTTCAGCACCGCGGGGCGGGCGGCCACCGCCTCGTGAATATGGGCAATGGAGCCACCGGGGCGGGACACCTCGCCGGCCGCCTTGACCTCCGACCCGGTGCCGGCCGTCAACACTTGGCCGGCGCGGCTGCTGTCGCGGTAGATGGTGATGCCCTTGCAGCCCTCGCTGTAGGCCAGCAGGTAGGCGTTCTTCACGTCGTCGTTGGTGGCCCAACTGGGAAAGTTGATGGTCTTGCTGACCGCGTTGTCGGTGTGGCGCTGGAAGGCCGCCTGCATCCGCACGTGCCACTCGGGCGTAATGTCGTGTGCCGTCACAAACACCCGCTGCACGTCGGCCGGTACGCCGTCGACGCCCTGGCAGCTACCGTGCGCCGCCACCTCGTCCATAATCTCGTCGCTGTAGAAGCCGCGCTCGCGGGCCACCTGCTCGAAGATGGGGTTGACGAAGCGCTCCTTAATCGCGCCCTCCAGCCCGTGGTGCTGAAAGCACAGCGCGAACACCGGCTCCACGCCCGAAGAGGCGCCCGCCATTAGCGAGATGGTGCCGGTGGGGGCGATGGTGGTGCGGGTGCTGTTGCGGTAGCGGGGCCCGCCGGCCCGGTCGTAGATGCTGCCCTTCCAGGCCGGAAACACGCCCCGCTCCTGGGCCAGCTCGAGGCTGGTCTCGTTGCTCTTGTTCTCGATGTAGGCCATCACCCGCTCGCCCAGCCGGGCGCCCTCTTCAGAGCTGTAGGGCACGCCCAGCTGCAGCAGCATGTCGGACCAGCCCATCACACCCAGGCCGATCTTGCGGGCGGCCTTGGTGATGATCTCGATCTCGGGAACGATGTACTCGTTCATCTCGATGACGTTGTCCAGGAAGCGAGTGGCGATCTTCACCACCTTGCCCAGCTTCGGCCAGTCGATGCGGGTCTCGGGGTCATCGCTCCAGCGGCCGGGCAGCAGGAACTTCGAGAGGTTGATGGAACCGAGGTTGCAGCTCTCGTAGGGCATCAGCGGCTGCTCGCCGCAGGGGTTGGTGCTCTCCACCGGCGAGATGTGCGGGCAGGGGTGGCTAGCGTTCACCCGGTCGATGAACACGAGGCCAGGGTCGCCGTTCTTCCAGGCGTTGTCCACCATCTTCTGGAACACCTCGCGGGCATTCAGCCGGCCGGCCACCTGCTTGTTGCGGGGGTTGTAGAGGTCGTAGTCGGTGCCCGCTTCCACCGCCTGCATGAACTCCTCGGTCACCGTGACCGAGATGTTGAAGTTGGTGATCGACACCATGTCGGCCTTGCAGGTGATGAACTCCAGGATGTCGGGGTGGTCGACGGGCAGGATGCCCATGTTGGCGCCGCGCCGCATACCGCCCTGCTTAATGGCGTCGGTCGCGGCGTCGAACACCTTCATGAAGCTGACCGGGCCGCTGGCCACCTGTCCGGTGGAGGCCACGATGTCGTTGGTGGGGCGCAGCCGGCCGAAGCTGAAGCCGGTGCCGCCGCCGGTCTGATGAATCAGCGCGGCGTTCTTCACGCTCTCGAAGATGCGGTCCAGCGAGTCCTCGACCGGCAGCACGAAGCAGGCCGAGAGCTGCTGCAGTTCACGCCCGGCGTTGGCGATGGCCGGCGAGTTGGGCAGGAACTGCAGGTTCACCATCACCTGGTAGAACTCTTCTGCCCAGGCAGCCTGGTCGGCGGCGGGATTGTAGAACACCTCGGCCTCGGCCAGGTTGTTGGCCACCCGGTGGAACAGGCCGTCGACGGTCTCCACCACCTTGCCGGTGCCATCCTTCTTCATATAGCGCTTCTGCAAGATGGTGACGGCTTGGGGCGTCATCTTGGGCTCGCCGGTGATGCGCGTCGGCGCTCGATAGTCGTCACGTGGTCGCGGCTGGCTGAAGCTGCTATCGGCCGGCTGAAGCGAGCGCCCGGCTCGCTTGGCCTCGATCTCCCGCACCAGGCGTTCCACCGCCTCGGGTTCGGTGACATTCAGCTCGCGGGACAGCGGCGCCACGGCCCAGGTCGCCACCTTCCGCTTTTTTGGCGTGGTGATGCTGCCATGGGTGCTGGCAACCGCCATCTCCATGACGTCGGTCATCTCCGGGGCGCTGTCTATGGCGTCTGTATTCACCGAATGCTCCTAGGCTTTGATCTGCGAAACGAACTAGGATGGTGCTAAATCCTACCAACTATGTTCTCTGAAAAGATCCACAAAAGCCCTCACCAACCCATCCAACTTCCTCATTTGTTGCCCACGCGTTAGACAAGTGCAGGATCAATCAGTAGCGCTCTGCTTGAGTCGCACAGTTACCCAAAGGGAGGGCATACTCACTATTTCCTATCCCTCGGTACACGAGCTCCGATGACTTGGCGTTATAAACCCACGGTCCCCACCGTTCGCCACCACGAGGCTTCGATGGTTCGGCGCCAGCCGTTAAGCTGCTTCGTAAACGGGGTTCCTGAGGTGCATGCATATCAATTGGCATCGGCTGTTCCTGTGCGTTGTTGTTGGTCTTAGGCGACGTCTAACTCCAGCTCCAATACCGCACGTTTGCTCAACTCGAAACGGCGCTCGCGGCCCTGCACCACTTCCCGCAGAAACTGCTCCCGCGCCCAATAGTCGATGAAACCTTTGGGATCCACCGAAGCCCGGTTCAGCAGCTCCTCCAACTCCAGCGCGGTCTTGCCGCCGCTGCGGAACACCTCGGTCAGTATCCGCTGGGCCGCCACCGCCGGCTCGTGCCAGCGCGCGTCCTCCAGCGATTCCACTACGGCTTCGGGTAGGGCCTCGGCCGGTTGGGCGTCCGCCTGCGCGGCTGGCTGCTCCGGCTCGATGGGCCCGTTGGGGTTGGCGGCTTCGTCGTCGGCAAAACGTGAGGTCATGGTGTGCTCCCGTAAGGCTAGGCCGGGATCGGCCTGCCCAGAATGTCCGCTAGCTCGCCCGCAATGCAGGGGTCGTTAATCAGGCGCTGCAGGTCGGAGTCGAGTTCACCGGCCTTCCCCTCATCGGCGGTGATGGCCAGCATCTCTGCTTCCCAATACTGCTGATACCGTTTCCAAGCGGCGTCGGCGGCCGGTTGGTCGCCCAAGTCCTGCGTCTCGATGAAGCGTACCAGGTACCGGTCCGCCATATCGTGACAGGCATTCGCCAGCGCCCCTAACTGGAGCGGCGTCGCACGGTCAGCTTGCCGTGTCATAGCAGTCGCTCCTCTACGAAACGACACACAAGGTCTTGCAACTGTTGCCTAGCCCCTTTCTGGCTACCTTGCGGCAGCGCTCTTGGGGCGGCGGCCGCGACGGCCGCGTCCCAGGGTTTCCGGCGGCAACAGTGGCAACTGATTCAGCGTGGCACCGGCGCCGCCGCCCGCCGCCAACGTCTCCACCTCTTGCCGCAGGCTCTCCAGGTCGGCGAAGTCGCGGTACACCGAGGCGAACCGGACATAGGCGATATGGTCGAGCGTCCGCAACCGCTCCATCACCAACTCCCCAACCAGCGAACTGGCCACCTCTGAGCGCCCCAGCTTGCGCAACTCGTCCTCCACATCATTCACCAAGCGCTCCACGGCGCCGGTGGGCAGCGGCCGCTTGGCGCAGGCCATCCGTAGGCCCGACATCAGCTTGCGGCGGTCGAACTCCTCCCGCCGGCTGTCCTTCTTAATGATGTAGAGCGTTTGCGCCTCGGGACGCTCGTACGTGGTGAACCGGGACTGGCACCGTAAACACTCACGCCGCCGCCGGACACCCGTCTCCGCATCACGAGAGTCGATAACCTTGGATTCGGGGTGCTGGCAATAGGGGCAACGCATGAGAAACCCGCTACCCCCGTAGCCGTGCCGACCAGTTGTACATTGACGACGCTCCGTGTCGCGTTATCGTCTAGTGCACTGACTTGATTAACGGGACAGGGGCCAGGATAGCACTACATGTTGTGCAAGTCAACTCCATATCCACCGCAACTTGTGTGAAAACGCTGTGGAGCGCTGGTGGATAAACCCGGGAGGGAAGGCATGCGCGGTGCCGTCGGCGTGGGACTAGCAGGCCCCGCACCGGCCCCGGACACCCCCAGTTGCTGCCTGGTGCGGCAGGCGGTTAGAATAGTGACCTAGCCGGTACCGCAAGAGAACTCTAGTAACTCAATCGTCTCTATCAAGAATGGAGGACGCGCGTGGCGATCCAAGTAGAAGAACAGGGCATCGTTCCGATCATCGAAGAGGAGCTCCAGGTCTTCGACGCCAGCGCTAAAGCGTTCCGCATCGGCGAAAAGGACCCCATCGAGTTCCAGCAGTATCGCCTGCGGGAGGGCGTGTACGGCCAGCGCCAGGCCGATGTCCAGATGATCCGGGTGAAGCTGCCCGGGGGCATCGTTTCCGCCCGCCAGTTAGAAGTGCTGGGCGAAGTGGCTCGGAAGTACACGCCGCTGGACCGCGGCCACATCACCACCCGCGAGTGCATTCAGTACCACCATGTCCCGCTGGAGGACTCTGTTCTGCTGAAATTCAGCCTGGCACGAGTGGGTGTCACCAGCCGCGAGGCCTGCGGCAACACGGTGCGCAACGTCATCAGTTGCCCGTTGGCCGGCGTGTGCCGCGACGAGGTGTTCGACATCACGCCCTACATGACGGCGTACGTGCGGTACTTCATCCGCAAGCCCTTCACCCAGATCATGCCCCGCAAGTTCAAGAGCAGCTTCAGCCCCTGCGCCTCCGACTGCGCCAACGCCCCGTATCACGACATCGGCTTCGTGGCCAACGTGAAGGATGGCAAGCAGGGCTTTGCCATCTACGTCGGTGGCGGCTCCTCCATCATGCCGCGGGCTGCCCAGGTCCTCTACGATTTCGTGAGCGTGGACGAGTACCTACGGGTGAGCGAGGCGGTGCTCCGCATCTTTAACAAGAGCGATGAGTTGCGCAAGAACCGCATGATGGCTCGCATCAAGGTGCTCGTCGACCGCATCGGGATAGACGAGTTCCGCAAGCTGGTGGAGACCGAGCTGCAAGAGCCCTGGGCTAAGGACGCTATCGCCCCCGAGCCCTACATGATCAAGAATTACGAGAAGACGCCGAGCGGCCCCGCTCCCGCCGCCACCGAGCCGGAGGACACCAGTGTCGAGTACTTGCATTGGAAGGAGACCAACGCGGTCCCCCAGCGACAGGACGGCTACAGCACGGTGTACCTCAAGGTGCCCCAGGGCGACCTGAGCAGCACCCAGTTCGAGGACCTCGCTCGCCTCTCCCGCGCATTTGGCAACGGCTTCGTCAGGCTCGATTTCGAGCAGGACCTGGTGCTGCGCTGGGTGCCGAACAGCAAGCTCACCGCGCTCTGGAAGGAACTGAAGGCTATCGATCTGGCCGAAGCCGGCGTGCACGAAATCACCGATACCGTCTCCTGCCCCGGTACCGATAGCTGCAAGCTGGGCATCACCGCCAGCATGGGCGCCAACCGCGCCATCCGCGACCGCCTGATTGAACTCGATATCGTCGATCCGCTGGTCAGGCAAATGCACGTGAAGACCAGCGGTTGCCCGAACGGGTGCGGCAGGCATCACCTGGGCAGCATCGGTTTCCAGGGCGCCGCGGTGAAGGGGGCCGACGGCCATCAGGTGCCGGCCTACGAGGTGTACATCGGTGGGCAGTATGACAAGAGCGGCGAGTTCCGCTACGCCAAGCGGGTCAGCACCAAGCTGCCCAGCAAACGGGTGCCCGACGCGACCGAGCGCATCATCAAGTACTACCAGGCGGAGCGGCAGGAGGGCGAAGTGTTCAACGCCTTCGTCGATCGGGTCGGTCATCCCGCCTTCGAGAAACTGCTGGCCGATCTGCGTGATGTCAGCACTCCCGAGGAGAACTTCAGCCTGTACGAGGACTGGGATCGCCAGGGCTTTTACGTGCTGGAGCGCGGCGAGGGC
>SHYE01000057.1 GCA_009692935.1 Dehalococcoidia bacterium | reverse complement strand
TGACCCCTCAGGCTGGCGATGATCTCGGCCATTCGGGGCGACGCCAGCAGCTCGGAGGGGTTCGGAGCGTGCGGCCCGCCGGCCAGTAGTCTCAGATTGTCCACCCCAGTCGCCTGTAGTGGGAGTTCACCAGCCGGTTCCAGCAACGCATTGGTCAGCCCTCGGTCGCCTGGGACGTCGAAGAGCGTGTGCAGCGAGGCCTGACGGAGATCGGCGTCCACCAGAATCACGGTACGGCCGGCCTGCGCCAGGGTGATCGCAAGGTTGGCGACGACGCTGGTCTTGCCCTCCTGCGCCATGGGGCTGGTGACCATGATGGTCTGCAGCGGCCGGTCTCCACGGTAAGACAACACCGACGTGCGGAGTTGACGAAACGCCTCGGTGGCCGGGGCCAAAGGCTGGGTAATCGCGATGAGTCGGGGATGTACGGGCACGTGCGCGGCGCCTCCTGCTAGCTGGTCGCGGGGATCTTCCCCGTTGCCGGCTGGCCCGCTCGGCGCTCAACCTCCTCGGGGGTTCGTATCGGGCTGCTTTGCGTCTCCAGCAGAAACACTAAACCCAGACTGACCAGCAGGCCCAGGACGGCGGAGGCGATGACATTCGTGCGGGTCTGTGGCCGGTGCAGCGTAGCCGGAGTTGGATCGTCGTACGCGAACACGTCGATCCGGTTCGAGGGGTCCACATGCTTCATGCGGCCGTCCTGATCCTGAATGAAGTCCTGTACCAGCTTGCGGGCAATGGCCCGTGCCCTGCCGGCGTCCGTGTCGTCGACATCCATCAATATCTGCTGGAACTCTACCACGCCGCTGGCGGTCACCCGTTTGCGCATTTCCGCCAGCGGCAAATCGAGCTTCAAGTCCTCGCTGGCACTCCGCAGGAACCGGTCGGACACCATGAGCTGGCCGTACTGGCGCACCACGTTCTGAATGGTGAGGGTGTTGCCATAATCAGGCCGGGCAGGCATCAGGTAGACCTTGGCCGAGGAACGGAACATCGGCTCTTGCAGCTTGCTGAATCCGAACCCGGCGGCCCCGCCGACGACCACCAGCGTGACCACGATCGCCCAGCGCCGCCGCAGGATCGCCCAATAGGGCGTCAGTCGCGCCAGCAACGGCAGCTCGAGCAGGGCGATGACGCCGGCCGCCAGCAGCAGGCCGAGCAGGGTCGCGGCAGCCACGGTTGTCGTGGTCTGTGGCCGGTGCAGCACCGCAGGCGTGGGGTCGTCGTAGGCGATGACGTCGATGCGGCTCGACTGGACGACGTTCTTCATGCGCGTCTCTTGATCGCGTATGAAGTCCCGCACTAGGCGGCCGGCAATCGCGCGTGCCTGCGCCGGGTCGGGGTCATCGACGTCTGCCAGCACCTGCTGGTACTCCACCACGCCGCTGGCCGAGACGCGTTTGCGCATCTCCTCCACCGAGAGTCGCAGGTTCAACCCACGGCTGATGCCCTCCAGAAAGCGGTCGGACACCATGAGTTGGCCGTACTGGCGCACCACGTTCTGAATGGTGAGCGTGTTGCCGTTGTCGGGCCGGGCAGGCATGACGTACAGCTTGGCAGAGGAGCGGAAGGCGGGTTCCTGCAGCTTGCTGAACCCGAAGCCGCCGCCCGCGCCAACCGCAGCAAGCACGACAACGATGAGCCAGCGGCGCTTGAGGAGGTCCCAAAGGGGCTTGAGTTGCGCCATAAGAGGTAGCCCCACTCTACGCGCCGCCCGCGCGCGCTGTCAAACGCAGCTCGGGTGCACCGCGTTGTTGTACGCGGCGATTGGCAGAGCGTTCTACCCTCCTCTAACTCCTCCCTTCAAGGGAGGAGAACTTTGGGACACCGCTCCGCCATCCGCGTGTTATCCACAACAACGTGTGCAGCTAACGCAGCCACGTCGCCAGCCTCCACGCGCCATCCAGCATCGCCCTGATGGAGCTTTCCTCATGCAGCACCACCGCCATCGTGCCTTGGTAGCGAGAGGCGAACAGGCGCAGCCTGCACCTACGAAGGCAGACCCTGTCCCGGTGCCGCCCTACTGCACCTGCACAATCTTGGCCACCGAGGGAACGTGGTTCGCATCTAGGATGAACAGCATGTAGTGCCCCGGAGGTGCCACATGCTGTTCATCCGCCGGTGTGGTGAACAGGCTGTAGTTGTGCCCGTTGAACACCCCCGACCCGATAATTGGGAGCTGGATGTACCGCTGGTTCATGTCGAAGGAGTGGGTCATGGCACCAAGGGCCTACAAGCCGGGGGATTCTGCGTGGCGTTCTGCAACGGCGCTTGTAGCTTAACCAATGCTGGCTAAACGCCCCCTAACAAACGTCAGGCCGACGGCAAGCCCGTTTGCCCGTCCGCCCAACCGGCCAAGACTACCCCCGCAGCCGCGGCGCGACTTCCGCCGCAAGGTACTCCGGCAGACTGTCGTCATCGAACTCCAGGTGTTGCAGCTGCACTTCTTGCATGCCGCGCCCGCTAGCGCGCCCAGGTAGTCGACCAACTGCTGTGTGGTGCCCGCGAACATCCGGCGCTCGGTGGCGCGGGCGTGCAGCGCTGCCGTGGTAGCGCCGTCGTCGTTGTAGAAGCGGCGCAGCAGGCCCTCCACCGTGCGGTCATCGGGACCCACAAAGCCGAACAGCATCATGCTCTTGCGGATGGTGGCGGGGTCGCGGCCGGCCACCGCACAGTGCTTGGCCAACACCGCCGTCTTCTCGGCGAACAGGTCGGGGGTCAGATTCACGCTGCTCCACTCGTCGGCCTGTTCGGCCACCAGCTTCAGCGTGCGCAGCTCGCCCATGCCGCCGATGACCAGCGGCAGGTGGCCGACCGGCTTGGGCAGGCAGTCGGCCTCGGCCAGCCGGTAGTACTGCCCCACGTCAATGGCCTTGGCAATGGCCACATCACTCATGTCTGGGCCGTCTGCGCTGCGGTCAGCCTTGAGGAGAACCTGGGCGTGCATCAGCACTCGTGCGGCAGCGCTCCCTCCCCTGAGGAGCTTGCGGAGCGCCGTACGTTCTTCTCCTGGGAGGGTCACTATGAAGCGTTTCATACTGGAGATAACGCGCACCACCCCAGCGCGTATCACCCATATACCCGTGGCCGACTACTAGCACGCTGCCCAGCAGCACCAATGTGCCCTCGTTCCTGATCCCACCACCGATTCCCTCACAGAGGCCGTCGGTGCAGGCCTCGCTGGCGAAACTCCCCGTGATGGTGACCTTGTCGGCGTTCAGGCGCCCAAGGTTGCGGATAGCCCCGCCACTGCCCGAGAAGCCTTCAATTACGGCGAGGTTCGAAAGGTTCAGGAGCGCCCCGGCGGCGATCCTCAAGGGCCGTACTTTCTTGTCGCCACTCACCACTACCGCCTGCCCGCTACCGTCGATGGTCAAGCCCGCCGCGTCAGTGATGTCGGGCAGAGCGCTTGCCAGCGTAATGGTCCCCCTGACGCTGAAGGTGATGGTGTCGGCGCCGCCGGCAGCGTTGGCGCTTAGCATAGCCGCGCGTAGGGAACCAACGCCGCTGTCGTTCAGGTTCGTTACCACAAAGGCGGCGGCGTGGGCCGGTCGAGCGGTGATGAGGCCGGGTGCAAGCAACATCGCCGCAACGGTGAGCCTCGACAGGAACGGTGTACATCGCAAGAACTGAATCATGTCCCCTCCCCAAAATAGGTACGGCAGGATGCTGGTTCATCCATGCCTGACTGCGTGCGCAGGTAAGCTAGCACGCGCGTGGCTAAACGCGCGCTAAACCCAGGGGGACAAAAAGTGGTACAAAACGCCGCCGGCAACTACCCAAGCGTCATCGGGTGTGGCGAACCGCCGGCCACGGCCCCAGGTTGGCGGCTGCGGGTTGAGTTTGCTTCGGAAAAGCACTTTAGGTTCGGGAGCCGGCGGGCGGGTCGGTGGTCCGGGCATGAACAGTAGCTCTGGGGCCGTGGTGAACCACGCCCTCAGGTGAGGGCCGGACAGCGGTGATGCAACTGCGGGTAGCACACGGCGGGAACGCCGGTGGCGAATGGCCCCGAACCCGATCGCCGGTGGTGCTGACCTCCGAGGCCGGTGGATTGCCATCGGCGGGGGGTCCCGGACGCGCGGTAGGTAGTAACTACCGCGGCGCCAAAATCCCCCGCACGGGATGCTGGTCCACCCGCGGCATGGTGGGGATGCCCATCGCCTTCACCGCCGGCAATAGCCGGTCCTCCATGAACCGCAGTACGTGGTCGGGCGACGTCCACACCTGGGTCAGCACCAGTGCCTTCTCGCTGAACGCCGTCACCTGGTGCTCCAGCCCGTCCGGCAGGTCCGTCTCCCACTGCGTGCGCTGCGCCAGCTCGTCGTACACCTCGGGGGTGATGCCGGCCCACTCCAGAATCCAGACAACGCTCATACGCCACCTCCGTCGTGTTGCCGCCAGCATACGCCACCGTCAGTCCGCCCATCGCAGCGCTGGTGTGCCGAGCGTCGTCCCGCCACCGGTCAGCCCCGTCACTCAGGCCCGTGCAACGGTAAACCTAGGTAGCCCGGTGCCCAGAGACATCGGTAACATCCCCGCCGTCCGTTGCCGCTGAGGCCGCCGATCCTCCGTCCCTGCCGTAGCAGGGGGCTAGAGGGGAGGGGGCTCCCCCGCCCGCCCAGCGTCGCCGACCGCCACTCACTCCGGGAGCGCGTTAGGCGCCGTCCTGAGGCTGTACAAGGTGCGAGGCCGTTCTGTTCACTGCGACCAGCATTCGCCAGCCGCGCCTGCCGGCTACCCACAGCAGTCCGTACCCCACGGCCATCACGAGCCAGCCCCCAGCCTGCAACGCCGGCGCCGGCACCGCCAGCAGCAGCGCACCAACCGTCATCGCGGCCCGCACTGCCAGGCCGGCTCGGCTGGCGGTCACCACCCCCACCCCCGGCAGGTAGCCCTGCAACGCGTAGGCCGCCACCGTAATGCCGATAACCGCCGGAACCAGCGTCTGTGCGAACGCCACCGGCTCGAAGCCGCGGAACAGCAGCACCGGATTCAACACGAAGTAGAAGGGCAGCAGGTACTTCACCGCGGCCAGCCGCGTGGCCTCCCACATGCTGGCCATGGCCGG
This sequence comes from Dehalococcoidia bacterium, assembly GCA_009692935.1. GTDB lineage: Bacteria > Chloroflexota > Dehalococcoidia > SHYD01 > SHYD01 > SHYE01. Next base: position 6,615 of record SHYE01000057.1, on the reverse strand, counting down.
GGCCTGGGCAATGCCGGCAGCGGCGGTCACGGCGATGGCCACCGGCGGCGTCACGTCGGCGATGTTCGACCAGTACAGAATGAAGAAGTGGACCGCCACCGGGTCGAACCCCTGGGCCACCAAGGCAGGGGCCAGCATCACCGCCAGAAAGATGTAGGCGGCGGTATCGGGCAGCCCGGTGCCCAGAATCAGCGATACAACCGCCGCCAGCGCTAGCAGCGTCACTACGTCGGTCCCCCCAAAGTGAATGATGCCGCTGGTGAAGCTGGCCACGCTCCCCGTCAGGTACAGCGAGCCAATCAGCATGCCGACCGCCGCCAGTTGCGACGTCAACTCCGCCAGCACCCGGCCGGAGCGTATCACCAGCTCCACCGCCGACCGCAGGCTCCAACGGATGCGGCCGCCCAGGGTGCCCGCCACCAGCAGCACCCCGGCGCACACAAAGGCAGCATCGGCGTCGGCCCGCAGTTGCAGCACGGCAGATACCAGCAGCCCCAGCGTCAACAGGTAGGGCCAGCCGGTTCGCAGCGTCTGCCGCAGCGCTGGGATGGCCGCACGCTCCACGCCCCGAATGCCGTAGCGGGCCGCATAAGCGTCGAGCTGCACGAACAGGCTGTAGTAGAACAGCAGCGCGGGCACCACCGCCGCCAACGCCACCACGCTGTACGGCTCCTCCAGAATCGTCGCCATCAGGAAGGCGGTTGCCCCCATCACCGGCGGTACCAGGGTGCCCCCGTTGGCGGCGTTCGCCTCGACGCCGGCGGCAAATGCCGGCGTGAATCCGCTCTGTTTCATCGCTGGTATCGTCACGGTGCCGGTGGAGAGCACGTTGCTGACGCCGCTGCCGCTCAGCATGCCGAACGCGCCGCTGGCCACAATCGCGACCTTGGCGGTGCCGCCGCGCACCGGCCCCAGCAGCGCCCCCGCAAGGTCGGCGAAGAACTGACCGCCGCCGGTGTGCTGCAACACCACGCCGAACACCAGAAAGCCCATCAGGATGGTACCCAGCACTCGCAATGGGTCGCCCGTAATCGACTGCCCGCTGAAGGCGTGGAACCGCACGGTGTCGACGAAGGGGATGTCGAACCCACGCAGCGGTCCGGGCATCGCGCCCGCATACGAGGGGTAGAGCGATACCACCAAGATGATGCCTGCGAACACGTTGCCGGTGGTACGGCGGGCCGCCTCAAGCACCAGCAGCCACAGGCCCACCCCCACCGCCACCACGAAGTCGGGAGCGCGGGCCAGCGCCCAGCCGCCGGCGTTGATTTGCCGGGCGTTCCACACCAGGTACAGCCCGATCGCCAGCGCCAGCCCGGCCAGCGCGGCGTCGTACCAGGGCACCCGGCGCAGATCCCGCGCCCGGCCGGGGAACAACAGAAACACCAGCGCGAGAAAGATGCCCAACACCAGAAACAGATAGCGGTCGACGCTGAGTTGCAGCGGCCGCAACAGGCCTGGGTTAAATACGATGCTCAGGCCCACCAGCACGCCCGCCCCGGTCAGCACACACGCCACGCCCTGCCAAAACACCGAGATCCGGCGGGCGTGCGGTGTGCGGGGCGCTACCGCCCTCGCGTTAGCGGTCATGGGCTGCCCAGTCCCGCTTCCTGACCGAGAGCCGATGGCGGAGGGTCGAGCGCTGGACCGCGTGCCAGGAACGGTGTGTGTGGAGATGCGACCACGCTGCTAATACACAATGAACTCGAGCAGGTTGCCGTCCGGGTCACGGGTGTACAGGCTGGTGCCCCGCGCCGAGCCAGTGTCGCGCCCGCCCACCCGTGGCACCGGGCCCTCAATCACCCTCGCCTCGGCGTCAGCCAAGGTCCGGGTCAGGTCTTCAACAGTGCCGGCCCACACGAAGCAGAAGTCACCACAGCCCGGCAGCGCCGCCGGCCCGCGCAGGGTGAAAGCGGGGTCCTGCCACACTGGTGGTGGGTGCACATTGATCTTGTTGTCGCCAAAGGCAAGCGCGAACGCCCGCGCCCTGCCGTGCCGCCACTCCTCAGCGCCCACTATGGTGAACCCCAAGCGTTGGTAGAACGCGATCAACGCCTCGGGGTCGGCGGTGGGCATCGCCACGTGGTCGAACGCTTGGATGGGCATAGTCGTCGCCTCCTCGGCCTACTCCAACCCCAACAACACCCGCCGCAGGAACAGCAGCGAGTTGGTGGCGGCGCGCGACTTGATATCGACCCGGGAGCGTTGGTAGATGCCGCCGGTCATCACCCGCTGGTTGTCGGCGGTGGCCACGCCAATGAACACCGTGCCGATGTCCTTGCCCTCCACCGGGTCGGGGCCGGCCACGCCGGTCACGCTGATACCGACGTCGGCGCTCATCCGCTCGCGGATCGCCACCGCCATCGCTTGCGCGCACTCGGCCGAGATGGCGCCGTGCTGCTCGATGATGCTGGGGTGCACGCCGTGTGCCACCTTCTGGGCGTTGGTGTAGGTGACGGCCCCACCCTTGAAGTAGGTGGAGCTGCCGGCGATATCGGTGATGAGGCTCGACACCAGGCCGCCGGTGCAGCTCTCCATGGTGGCCAGCGTCAGGCCGCGGTCCTTCAGAAGGCGGCCGACGGCGGCGGCGGGCGTCTCGTCGTCGTAGCCCCAGATGATGTCGCCGAGAAGAGCGTTCACCTTGGGCTCTAGCTCGTCGAGCATGTGCTGGGCTTCGGGCGGCCGGGCGGCCTTGGCGCTCAGCCGCAGGTGAATGCCGTCGTTCTTGGCATACACGCCGATGCTGGGGTTGCTGCTGCTCAGCAGCGGGCTCAGCAGCTCGTCCACCAGCGCCTCGCCCATGCCGTTCGTCTTGATGATCTTGGACAGCAGCACACTACCGTCGGAGCGGGACAGCAGCTCGGGCGCCGCCTCGTTCTCCCACATGTAGAACATCTCGCTGGGCACGCCCGGCATGCTGACAATGATGTGGCCGTCGCGCTCGGTCCACCAGCCGGGAGCGCTGCCGCGCGGGTTGGGGATGGCCCGCGCCGAGGGCACCAGCGTGGCCTGCTTGATGTTGCGCTCGGGCATCGGCGGTCCACCCCGCCGGGCGAACCGCGTTCGCAGCGCTTCCTCCAACTCGGGGACCACCCGCTGGGTTTCGCCCAGCATCTCGGCAATGCTCTCGCGGGTCAGATCGTCCTCGGTAGGGCCCAGGCCGCCGGTGGTGATGATGACGTCGGAGCGTTCCCAGGCGCGGCGGAGCGTCTGCACGATCCGCCCCTGGTTATCCCCCACCGTGGACACGTAGTACAGGTCGATGCCGAGCGTCGGCAGCCGTTGCGCCAGCCACGCCGAATTGGTGTCGACGATCTGGCCGAACAGGATCTCGGTGCCGATAGAGATGATCTCGGCTTTCATGGGGGCTCCTTCAAGTCACTGGCGGGCATTCGGCAGGTGAGTCTGTCGAGCCAACCGCCGACCGATGATAGCCGTCGGGTTCAGGTGGGGGCAAGCGCGCACCGGACGCATAAGGGCGCATGCGGAGCGGCACGCCAATGCAGACCAACTTATAGTTGTGACCTATATCACAATGTTGACACATCGACCAACACACTTTATGGTCGCCATTTGACAGGAGCGGTCACACGAAGGGGGGGACATGTTTAGACATTGGGTAGCACGTACCGTAGCGTGGGTATCTCTTGGGGTGCTGGTCAGCGCCGGCGCGGCCTGTGGCACGTCGCCAGTCACTGCGCCAACGGAGCGCGCGGGCCAGCCAAAGGTGAACCGTTTGGTGTTTGCCATCGAGCCCCTTGCCATCGAAAGCAACGACGTCCGTACCATCTGCTGCCACGACGTCATGCAGCTGCGGCCGATGTACGAGAACCTCATCGGCACTGATCCCAAAACGGGTAAGCATATCCCGCAACTCGCCACAGAGTGGACCACCACGCCAGACTTCCGGCAAGTGCGGTTCAAGTTGCGGGAGGGGGTACGCTTCAACGGCGGTGACTGGGGCGAATTCACTGCCCGCGACGTAGTGCACTCGTACGAGAACTTTGCACTGCGCGACGACAGCCATAATTGGATCGGCTGGTGGAAAAAGATCGTCAATCGTCTCGAGGTGGTGAACGACCACGAGGTGGTGTTCCACATCAACCCGCACGTCAGCTTCTTCAACGCCATTTCAGAGAACTACTACCAGATCCCCATGAACTCCAAAGCGCACTTCGACGCGGCGGGTGATCCACTGTTCGACCAGCCGCCACACCCGGGCACCGGTGCCTACCAGTACTTGGATCGCGGGCGCTCTACTTTCATTCGCTTTGGGCGGGTACCGTACCAGCACTATCGGGGACAGCCCGACTTCCCGGAATTGGAGGCCCGCTGGATGCGCGAGGCCTCGACTAGGTTGGCTGGCCTGCTAACCGGTGAGATCCACATGACCAAACTGCCGGCCGACATGAAGGCTCAAGCAGATGGACGAAGCATGCGTTTGCTTACCAACACCGTAACCGGGCCGCGGGTATTCGGCCAATGGGCCTGCTGCTACAACCCCGACTGGAGTAACTACAACACACAATGGCCACGCAATCCCGAAAGCCCGATGCTGAATATCAAAGTACGCCAAGCGCTGAACAAGGCGTTAGACCGCGACGCTCTCCAGAAGGCCTTCGCACCTGCCGGTGAACGCATGCTGCTCAACCACTTCCGTCCGGAATGGCCCGGCTGGAACCCGGAGTGGGAGCGCCGCTGGAGCGACATGTACGGCTACGACCCGGCCAGAGCGCGCCAGCTGCTAGCCGAGGCCGGCATGACCCCCTGGCAGGGCCCGCCCATGGTCATCAACTTGGTGGACATCCTGCAGCTGTCCAACGCCAACGATATGGCGGAGGCAGTGGCCGGATACTGGCGTGCCATTGGGGTGCCGGTCGAACTCAACTCCGCCGATCCCGCCACGCGGCTCCAGCAGGCCCGTGGGTTGCGTCACTTCCATCACTGGGCCATGACCAGCACCGGCAGCGACCAGAATTACGCGGCCCAAGTGTATAACTTTGGGTCTACCAAGATTCCCAGCGTCACCTGCTACTGCCCGCCGCAGATGGTAAAGGTCTACGAAGAGGAACTCGTGCCACAAATGGATCCCGTCAAGCAGGGGCCGGTGCTGCGGCGTCTGGGTGACTGGATGTTTGAGAATTTCGCAACCACGCCGTTCTTCTTCAACAACATTGAGCTGTGGGTGAATCCAGAGATCGTCGCCGACTACTTCTATCCCGGTGGCGGGATGCACAGCACGTACACACACCTGGAACAGGTGAAGGCGGTGAAGTAGCGTCGACGATAGAGCCGTTCATCGTCGCGTCGCTCTACCTTGTCGGTAGGCGCCGCGACAGTTAGCCATGGTGCAGATGCGGACAGGAAGCGAAGCTTAAGGAACATGTGGTCACGTCTGGCCAACCTCGCGGCATGCTGTCTGCGACAGCGGTACAATCCATACATCACCACCTCAGATACGGAGCCTGCCCCATGCCCGACAACGACTACCCGAACGGAGACCTGCTGGTCAGCGCTGCGTGGCTGGCACAACATCACGGCGATCCCACCGTCAAGGTGATCGATGGCCGCAGCGCCGCTGATTATGCGGCCGGTCATGTCCCCGGCGCACGGCTGCTGCCGAACGGCGCCTTCCGCGCCGCCAGTGGTGTGCCCGATACCTGTTCCGCCGAGGAGTTCGCTTCCCAGGCCGGGACCCTGGGGATCGTCGCAGGTGACACCGTGGTCTGCTACGACGGCGTGACCGGCGCCCGCACCTGGTGGGCCTTCTCCCGCTTTGGGCACCAGCAGGTGCAGTTCTTGAACGGCAGTTTTCGGACCTACCAAGCCGCAGGTGGCCCGGTGTCCACCGATGCTGTGATGCCTGTGCCAACGGCGTATGCTCTGGGCGCGGTGCAAGACCATATGGCGTGCAGCCTGCCGCAGGCGGTCGGCTGGGCCGGCACCGGCGAGGTGCTGTTCTGGGATGTGCGCTCCGAGGGCGAGTACACCGGGGCCGACCCCCGCAACAACCCAGCGCACCGCGCCGGCCACCTGCCCAAGGCCGTGCACCTTGAGTGGACCGACCTGACCGACACCGCCACCGGCATGTTTAAGCCCGCCGCCGAAATGCGCGCCCTGCTGGCCAACAAGGGCATCACCCCCGAAAAAGAAGTGGTGGCTTACTGACAGGGCGGTGGGCGTGCGGCGCACGCCATTCTTGCTCTCAAGCTGCTGAACTACGGCCGGGCCCGCAACTTCGACGGCTCCATGGGCGCCTACGTCACCTCCAACGGTCCGGTGGAGCGCTAGCCGCCGACCACGGCCGGACCAGCGCACCTTGGCAACGGCGTTGTCGAAGCGTGAGCCGCCATTCTCCTCTCTTGCAGGGAGGAGTTAGAGGAGGGTAGAACGCTGGGAGGGTGTAAGAGCTCAGCGTTGCGGGGGCAGGTGATGTCTCACCTACCGAAACCACCCGGCCGCAGTACCAGTCCCGGTCTGTCCGGCGGGTGGTTTAGGGCGGCAGCCCTCATAAAACAGATGGGGGCGGGTGGGAGGGAACCCTCAAGGCCCATCCGAAGGCCGCGGGTGGGGGTGGGCGGTGGCTCGCCGTCCCCTCAAGACTCAGCTCTTACG